>NZ_DAIRVK010000001.1:0-493446 GCF_036802865.1 Sulfurospirillum sp. | reverse complement strand
TATGATAAAGCCTTGGAGGGGTATGATAAAGCCTTGGAGGGGTATGATAAAGCCTTGGAGTGGTATGATAAAGCTTTAGAGATATACGAAAAAGTACTAGGGTCAAATCATCCTGATACCGCCACAACTTACAATAATATAGCTGGGGTATATTATTCAAAAGGCATCTATGAAAAAGCCTTGGAGTGGTATGAAAAAGCTTTAGAGATAAATGAAAAAGTACTAGGGTCAAATCATCCTGATACCGCTACAACTTACAATAATATAGCTTTGGTATATAAATCAAAAGGCATCTATGATAAAGCCTTGGAGTGGTATGAAAAAGCTTTAGAGATATACGAAAAAATACTAGGGTCAAATCATCCTAGCACCGCTACAACTTACAATAATATAGCTTGGGTATATAAAGAGCAAAAGTTTTGCACAAAAGCACTTGAGTTTTTTAATAAAGCTTTGAATGTATATAGTCAAACTGATTATGGTCAAGACACCTTATTAGAAATAAAAAGAGCGATAAAAGAGATAGAAAAATCACAAAAGATGGAAAAAAAAGCAAACTTCAAAGATAGAGGTAGATTTTGCAAATAAAGTTAAAAAGGGGTCGTAACCTCATTTTTAACCTTTTGCTTAGTTTTAATCTCATAATTTTATAGGTTAGAGCTAAACTTTTAACTTTCGCTATACCAATGCAATAAATAATAGAAATTTAAAAGATAAAATCTTTACATGTAAACAAAATAGCAAAAAGCTTTAAGGCACTAACTGACTATCTTTTCTTCATTAAATGATATTTTTTGTATGATGTAACAGACTTATAAGATACGTAAAAAAAGAAATTATGATGACCGTAAAAGATGTTGCTAGTTTTATGTTAAATGAAATAAAGAAAAATGGCTCTTTACCTCAAGATGGACTTATCGAGATTATCAAAGAAAAATTTGGTAACGAATTTGTTTTTGAAACGACACATAAGACACTTACTATTAATAAAAAAGTTTTAAGAGAATTCAATAAAATAAAAGGCGAAAACATTGTTTGGGACAAAGATAGATGTTGTTGACATTAAACGCACCCGATAAAAAATAAAATCAAGAAAGCCTCTCTCAAGGCTTCCCCATCTTTACATATAAACCTTAAGCAGGTTTTTTAAGAAGTAATTTTTCAACGTCACTTGCCGCTTCATCGGTCAAATGCAAGTTAAAGTTCTCTTGCAAGAAAGCGAAGATGTCATCGTTGACAAATTGTGGTGGTTTTGGTCCGAGGTAGATATTTTTGATACCAAGGCTAAAGAGTCCTAGAAGAATAAGAACGGCTTTTTGCTCCATCCAGCTAAGAACGATAGAAACTGGAAGATCGTGTACTGTAACGCCAAGTGCGCCAGCAAGGGCTAGAGCGATGTGAACAGCACCGTTACTGTCATTACATTGACCAAGGTCTAGGTAACGAGGGATGCCTGTGTCTGCAACGGTTCCAAAGTCGATGTCGTTAAATCTAAATTTACCACAACTAGACGTCAAGATGACACAGTCATTTGGAAGGCTCTCTGCCATTTTTCTGTAGTATTCGCCGCCACTTCCTGGAGCGTCACAACCTGCGATGACGAAGAACTGGCTGATTTTACCTGCTTGAACGGCTTCAAGAATTTGAGGTGCAAGACCAAGAATGGTTTTATAGTGGTGACCTGTTACGAGAGTCTCTTCGCTGTCAAAACCTTTAACATCGGGAAGTGCTAATGTTTGAGCGATAACTTCGCTGAAGTCATTGTTTTGGATTTTTTTGCCCTCTTTGATGCCTACGATGTCGTAAGTGTAGAGTCTATCAACATAGGTTGAGTTTGATTTTGGAGGAACGATACAGTTTGTGTTTACGATGATAGTTCCACCCCATTGCTCAAAGAGTTTAGTTTGATCAAACCATGATTTACCGATGTTACCTTTAAGGTGAGGGTATTTTTTAAGTTCAGGGTACGCATGTGCTGGAAGCATTTCTGAGTGCGTATAAACATTGATGCCTTTACCTTCTGTTTGTTTCAAAAGCTCTAGGAACATGTCAAGATTGTGACCGCTTACTAAGATCGCTTTACCTTCAGCTTTGTTTTGACTGATTTGAACAGGGGTTGGAACGCCAAGGTGAGAGGTGTGTGCATCACTTAGGATGTCCATCATTTTAACACCAGCAGAGCCGATTTTCATCAGTTGAGCGATGTGGTCGTTAAAGTTGAAGTTAACGTTGGTAAGAGTGAAGTAAAGTGTTTGAGCGATGACGTCATCGACTTCTTTAGTGTTTGCACCAAATTCATTGGCGTGTGTTCTGTACGCACTCAAACCTTTAAGACCGTAAATCATGATGTCTTGAAGTTTTGCCAAGTTGGCATCTTTGCCACACGTTCCTACATCTTGACCTTTAGAACCACAGCCATTGATGGCACTCATAGAGCATTGATCACATAACATGTTTAAAGACATTTTCTATCCTCTTTTTAAAATTTTCAGCATCTTAGCAAGAGGAGGTATTTATGTCATTGATTGATCTCAATCAAGAGTTTTTGATATAAGGACTTGAATCTTTCCAAATAATAATAGCATCAGGATGCATCGGATAAGCAATACCATACCCTTGTGCTAACTCACAGCCATGGCTTAAGAGCAATTCCGCATGTTCTGGCGTCTCAACCCCTTCGGCTATGACACTCAGGCCAAACACTTTACTAAGCTCAATAATCGCCTCAACAATAGCCAGATCATCGTTATCATGTAAAAGATTACGAATAAAACTTTGGTCGATTTTCAAAATATCAATGGGTAATTTTCGCAAATAACTGAGCGATGAATACCCTGTACCGAAATCATCCAATGCAAAACGAACACCTAGTGCTTTGCACTCGTGCATGATTTGTGAAACATGTACCATGTCCTCAAGCGCACTTGTTTCTAATATCTCAAGTTCAACAAGATGCGCAGGCACATCGGGGTAGCGACGCAACATCGTTTTCAAGTACTCTGTAAAACTTGGATCTTGCAGTTGACGTGCACCGACATTAATACTTACCGATATCATAAACCCTTCTTTTATCCAAGCGCTCATCTGCTTAAACGCTCGCTCAATCACCCATTCACCCAGCTTAATACTCAAAATATGATCTTCCACAATAGGTAAAAAAGCGTGTGGAAGCAAAAAGCCTTTTTGAGGGTGTTGCCAGCGGATCAAGGCTTCAAGGCTGACAAGTTTGTGCGTTTTGAGATTGACTTTAGGTTGATAGTAAAGCACAAATTCATCATTTGTAATGGCAGACAATACATCTTCAAGATGTGCATTGTGCTGTTTCATCGCTTTGTCATACTCTATATCAAAAAAGTGGTAACGGTTTTTTCCTGATTGTTTTGACTGGTACATAGCAAGGTCTGCATGTCGAAGCAGTTGGTCTGCATCCACCCCATCTTTGGGGTAAAGTGTGACACCAATACTACTTGAAACTTGAATAATGTGGTTATTGATGACAACAGGATCAGACGTTGCTTGAAGCAAACGCTCTAAAATAGGCCTACACTCATCTTGATTGTTGAGATCTGCTAAAACAGCTACAAATTCATCACCACCAAGCCTCGAGATGGTATCGCTCTGGCGAAGAGCCGCTTCCATGCGCCCAGCCAGTGTCACTAAAAGCTCATCGCCTATATGATGACCGTATTGGTCGTTGATGACTTTAAAACCATCAAGGTCAAGATACACAACGGCAAGCTCTTTTTTTCTTCGCTCCGTTTGTACCATTGCTTGTCTTAAGCGGTCTGCAAATAAAACACGATTGGGAAGTGAGGTAAGTGCGTCATAATGCGCGATATACTCTAACTGTTTTTCATGCTCTTTCATTGTCGTTATGTCTGTGAAAAGGGCAACATAAGACTGAACAACACCCTTTTCATCATAAATAGCGCTGATGCTCGTCATCTGTATATAGACTTCACCTGATTTACGGCGGTTGGAAATTTCCCCATACCAATGCCCTTTTTCAAGCAATGAATGCCACATCTGTTTGTAAAAAAACTCCCCTTGTCTGCCTGACTTCAAAATGCGTGGATTTTGCCCTACGACGGCTTGGTATGCATAACCCGTAATCAAGCTAAATGTTTCATTGACCTCAACAATCTCACCGGAAGCATTGGTAATCATAATACCCTCACGTGCATAGGTAAACACACTGGCTGCGAGTTTTAGTTTTGCTTCTGCCTCTTTACGGCGTGTAATTTCATGCGACAAAACAATAAAATGTGCTACCGCATGAGACTCTTTTTTCTTTGCGACAGAGAGTTCAAACCAGCGTGTTTGACCACTTTCTTCTTGTGCATATTGGTAGCCAAAAACATGACCTTCCCTGTTAGCATCTTGCAATGCTTGCTTAAAAACAGACGCAACGTGCGGTGGGTAAATCGCATCGACACTTTTGCCAATATTTTCAGACAGAGGAAACTCGCGATGTGCGTATGAGCGTCCTACACGATAATAAACACCATCAAGGTTCATTTCAAACAGTGCATCAGGGATGGCATCAAGGGTACTTTGGAGATTGTCTTGAACCAAAAGTAAATGCTTTTCATTGTGACGAATGCGTCTGTTTTGCCTGTACAATTGTGTTCCAACGATCATAATAGCGAGAAGAACAACAAAAAGTCCCAGTGAAATATACTGGGAATAACGTGCCCAAAAATCAGCGAGTGTAAATTTTGGAACACCTTCAAAAGGTGCTACACGAAGCGTTCTTAAGGCATCTTCAACCCCTTTATAATCCGCAGGAACTGTAAAACCATAAATCTGAGCACTTCTTGCAGCTTCACTTTGTGAAGGCAGAGAGAGTAATGCAATGGTTAGCGCACGTGCTATGTGCTCGTCTAATTCAGGGACAACAACTAAAGGCCATTCGGGGTAAAGTCTGGTAGAGTAAATATAAGGGAAATGGGCATCATGTTGTTCATTGATAATTTTAATGTCCGATAAAACAAATTTGCCTTCTTGTGCCATATCTTCAAGCACATTGGTACGGACAAAGCCTACGTCGGCTTGATGTGAGAGAACCGCATCTATGACCTTATCATGGGGCATACCTGTTGCGAGTATCTGCTCTTTTTTCAACACAATACCGTTGATTGCCAGCTCATAGGCTTGCATCTGATAGCCACCTAAAGAATCGGTATCGGTCAAAGCAATCTTTTTATTTTCTAAATCATGAAGTGATGCAATGGGAGCATCGTTGCGTGTGAAAATAACGCCTGCAAATTGAGTGAGTGTTGTATCGTTTTTTTGGGTAATCTGCGTAACAAGAGGTGCGGAGAGTTTATACTTGTTTTTCAAAACGATGTAATGCCCAGGATTGGTTAAAATGATGTCAACTTTAGCCTCAGCAACGGCTTGTGTAAATTCAGGGTAATTGTAGATTTGAAGAGCAATAGGTTTCCCAATAGCATCTTGAAGATACGTTGCAAAAGGTTGCCACTGAATCAAAGCCTGCTCTTTTGGGCGAAACGCTAAAATCCCAAGGCGGAGTGCCTCTTCTGCATAAAGATATTGACATAAACAAAATAGAACAATTACAACAACTTTTTTCATGACAACTCACTATAATTTAACGAATCATCAAACGACCAACATGTAAGTATAACACTATTTTGTTTAGTAATATTTGTAATTCTTTCTAATTATAGCAAATTTTAAAGTGTCACGATTTTGTTCTATAGTTAAATCTTGCCATACCTTCTTTCGGTTGATTTGTATTCCGAAATAATTGTTTCAAGTTCTCCCACGGAAAAGTCTGGCCAAAGGGTTTTACTAAAGAAAAGTTCTGCGTAAGCTGCTTGCCAGAGTAAGAAGTTGGAAAGGCGGCAGTCACCCCCTGTACGAATGAGGACATCGACATCAGGAATACCTGCTGTGTCAAGGTTGGACTCTAAAATTTCTTTGGTGATTTCACCGTTTGTCTGTATAGATTTGTTGATAGCGCGAAGGATTTCATCGTGTGCCCCGTAATTGATAGCAAGGATTTGGCGAAGCCCTGTACAGTGTGCCGTCATCTCTTTAGCATAAGCGATCTCTTTTTGAAGCGAAGCAGAAAATTTGCTCATATCGCCAATGACATCAAAACGAATATTATTTTCTAAGAGCGTTGGAATTTCACTGCGAAGGTATTTGGAGAGAAGTTTCATCAAAACGGTAACTTCCGCTTTAGGACGATCCCAATTTTCGGTACTAAAGGCATAAAGTGTCAAATAGCGAATGCCAATTTTTGCAGCATATTTGGTAATCTCCCGTACCTTTTTAGCCCCTTCTTTATGCCCATATGAGCGCTCTTTGCCTTGACGCTGTGCCCATCTTCCATTACCATCCATAATAATCGCCAAATGCGCTAAATCATTCATTTTTCACTTCTTTGCTGTTCACAATTTATGAGCGCCATTTTATCTTTTTTCTCTTTAGCCCACCTTGACAAATCCTTTCGCTTTGACTAAAATTACGCCATCACTACTTTTTAGAATTCTCACAAAGTAGTCTCATAACAATCGACTCAAGCAACTCTATACTTTGGGAATCCTTTCACCATACAAGAGACTCTAGCTTCATGAACGATCAAACTAACAACAAAGAAGGCACAATGAGCGGAAACACTCCTACCTCAAACAATCAAACCTGCGCAAATTCAGCCCAACCAAACGGTAACACTAACGGAAACGTCCAAGCAAAACCAACTCACTATAACAAATCACGAACCCACGTTCCTGTTGATGGCTACAAAATTGAGGGTCTTAGAACCACTCCTCTTGAAAAACTTTTAGAGATCGCAACTGAACTTGGCATCGAAAATCCAAATGAATTAAAACGCCAAGATTTGATGTTTGAAATCTTAAAATCACAAGTCAACCAAGGCGGATTTATCCTATTTACGGGCATCTTAGAGATTGCTGGTGAAGGTTATGGCTTCTTACGTGCTACGGACGCCAACTTTTCAGACAGTGCCAATGACGCCTATGTAAGCAGTACTCAAGTCAAAAAATTTGCACTTCGTACCGGTGACATCGTCACAGGACAAGTTAGACCTCCCAAAGATCAAGAGCGTTACTACGCCCTTCTTAAAATCGAAGCGATCAACTACTTACCTCTTGCAGAGAGCAAAAAACGCCCTCTTTTTGAAAACCTAACACCCCTTTATCCAACCGAAAAAATCAAACTTGAATACGATCCGATGAAAATCACTGGTCGTGTACTTGACCTCTTTACCCCAATTGGTAAAGGACAACGTGGTCTAATCGTTGCACCTCCACGAAGTGGTAAAACGGAACTTATGAAAGAACTTGCACACGGAATTGCTCGTAATCACCCTGAGTCAGAACTCATCGTTTTACTTGTCGATGAGCGCCCAGAAGAGGTAACCGATATGCAACGCTGTGTTCAAGGTGAAGTGTATAGCTCTACCTTTGATATGCCAGCATCGAACCATGTTCGCGTAGCAAACCTTGTTATCGAAAAAGCAAAACGTCGCGTTGAGATGGGCAAAGATGTCATTATCCTTTTAGATTCTATTACCCGTCTTGCGCGTGCTTACAATACGGTAACGCCTTCAAGTGGTAAAGTACTCAGTGGTGGTGTGGATGCGAACGCTCTACATAAACCAAAACGTTTCTTTGGTGCGGCGAGAAATATCGAAGATGGCGGTAGTTTGACCATCATTTCAACCGCATTGATTGAGACTGGAAGTCGAATGGACGAAGTTATCTTTGAAGAGTTCAAAGGTACGGGTAACAGCGAAATCGTTCTCGATAGAAATATCTCCGATCGTCGTATTTACCCTGCGATTAACATCATGAAATCAGGAACACGTAAAGAAGAACTTCTTCTCACCCCTGATCGTCTTCAAAAAATCTGGGCACTTAGAAGTGCTATTAGCCAAATGGATGACATTGAAGCACTTAAATTCTTGTATGCTAAGATGCTTAAAACCAAGGACAATGAAGAACTACTTTCGATTATGAATGACTAGACTTTTTTTTAAAGCCTAGTTCAGAATGTCAAAAAAGCAAAGCTTTTTTGACTACGTTAGCCACTATGGCACTATAGCTTGCCAACAATGTTGGCAGAATGAGGTTTTGGAAAAAATCTCAAAATAGTGTAAAATTGGTTATAAATCAGACAAAGGTCTTTACGTGTCACATCAAGTACTTGCTCTAAAATATCGTCCTTCCTCGTTTGAAAAGTTGATCGGCCAAGAGTCTATCACCCAAACACTTTCATTAGCACTTAACCAAGATAGGCTCTCACACGCCTATCTCTTTTCAGGACTTAGAGGTAGCGGAAAGACTTCAACAGCGCGTATCTTTGCTAAAGCGCTCGTATGCGACCAAGGTCCAACGTCTACGCCATGCGAAGTGTGTGAACACTGTCTCAGTGCCAACGAAAACCGTCACATCGACATCATCGAAATGGATGCCGCATCTAACCGAGGAATTGACGATATTCGTGAATTGATCGAGAGTACCAAATACAAACCCACCAGTGCTCGTTTCAAAATCTTCATCATCGATGAAGTCCATATGCTGACCACTCAAGCGTTTAATGCGCTTTTGAAAACATTGGAAGAGCCTCCAAGTTATGTTAAATTTATCCTTGCAACGACTGATCCTTTAAAACTGCCTGCAACGATTTTATCGCGTGCTCAACATTTTAGATTTAAACAGATCAAACAAAGCGATGTTGTTAATCACCTCTGCCATATACTCAATCTTGAAAACATCGAGTACGAAAAAGAAGCACTTGAAATGCTCTCTCGTGCTGGAAATGGCTCACTTCGTGACACTTTGACACTTTTAGATCAAGCCATTATTTTTTCCAAAGGCTACATTACCCCAGAGAATGTGGCAACGATGCTGGGACTTCTTGATCCAAACCAATTAGAGACTATCTTTACCGCTATTTTAAGTGGCAATAAAAATGAAATGCTCCATATCATTAAAGAGCTTGAAAGTTATGAGTGTGAAATTGTCATTGATGAATTAATCGCCTATCTTAAAAATGCTTTTTTTGCACAAGATCGCCGTTTTTCAACCCTTTTATATGAGCGTTTTTTCAAAATATTAAGTGAATCCAAAAGCCTTCTTTACATCAATGCCAACAATGGGTTTGTGCTTTCATTGATTTTCTTTAAAATGATCGAAGCAACCAACATCAAAACCATCGAAGAGATGATAGATTCACTTGAAAATGAGAAATTTAGACTCCCTGCATCACATGTTAAAGCCGAAGTAGCGCAAAGCGCGGAAACACCTCTTACAGAGCCTGAGGTAGTCGAAGAAGTTTTACAGGTAAAAGATCAAGGTGTCACGTCAGGAATGCTGTTTGAACGCCTTTGCGACAAACTACTTGACCGTAACGCAGAACTGGGTGAATGTTTCAAAAATTGCATTCGTTTTGTAAGCTTTGAAGATGAGCAACTCACCCTCACCTCAAGTGCGGAAGGCGAAGCGAGTAAAACACTCAATACGTACTACAGCATCATCAAACATTTTGTACAAGAAGTTTTCGGCTTAGAAACAAAAATAAAAATCAATAAAATCCAAGCACTTCCATCAGAGCCACAACCTGAGCCTTCGTTTGACCCTAACTATGAAGCACAAATGAGTGAAGCAGAACTCAGTGCAAATGATCAAAGTTCTTCTATGATGGAAAGCCTTGAGTTTGACAACGAACCACAAAGTGAAAGTTGTGCAACGGGTGCAATGATGGCAGGGAAAGTTGAAATTGACGCCAAAGAAGTTCTTAACACCCCTTTTGTTCAAAGAGCAACAGAGCTTTTTGATCCTCAAAAAATTCAAATTCGACAAAAAGTTTAAACATGGAAAAAATTCTTATCATCAATACTGGCGGTACGTTCAACAAACGCTACAATCCACTTAAAGGTGAACTTGAAGTTCCACAAGATGGAATAGCCTTGGAAGCTATTTTGCAGTATTGTCACAATACGTCGTATGAGCTTTTAAATATCATTCATAAAGATAGTCTTGAAATGAGCGAAATGGATCGAGAGTTAATCGTAAAGACCATTAAAACCTCACCATGTCGTAAAATTTTGATTGTGCATGGCACAGATACCATGGATGTTACCGCAACCTTTTTAGCGCTACATGTAAAAGATAAAATCATCACGCTCACAGGTGCAATGGTTCCTTATAGCATCGATACCGTAGAGGCAACCGCTAACTTTATGATGGCATTGGGTGATTTGATGTGCAGAGAGAAAAATGGAGTCAATCTTGCCATGCATGGAGCAATCGCATGTCATGGAAGCATTTATAAAAACCGATCAAAAGGCATTTTCGAGCTTTGTTAAGAAGCCCGTAATGCCTCCGTTTTACGAAACACAAAGTGACTCATAACAATCACATAATACGGATAAATCACGACACCTAAAAATGGAATGATGGTCAGCGCAAAACAGACCAAAGAAATTCCTCTCATTTGCCCTGCATACAATCGTTTTAACTCTTTGTACTCTTCACGCGAATTCACCATCGAAGCCACATCCAAAACTAAAAGTTTATGAAACAGATAAAACACCGGCAACAAAAGTGCAAAATTGAACAGTGGAACAAAGACCAAAGGTGAGAGCAAGACAAACATCAGGGTTGTCCATAAAAGCGTTTTAAACACCATCCAAAGATAGCTCATAACCCCCATACCCAAAAACTTGACGCTTGGGTAATAAATGGAGCTTATCTCTTTAATAAAATAGCCTGCAAAAAGTCCTACAATAACCGAATAAACCATTAGAAAAAGATAGTATGTTACCATTGCAGACGTAAAAAAGAAGAGAATGGCTACAATGGTTTTGGTGATGAAAATAAGTGAAACCATACTCAAAAACCAACTCTGCTCGATGCTTCCCTCAAAACTTTGCAAACTTTGCGCTATCCATGCAGATAAAGCACCCATGCCTCCAAATAAAAGCCAAATAGCTCCAATGAAAACAATAATGGTTAAGACAAAAGAGAGTAAAGAGACAAGCAAAACTCTTGGAGAAAGTGTATCTCCAAGAGCAAGCGCAAAAATATTTGTTTTTGAGGTTGTGTTCATTGAAATTATTGGATCACTTTACCGTTAACACTGATGATCCCTTTTTTCATTGCAATTTCATAAATGAAAAAATCACCCTCAGACTTGCCAAGTGCGAAGTCATCAGCTGAAGTTAAGCCCATAGCTTCGAGTGTTTCGCGGTCATCTTTGTGAACTTTTACTTTTGAGGTAACATCCAAAAGCCCAAGAAGTGCTAGTGGACTCTCTTTATCGCTGTAGCTGTTTTGAGCTATCTCTAGGGTAGTATCAACACTCACATCTTTAAGGTTAACTATCTCTGTGGTTAAGCCTTTAAACGTGATACCAAGATCAACTTTTACCCCATGATTGATAAGCGCTACAAAATCATCAATGAGCACTTTATCTTCAACAGGCGTTGCACCCAAAAGAAGCGTGTTGTAATCCGCTTGCACTTTTTTGATTGTGTCTGCGTTAATTCCTCTTAAAAAGAGTTTGAAAAAGAGTTTTTCAAGCTTCACATCTTCCGTGCTATTAAGCAATGCAATGTTATCAAGTGTATAGTCAGCTTTGATTTGAAGGTCTTTTTTCACATCTTCGACGCTACTATTCGCTTTGAGACTTCCAAGATCAAATTTGACATTGGTGTATTCATCGTTAATTTCAAGTACGTATTTGCCAATGCTAATATCGCCTTTGTTGTTAAGGTCATCTTTGTAACTAAAGTTATAGATAAAATCTTTGAGCTCACTTTTGAGCATAAACATTTCGCCACTTACGCCAAGGTTTTGTTGAGCAACACCTAAAACACCTTGTACAACATCGCCTCGTTGGTTAAGCGAAATCATCTGCTTTTGCGTATCAACGTTGAGCGTTGCACCTTCTGATTTGATCTCTTCTTTAATGTCTTTGAGTTTAAGCTCTTTGAGCTTTTGATCGCTACTAAACGTCATATCTACCGCAATGACACCACGTGCTAAGAGTGGTAAAATAATATCGCTTGCCTCTTTATCATTCGCAAGCTCTTCTTGAAGCGATTTTGGGAGTTGATCTAGAGATAATGAAACGTCCACATCACTTGGTAAGAAGTTAGAGTTTGTCATCTCTCCTTTAAATTTCAATCCATCTAACACGCTATTAATTCCAGCATCACTCTCCTCTTTGAGGCTTTGGGCAAAAAGCTTGTATTGTGCATTTTTTTCAACGAGTTGGGCGAGTAAAAAGTCACGTGCTTTTTTTGCATCAACGACTTCAAGGCTAAACGCTCTTTTGCCTGTCAAATAGCCGCTTTTACTCAAAATGTCCTGCTTTAAACCATTTTTTTCCAGCAAAGCACTGTTTGTTGCAATGACACTATCGACTTTTTGAGAAACGATAAGTGGCGTAACAGCTAAGGCCGCTACAACGACAGAAGAAATAATCAGATATTTTGTCTTAAACATAAAGAGCCTTTGTTATTTATAACCTATGACATAATAGGTGTTTTTGTTAGGAACTTTTTCCAAAGTAATTTTGTATTTTGCTGCCCATTTGCTGATCATTTCATTGACCTCATCAATCAACTCAGCACCCGTAGCTTCGTTTTTGATTTTGAAGTAATCTTTGTTACTAGACAGTGCCACAAAAGAGTGATGCACTTTAAGTGCGTCATGGAGTGCGATGAGATGTTTTTCAATATGCTCAAAGCCTATGGTATTGTTTATAACGCGCTCAAGTTGCGCTTCTGCGTTTGGAGTGACACTGTAACCTAGTTGTGTTAAGATTGCTTGTTTTTGCATTGTAATCCTTTATTAGCGTTTTTGTGCGATAAGCACGTCTTCGATCATTTTTGAAATATCACCATCTAGAATATTATTGACTTGAGAGTACGCAATGTTGCTACGATTGTCTTTGACTTGTTGGTATGGCGCTAAAACATAACTGCGAATCTGATGACCCCAGCCAATTTCGCTCTTTTCAACACCGTCTTTAATAGCTTGTTGTTTTTCAAGCTCATGCTCATACAAACGTGACTTCAACATTTTCATAGCAGTTGCTCTGTTTTTATGCTGAGATCTGTCATTTTGACACTGTACGACAATACCCGTTGGTACGTGCGTGATACGAATCGCACTGTCTGTTTTATTGACATGCTGTCCACCTGAACCACCTGAACGATAGGTATCCACTTTAAGGTCACGATCTTCAATGACGATATCGATGTCATCATCGACTTCTGGAGAAACCATCACAGAGCTAAACGACGTATGACGTTTGGCATTGGCATCAAACGGACTGATACGCACCAAACGGTGAATACCATTTTCGACTTTTAGGTAGCCATACGCATTCTCACCACTGATGATAAAACTGACATCTTTAAGACCAGCTTCTTCGCCTTCTTGGTAGTCAAGTACTTCAATCTTAAAGCCTAAGCGTTCTGCCCATCGAAGGTACATACGGTACAAAATACTTGCCCAATCTTGACTCTCAGTACCACCTGCGCCTGGATGAATAGAGATAATGGCGTTTTTATTATCATTTTCGCCACTGAGCATCATGGCAATCTCTAAGTTTGTAATATGATCTTCCAAATGATCTGCATCTTTGTAAAGCTCTTCCACTGTTGCTTCATCGTTTTCACTGTTTGCCATTTCGTATAAATCTACGGCATCGACAACAACATTTTTAGCTTTGGTGTAACGATTTAGTAAAGAGTTTAGCGCTGTTTTTTCTTTTTGTAATTCAGCCGCTTTTTTTGCATCATTCCAAAATTCAGGGTTTTGCTCAATCGTTTCAATCTCTTTAAGCCTTAAGGTAAGATCCTCTGGCTTAATAATCTGCGCGATGTTGTCCACTTTCGTGGTTAATTTTTTGAGAAGTTCGGTGTATTCGTAACTATCCAAATGGTTTCCTTTTGCTATAATACTCGCTTCAATTTAAGAGACCTCTCATAAGAACTGTTTCTTAGAAGTCTAGTATTATATTTTACTCAAAAGTGCCTAAAATGAAAATAGTAAAAACCATTGAAGAATTATCCCAAGCAAGAAGAGAGCTTCAAGGATCCATTGGCTTCGTCCCAACAATGGGAGCCTTGCACAACGGACACCTCTCTTTAATACAAAAATCGATCTTAGAAAATGAGCATACCATCGTCTCTGTTTTTGTCAATCCAACACAATTTTTAGAAGGAGAAGATTTTAACACCTATCCGCAGCGAACCCAAGCCGATATTAAAATTTGTGAACTTGCGGGTGTGGCGATTTTGTTTATGCCTCATCCTGATGCCATGTATTCAAAAATGGAACCGACCATCTTAGCACCAAGTTCCAAAGCCTATGTGTTAGAAGGTTTAGCGCGTCCAGGTCATTTCGATGGCGTTTTGCGTGTGGTTTTAAAACTCTTCAATCTTACCAAACCAACGCGTGCCTATTTTGGAAAAAAAGATGCCCAACAACTGTATCTTCTTCAAAATATGGTTGCGTCGCTCTTTTTGGACCTTGAAATTGTCCCGTGTGAAATTGTACGTGAAGATGATGGCTTAGCGCTCTCCAGTCGTAATGTTTACCTCAATGCAGACGAACGCAAAGATGCACTCCTTCTATGTGAATCACTCAAAGTGGCAACACATGCCATTATTGCAGGTGAACGTGATATTGCAACGATTAAAGCTGAAATGCTACGTACCCTCTCAACGTTACATGTAGAATACGTGGAGATTTTAAATCGTGATTTTGATACAATACGCACTATTGAAATAGGCAACTCTATCATTTTAGTCTGCGCAAAAGTCGGTACTACTCGCCTCATTGATAATTTATGGATTTAAGGAATACATTGAAAAAACTACATTTAGTCTCACTGGGCTGTAATAAAAATCTCGTTGATAGCGAAGTAATGTTAGGAAAACTTCAAGCCTATGAGATGTGCGATGATCCCTCTCAGGCAGACGTGCTGATCGTCAATACCTGTGGCTTCATCGGGCCTGCAAAAGAAGAGAGTCTCAACACCATCTTTTCACTTCACGAAGCCCGTAAAAAGGGATCTGTTCTTGTTATGGCAGGCTGCCTTACAGAACGATACAAGGAAGATTTGACCAAAGAGCTGAAAGAAGTTGACCTTTTTACAGGCGTGGGTGATTATGATAAAATCGATGAAATCATTGCGCTTCGTCAAAATCGCTTTAGTCCAGCAACGTACTTACAGAGTGAAGAAGAGCGCATCATTACAGGCTCAAACGCGCACGCGTATGTCAAACTCTCCGAAGGATGCAATCAAACGTGTAGTTTTTGCGCCATCCCTGGGTTCAAAGGTAAACTCCACTCACGAACACTCGAATCACTCGTTAAAGAGGTCAAAGCACTGGTCGCAAAAGGTTTTTATGACTTTAGTTTTATCTCGCAAGACAGCAGTTCCTATCTACGCGATGTAGGTGAGAAAGAAGGGCTTATCAGACTTATTGAGTCGGTAGAACAAATCGAAGGTGTTAAGAGTGCCCGCATTTTATACCTTTACCCAACAACAACATCCAACGCACTTATCGAGCGCGTTATCGCATCACCTCTTTTTCATAACTACTTTGACATGCCTATTCAACACATCAGTGACTCAATGCTTAAACGCATGAAACGAGGAGCTGGGCGTGAACGCATTATCGAGCAATTGGAGCTTATGCGTAAAGCACCCAATAGCTTTATTCGCACCAGTTTTATCGTAGGGCATCCAGGAGAGAGCGACGTCGAATTTAATGAGCTTCTTGAGTTTACGAAATCCTTTGATTTTGACCGTGTTAATATCTTTGCATATTCCGATGAAGAAGATACCAGTGCTTTTGAAATGGATGAAAAAATAGAGACCAAAACGATCAATAAACGCATTAAACAACTAGATATTAGCGTACAAGCCAAAACCAAAAAAAGTTTTGAAAAAGAAGTTGGCAAAGAGGTCATCATCTTGGTTGAAGGTGAAAGCAGCGAACATGAATATTTTATGGGAGCACGTGAACTTCTTTGGGCACCTAGCATTGATGGTGAAGTCTTGGTGAATGATTCTGACATCGAAAACATTGAAGTAGGAAAATGTTACCGTGCCACCATCACCGAATGTGCTGGAGATCAACTCATTGCAACCATTACCACTGTTGCATGAAGCAACACTTTCACACCTTAGAAACAGACACAATTTAGTCGCATTTTCAGGCGGTGGAGATTCCACTGCCCTCTTCTTTTTACTGATTGAGCATAACATTCCTTTTGATATTGCCCATGTCAACTACCAAACCAGAGACCAAAGCGATGCCGAAGAGGCGTATGCAAGCAAACTAGCACGAGAGCACCATAAACAACTTTTTACATTAAAATGTCAACTTGATCAAAGTAACTTTGAGCATCAAGCACGCAAAGAACGTTACGCTTTTTTTGGAAAAATTATCCAAGAGTATAGTTATGAAACACTGTTAACGGCACACCATTTAAACGATAGCCTCGAATGGTTTTTAATGCAATTCACACGAGGTGCGGGTATTGTGGAAATGCTAGGAATGCAAGAGATTGAAGAGCGTGAAAGTTATAAGCTTATCCGCCCACTTTTACATATCAGCAAAAAAACTCTTCAAAGCTATCTTGAAGAGCATAAAATTACCTACTTTAACGATGCAAGCAATGATGCTTTACACCACCTTCGTAACCAATTTAGACACACTTATGCAACCCCTCTCATCGAGGCATATGAAGCAGGTATTGCTAAAAGTTTTGCGTATCTACAAGAAGATAAAAAACGCTTTTTACCGCATCAGCCAAAGCGTATTCATGATCTTTTTATCATTCCAAAAGAGCTTGATGATCTGATCAATATTAGGCAAATTGATAAAATTCTAAAAATGTTGGGGCTACTTCCTTCTAAAGCACAAAGAGATGAAATTTTACGAACAAAAACGTGTGTTATAGGGGGAAAGATTGTGGTTTGTTTTACAGAAGAGAAGATTTTTATCGCTCCATACTCTACTGTGACTATGGATAAAAAGTTTAAAGAGTTGTGCAGAAATGAGCGTATTCCTTCAAAAATACGTCCTTATTTGTATGTTTCAAGCATTGACCCTAGCGCGTTGCGTTAAGATCATAAACCTTGATTTTAAATGTAGAAGTAATGCTCTCTTTGCTCGATTCTAAATGAATAGGAAAATCTGCTTGTACAATGCTATCGTAACGATTCAGCCCTTCTAAAAAATTGTAAAAATTTGTCGGTGTTTTGAGCATAGATGTCACATTAAGTTCATACTCTATAAACTCTTTTTTATACTCAGATTTTGTCACTTCCGCAAGAGAAACTTGCGCAAAAAACTTTCCTGCATAACGGACAAACTCTTGTTGTGTAAAAGGGTGTTTGAACGCAGAAATAATATGTACATTTTCCGCTTTTAATTTTGAAAGCTCTGCTTCACGTTCAAAAAAGAGATTTTCGACTCTGGTTTTATGCACTAAAACACGTTTATATTCTGCTTGTAAAACACGATGATCTTTGATATTGGGAATAATCATTAGAAAAACAAACGTAAAAGTGATAACCATAAAAACTGTTAAGAAAATAAGCAGTTTCATCATATCAATTTTGTCTAAACTACGATCAAAATTATTCACGTATGCCATCCTCGCCAATAATTTTGTTAATACTTACAAAATTATACCAACCCTCTTTTGTGAGGTAAAATGTTGTATTGCTGGTATGAAAGATTGATTTTAAAGGTGCTGCTAACAAGAAATTAAAAGTATCTTGTGTTGGCGTGACACCGTATATGACCAAAGAATTGCGTTCCATTTGTACTTTTTGTAACGTAATTTGATCGGGAACTAAATCAAAAAGATTTTTCATACTCTCTTTTAACAAAGTATTGTTAGAAAAAATCTCTTCAGAAAGTGCTTTTTGGCGTAAAATAAGACTAATCAATTCATCATCTTCATCGATTTTTAGTTCAAGTCTTTCACGCTCTTTTGTAAGATCAACCACACCACTTTTAAAAGAGCTCATCTCAATCACAATGTAAAAATTAAAGATAATCATGAAAAGTGACATTAAAACAATAAAAACCACCCACATTTTACTGAAGAGTGATAAAAATGGTTTAGGGCGAGGAGCTATGAAACTTAGTCTCATTTAAAAACCTCTTTAATGGCTATGTCACACATACGATCACTGACATCAACTTTATGAACTTCAACATCCATCATAAGCTCATCTTCAAGCTGATGGATTAAATCAGAGCTAATTTCATACCCATCGAAAATAATGATCTCATCAATAAATTCACTCGTATACAAAGGATTATGATAATACTCTTCTAAAGCTGTTTTCAGGTATTTATACACCAAAAGATCTCGTCCATACAACTCTAAGCTAATATCTTCTTCTTTGATCCCTTCCAGACCTCTAAATGAGCCAATTGTCTTTTCATCAATGTCAGAAAAAGAGTCCGTGGAGCGCAAATCATCAATATCTTCAAGCTCACTAAGCTCGCCTAATTCACTGAGCTCCTCAATACCTTCATCGTGCTCTTCGTGCTCATCTTCTTCCACAGGCATCGTAGGCATCTCTTCAGAATCGAGAACACCTTCTTCTTCATGCTCATTTTCCCAATCATTGATATCATCGCTACGTGTAAAAGATGTGTCGCTTTGGGTTTTAAAAAAAGCGCCGAAATGTAATTTTTTCTCTTCAAAAATAGCCAATACAAAGAAATCTTGGCAGTTAAGTAGATAACATGTTGGTTTATTTTTCAGCTTTTGAGAAACAATAAAATCGCTTAAAATAATAAAAGGAGAGTAGATAAAATCCAGTCCTACGTTAGCAAAAAGATTTTTTGCCCATTTGATTTCGATGTAAGAGGCATAGGTAGACCATTGATTATAAAGTGTTACATTATGAACATTTTGAATATCAACATTGTGTTTTGTAAAGCTTGAATTTCCACTACCTTCAATAGCACCTTGCCCTAAAGAATTAAGTAAAAAAGCAATATAGACAAATTGATACTCATCTTGTAAATTCATCAAATAATTTTCAACGGCACCATCAAGTGTTTCAAGTGGTGATGAAAGAGGAAATGTTTTGGTAAAAGTTTTCGCAATTGCACCATTTTTAAGTACTTTGCAGCGCAGAATACATTCTGCTTCACTTAATACAATAGCGACAAAAAGGTTCTGAAATTTTTTTTGAAGAACAGTTCTTATGCCCATATTGCTGACTCTTTGTTCACATCACTACTCTTGTGTTTATTTGAATTTGTACTATATATTAGACTAATCTTGCTTAAGTTTTGTAAAATATCAAGCAAAAGCAATACCATTTGGATTAAGTGCATCAAACCGAGTGCTCTAACAGGCGCTTTTGAATTAACGCTTTGGCATCTTCGAGTGTTAATTCATGGACGTAAAAGGGATCTGCAAAATAAAATTCTATCGTGCAAAAAGGTTTTGGAATGCAAAACTGATCCCAACTCTTCATCTTCCAATATGATGTTGGATTGCAATTCATAGCAACAATAGGTACTTTTTTCATCATTGCAAGTGCAGCAGCACCATCCGCGACAGTATGCCTTGGGCCTCTTGGACCATCAGGTGTCATAGCAACATCACGACCTTTTTGAAGCGACTTTAATGCTTGCCGTAAAACAGAAGCGCCACCTTTGGACGAACTTCCACGAATAGTTCCTCCTCCAAAAAGTTGCATTAACCGAGCCACTAATTCACCATCAAAATGGTTACTGACAATCGTATCAGCTTCTGTGCGTTTTGTATAGTGTTTATAGGCAGCGGCTGCCATAAGAATTTCTCCATGCCAAAGTACATAGATACTAGGGGTTTCTGAGCCATTGTGTGGAAGATAAAATTTCTTTTTACACGTAAAGAATAAAAGCTTGATTAATGCGTAAACAAGGGGTGGAACAATCCACACCAACAGTTTACGTTTAAGCTCTTTAGAGAACAATTTCGCCATAAAGGGAAAGTCGTTTAGGATTGGTGATTTTAATGTTTATGGTTTGCCCTAATAAACTTTCATCACCTTTAATCTGGACAAGTGCATTATTATCACTTCGTCCTGCCAAAAAGCCACTATTTCGAAGCTCGTCAATATAAACAGGGTAGACTTTATCTCGTTTACTCTCTGCAATTTCATCTAAAATTTCATCTTGCAGAAGCTGTAATCGCTCAAGTCTAGCTGATCCTATTTCAGAATCAATTTGATTCGTAAATTCAGCTGCTTTTGTAAGAGGTCGTGGAGAGTATTTGAACGCAAAAATTTGCTCGAACTTAACGCGTCGTATCACATCAAGCGTATCTTCAAAATCAGCATCACTTTCACCGGGAAATGCAACGATAATGTCAGTACTTATAGAAACATCTGGGATCATTTCACGAAGTTTCAAAGCTCGATTTAAAAACCATTCTTTGCTATAACCACGTTTCATCTGCTCTAAAATATGGGTTGAACCACTTTGCAATGGCATATGCATTGATTTGCATACTTTTGGGTTATTAGCAAAAGTTTCTAAAAATTTATCGTCCATATGCAGTGGATGAGGAGAAGTAAAACGAATGCGCTCAATTTCAGGAATTTCACTTATTTGATTGAGTAAATCTGAAAAGTCCATGCTACGCTCAACATTCCCGCTAAAACGTCTACCGTAATTGTTCACATTTTGCCCGAGTAAGAAGATCTCTTTTGCCCCACTTTGAGCAGCTTTTCTCGCTTCATTGACTATGAGTTCAGCAGGGATAGAAATTTCATCGCCTCTGGTTTGAGGCACAATGCAATAGGTACATTTTTTATCACAACCGATGGAAATATTGACATACGCCTTATAAAGACTGTTGCGGTACTCACCAAATGCGTAAGTACTTTCATCATAGTCAGTGTCAACACTGAGGAATTTTTCGGTATTAACTGCTGTAGAAATTTTGGAGACATTGCGTGCACCAATGACAAAACTGACATAAGGAGCACGTCTAAAAATCTCCTTACCCAAATGACTTGCGGTGCATCCGCATACACCTATCTTCGCACCCTCTTTTTTTTGAAGATTGTATTTACCAATCTCTGAAAAAAGTTTGCTTACAGGTTTTTCACGAACACTGCATGTATTAACTAAAATAAGATCAGCATCTTGTAGATTACTGGTTAAAACATAATTTTCTTTATCCCCAAGCTCGGCGATAATGTGCTCGGAGTCTCGCACATTCATCGCACAGCCAAGGGTTTCTATGTAAAGTTTTTTTGCCTCTGTAATACCCAAAATCTAGCCTTAAAGAATATGTACTTCGTACATATAATCGCTCTCTCCCAAACCGTAACGAATATCTCTTAAATAAACGCTAAATCCTTGTGCTTCAAAATGCTCAACGAGTGATACAAGGTCTTTGTGAGAGTTTTCTTTATCAAAATAAAAAATCTTTTGCCCTTCTTTTTCAATAATCTCAGTCACTTTGTCCAATGTAATTGTCTTTGGTTTTCCATTAATTTCATTTCTTGCTAATTTAATTTCCATTGTAAACCTCTTTTCTATCGAGAAAATTATCGTGTGTGTCCAATACGCACAAAGATATATCGCGAAGTATACTTTGTTTTCGATAAATTCCTCATTAAAAGCAAACAACTGCTCTTCCATAAAGAAAAATAAAAGAAGATTTTAGTTATAATCCTTACTCTTCACCGCAATCGTTTAAATTTCCATTTTTGATTTTTCATCATTGCGAATAACACACATGACATAAAAAATATGCATCTTTTTAAGGAAACTTATGGAAAAAATTGTAGACATTATAGAATCTATTGCCCATGAAAAAGGGCTTGACATTAACGAAGTTAAGAACACTGTTACCGTAGCACTCGTTAAAACTGCTAAAAGAATTTACGGTGCAGAATACGAATACGGTGCAGAAATTGATCCTGCAACTAAAACACTTAAACTCTATCAAAAAGTTATTGTTGTTACCCCCGATGATGAAAGACTTTTGCAAGGTAATGAAAATTTTATTGCAATCAAAGATGCAAAAGAAGTTGATCCTGACATTGAAATTGGTGATGAACTTACCTATGAACTTCCACTTGATAATTTAGGTAGAACTGCCGCTGCCACACTTCAAAAAGAGCTTGAGTACCATATTCAACGACTTTTAGAAAATAATATTTTTGAAAAATACCAAAAATTAGTGGGTAAAACTGTTTTTGGAACCGTTGCACGTGTAGATAACGATGAAAATACCTATATTGAAATTGACGAAATTCGTGCAGTATTACCACGTAAAAACCGTATCAAAGGTGAGAAATTTAAAGTTGGAAATGTTGTAAAAAGTGTTATTCGTAAAGTACTCATTGACAAAACTCAAGGCATGTATGTCGAGCTTTCTCGCACCAGTCCAAAATTCTTAGAGTCACTGTTGGAACTTGAAGTCCCTGAGATTAAAGACGAATTGATCAAAATTATTGGTAGTGCTAGAATTCCAGGTGAGCGTGCTAAGATTGCACTGATGTCACTTCATCCAAACATTGATGCTGTTGGGGCTACTGTTGGAACAAAAGGTGTGCGAATTAATGCGGTGAGTAAAGAGCTTCACAATGAAAATATCGACTGTATTGAGTACTCAAACATTCCTGAGATTTTTATAGCGCGTGCTCTTAGCCCAGCAATCATCTCTAATGTTAAAATTCAAAACGGTAAAGCTATTGTTACCCTTCCAAGTGATCAAAAATCAAAAGCGATTGGTAAAAATGGTATTAATATCCGTTTGACTTCAATGCTCACTGGATTTGAAATTGAATTGGTTGAATCAGGATCAGGTACGACCTCCTCAAGTGAATCTGCAAACGATGATCAACCAGAACGCGATCCAAACGCACTTAAAAACCTTTTCGGCGGACTATAATATTATCTTCTAACATGTAAAGCGAGCTGCTTTACATGTTACCCTTTTTATTTTGCATCTATTCTGTTTTTTCTTTAACGTAACTTGCACCATTGTTGATCTTTTCTTTTGTCCATTCGGCACCATCCTTCGCATCTTTTTTAATGCCACCCCACGTTGCACAGCCACTCATCAAAGCAACTGCTACTAAAGCTAAAAGAATATTTTTCATTGTTTTGTCCTTTTCAAAGTTATTTTATCCTCGTCGTTTAAAGTGAGGATTGAGTTTATTTAACACCAAATCGGCAATCATATTACCCAGTAAAGTTAAAAATGAAGAGATAATAAGGATACCCATAATTACGGGATAGTCACGACTTAAAGCGCTTTGATAAAAAAGAAGTCCCATACCATTAATCGCAAAAATAGACTCTAAAATCACACTGCCACCAATAAGCCCTGGAAGCGAAAGCCCCAGAATTGTGACTATTGGAGGAGAGAGATTTGGAAGAATAAAACGCATTAAAAGAGCTTTCCCTTCAACACCTCTACTTTTAGCAAAAAATATGTAGTCACTCTTTAAAATATTAAGCGTCAAACTTCGCACATATAAAATCAAACTCCCTAATCCACCAAAAACCATAACGAAAATAGGCAAAGTAAGATGCCACGCCATATCTGCCATATAGCGAATTCCCGTTCCACTGATACCTTGTGAATGTAATCCCGATATAGGGAAAATTTTCCATTGAACCGAAAAAAGAATCACCAACAGCAAAGAGAGGTAAAACGAAGGCATTGCATAACTAATTAAGGCAAACTGTTTGATACTTTTATCATACAGACTTGTTTGCTTCATGGCTGATTTTATGCCCCAATAAAGCGCTAAAATAAAGACCAAAATCATACTAATAACATTCATCAAAAGTGTAATGGGTAACCGTTCAAGTATCTCATCGCGTACAGACTTACCGCTGGCAAAGGAGATGCCAAAATCAAGTTGGAAGATTGCTTTAAACCATGCAAAAAACTGTACCGATAAAGATTGATCGAGTCCGTAAATACGCTTGAGTTGGTCTAAGGCTTCAGGAGTAATATTGGGGTTGAGTTCGCCGCTGGCAAAAAAAGAGTTAGGAGCGAGATGAATCGCTCCAAAAGAGATGAGAGAAATAATGCAGAGCATCAGTACTACATATCCAAATTTCTGCAGTACTAATTTCATACTTCTTCCTTATTTTTGCATATCCCACGCAAGTACTGTATGACCCTCAGCATCAGTCTCATCCATACCCATACCCATGATGCTATAACCTGCATCGACGTAATGAATTTCGCCTGTAACACCGCTTGAGAGGTCACTTAAAAGATACATACCACTGTTGCCTACTTCATCCGTAGTAACATTTTTGCGAAGTGGAGAGTTCACTTCATTCCAATTAAGAATCATTCTAAAATCACCAATACCACTAGCAGCCAATGTTTTGATAGGACCAGCACTGATGGCATTGACACGAATACCACGACTTCCAAGATCAACGGCAAGGTAGCGAACGCTTGCTTCTAATGCAGCTTTTGCAACACCCATAACATTGTAGTGAGGGACATAACGTGGTCCTCCTAAATAGGTCAATGTCAAGATAGAACCATTGTCATTCATAACAGGCAAACATGCACGTGAGAGTGAAACCAATGAATATGCAGATGTACCAAGAGCAATATCAAAAGCCTCTTTAGTGGTATCAACAAACTTACCGCTTAATGCCTCTTTTGGGGCATAAGCAACAGAATGAACCACAAAATCAATCTTTCCAAAATCTTTTTCTAATGACGCAGTTAACGCTTCCAAGTGAGCAGGATTGTTAATGTCAAGCTCATACACTTTGTCGCAACCAAATTCTTCAGCGATAGGACGGACTCTTTTTTCTAACTGCTCGTTAAGATACGTAAATGCTAATTCGGCACCTTGCTCTTTACATGCTTTAGCGATTCCATATGCAATTGATTTATTATTGGCGATACCTACGATAAGACCTTTTTTGCCTTTCATGATCATAACTCAAACTCCTCTTATTTTTTTACGTTATCAGCGATGCGAATCATCTCGCAAAATGCTTTCTCATTCCAACTAGCAGTTCCTACCAGAACACCCTCACAAGCTTTTACATGTAAAATGGATTCAATGTTGTCCACTTTAACACTTCCACCATACAAAAGTGGAGCAGAGAGCTTTTCACAAAGCCTTGTTAGTACCTCTTCAATATCTTCCAAGCTTGCAGTCAATCCCGTACCAATCGCCCAAACAGGCTCATAGGCAATAATGAGTTTGTCATAATTAATATCAACACCCTCAAATTGCTCCCAAAGATAACTCATAACTGCATCAATACCCTGAACCCTGATCTCTTGTGGTTCACCAATACAATAGATAATTTCAGCTTCTCTTGCTTTTGCAAAATCGTATTTCTGGGCTATAAAGCTTTGTGCCTCTTTGAGAATATGGCGTCTTTCACTGTGTCCAATAAGTACCGTTTCAATGCCAAACTCTTCAAGCTGTTCAAAACCAATTTCGCCTGTGTATGAACCACTTTGAACAGGGTAAAAGTTTTGCGCACCCACTTTAAGACTTGGGACATCATCAAAAGAATCAAGCGCTGTAAAGGGCGCAAAAATACGCACTTGTTGCGTACTTTTTGTATTGGAAACAAATGCTTGAATCTCATTGATAAAAGCCTTTGCCGAACCTCTTGTGTAATTTGTTTTAAAGTTTGAGGCAATAATCATGCTTATTCAGTCTCACTTGTACTCAGTACTTTGACACCAGGCAGTACTTTGCCTTCGATAAGCTCTAAGCTCGCTCCACCACCTGTAGAGATAAATGTCATTTCATCTGCATCCCCTGCTCTGGCGACAACATCTGCTGTATCACCACCACCTACAACCGTTGTTGCATGTGCTTGAGCAATATCATGTGACATTTTAAAGCTACCTTTTGAGAATTTTTCAAGCTCAAATACACCCATCGGACCATTCCAAAGAATGGTTTGAGCATCTGCAAGTGCTTCTCTAAACAAACGTGAAGTTGCAGGCCCAATATCAAGCCCCATCCAACCTTTTGGAATTTCTTGAACCGTTACAAAGTTAATTGTTGCATCTTGCGAACATGTCTGTGCCGCCACAACATCCACAGGTAAGTAGAGCTTAACACCTAAGCGTTTTGCCTCTTCCATGACACGGCTTGCTTCATCAAGGAGTTCATCTTCAACCAACGAATTTCCAATATCAAGACCTTGCGCTTTGAGGAAAGTAAATGCCATACCGCCACCAATCACCAGTTTATCGACACGTGGAAGAAGATTGACAAGTGCTTGAAGTTTTCCACTCACTTTACTACCACCGACAACGGCGACAAACGGACGTGTTGGACGGCGAAGAAGATTTTTAGAAAATTCAACTTCTTTTTGAAGTAAAAATCCAGCAGCAGAACTTTTTTCATTAAAATAATGTGTAATGGCTTCAACCGAAGCGTGTGCACGATGGCAAACACCAAACGCATCGTTGATATAGACTTCTGCCATATCTGCTAATGCTTTTGCAAACTCTTCATCGTTTGCTGTTTCACCTTTGCTAAAACGTAGATTCTCTAAAAGTAAGATCTCTCCTGGTTGAAGTGCGGCTGCTTTTTCAGTTGCATCTTTGCCAATCACATCACTGGATAAAATCACCTCTTTGTCTAAAAGACGTTTAAGTCTCATTTGAACAGGTGCGAGTGAATACTTTTCATCCACAACACCTTTTGGACGTCCTAAATGGCTTGCCAAAATAATGGAGCAGCCATGGTCTAAACAGTAACGAATGGTAGGAATTGCTGAACGTACACGTCTATCGTCTGTGATATTTGCAAACTCATCTAGTGGTACGTTGAAATCACAACGAATAAAAACTTTTTTACCTGCAATATCTAAATCTCTAATGGAGCGAATCATTCCCTATCCTTTTTATTTGCTTACGTGTACAGCCATGTCAACCAGACGAGATGAGTAACCCCATTCGTTGTCATACCATGCCATTACTTTAACCATATTGCCACCAATAACTTGTGTCAAATCTGTTGCAACAATAGAACTCCATGTCGTAGTAACGAA
Organism: Sulfurospirillum sp.; assembly: GCF_036802865.1. NCBI lineage: Bacteria > Pseudomonadati > Campylobacterota > Epsilonproteobacteria > Campylobacterales > Sulfurospirillaceae > Sulfurospirillum > Sulfurospirillum sp. Next base: position 466,367 of record NZ_DAIRVK010000001.1, on the reverse strand, counting down.
ATCTTGAGAAACTCTTTGTTCAACATCCACTTCCAAAATACCTTTCAAACTTCCATTGGCATGTTGTGTGAAAAGTGCATTGACTTCTTCTTTGGTTGTATCTTTTTTAACAACAACGTTCAAATCAACGATAGAGACGTTAGGTGTTGGAACACGGACGCTTTGTCCATGGAGTCTTCCTTTGAGGTGTGGAAGCACTAAGCCGATTGCTTTTGCAGCACCTGTACTGGTTGGGATCATGTTGATCGCAGCAGCACGTGCACGGCGTAAATCTTTACTGTGTTTGACATCTAAAATATTTTGATCGTTGGTATAAGAGTGAACCGTTGTCATTAAACCTTTGTCAATGCCAAACGCATCATCCAAAATTTTAGCTACGGGTCCTAAACAGTTTGTGGTACAACTAGCATTAGAGACAATCGCTTGACCTGCATAGGTATGGTCATTTACACCCATAACAAAGGTCGGAGTATCATCTTTTGCAGGAGCTGACATAACAACTCTTTTGATGCCATTGTCAATAAAAACTTGTGTATCTTTTTGGGTTAAAAGGGCACCGGTACATTCAAGCACAACATCGACGCCATAATCAGCGAAATTTAAAGCCTTAGGATCGCGGGTTGAAAACATTTTAACTTTTGCTTTTCCTATTTGCATATAATCATTTTCTAACAGTTCAACTGTTCCTTGAAAAATACCATGTACACTATCGTATTTGAGTAATTGTTTTGTCATAGAACGTTCAGCCGTATCATTAACACACACCAACTCAACATCGTCCCTTGAATCAATAATTCTTGCGACGCATCTTCCAATGCGACCAAATCCATTTATAGCAATTTTGAGTGCCATAGGTATTCCTTTTGATATAATAGTCGTTTTAGTCCATTTGCTTTTAGAGAAAAGCGAATTATTTTAGCAAAAATGATGTATAAAAAAGTTTAAAAAGTCCATGGAGTCCTAAAGTTGAATATAGCTATTTTTGGAGGTTCCTTTGATCCTCCCCATACTGGGCACGAACTCATTGTCAAAAAAGCCCTTGAAATTCTTGATATTGACAAGCTTTTAGTCGTAACAACATACCTCAGCCCTTTTAAAGAGAGCTTCTGTGCCCCTGCACCCATGCGCCAAGCGTGGCTTTCAAAGATGTTTGAAGGCATGGAAAAAGTCGAAATTTTTTCGTATGAATGCGATCAAAAAAGACAAGTTCCAACGATTGAAACCGTTTTACATGTAAAGAGTCTCTATCCTGAAGCAAAACTTTTTTTGATCGTTGGAAGCGACAGTTTTAAGGCACTCCCCAAATGGAACCGTCACGAGGAACTTTGCTCACTGGTAGAATTTGTTGTAGCGCCTCGTGGAGAATTTACACCGCCCAAAGACTTGAAAATTTTACCAATTAATGTTAATATCAGTTCTTCAAAGCTCCGCTCATTTTTGGATAGAAGATTTATCCCAAAAGCCATCGAAAATGAAGTGATAGCGTTTTATACAAGGAATCCAATGGATAATAGAATAGAGAGAATCGTCACTGCGTTAAGCGACAAAAAAGCAGAAGATATACAAGTATTTGATATGACAGGTAAAGATTATTTTGTCAACACAGTTGTTATTGCAACAACAATGGGTGAGAGACATGGGCTTTCACTTTTAGATCATCTTAAAACCGAACTCAAAGGTGCAGGAGAGAATTTTCTCAATGTTGATGCCGATGATAACTGGACTGTTATTGATATGGGAGATGTTTTAATTCACCTGATGACACCTGCTTATCGTGTAAAATACAACTTGGAACTTTTCCTCAAAGAGAGAGAAGATGAGATGAAAAGAGTACGTGGCGTAGAGTAAATGTATTGATGCGCCTTCCTAGTTTTGCTAGGAAGGCGTAACTTCATTAAAGTTTAGCGTCTGGTTTAGGTGTTTTTTCACTGCTTTCGGGAAGCTCAGGATAAATAACCACAGGCTTTCTGCCTTTCAATGCTTTCAAGAATGTTTCAATCTTTGTACTCTCAGCATCACTGATACTAATTCCTAACTGTGTACTTCCCATCTCTTTGATCGCATCTTTAAGTGTCCAAATCGCACCATTGTGAAAATATGGAGCCGTCTCACTGATATTTCGAAGTGTTGGTGTTTTAACCATCCCATTTTTATCACCCACAAAATCACCCACTTGAGCAAATTTGTATTTACCCGCTACTTGGAATGGCTGCATGGTACCACCTAAAGCAATACCGTTATGGCAACTCGCACACCCTTTATCAATAAAGACTTCAAGCCCTTCTTTTTCAGCTTTAGAAAGTGCATTGTCATTACCATTGATAAAATCATCAAAACGAGATGGTGTCACCAATGTTTTTTCAAAAATTGCAATCGTAGAGGTAATCTTCTCAAAATTGATTTTTACAGTATCGCCATACGCACCTTTGAAAAATTCAACATACTCAGGAATAGAGTTAATGCGCTCTTCCACCAATTTTGGGGGCGCTGCCATCTCAGGTCCTGCTTGAACTGGACCTTGTGCTTGGTCTGCTAAGTGTGGGCTTCTTCCATCCCAAAATTGTGCTTTAAAAAAGGCAGAGTTATACACCGTTGGAGAGTTCAGATGATGAGGGTTTGCAGTCCAGCCATGTCCGATTGCTGCACTAATGCCATCCGTTCCCCCTATCGCTAAATTGTGACAGGTATTGCAACTAATAATTGAGCTTTTAGACATACGAGGATCAAAATAGAGTTTTTTACCCAGCTCTACTTTGGCAACAGTGATTGGATCCTTAGGATCATCTATTAATTTCAAAATTTCCAGTTGACTTACAGGAATTGATTCAATACCATTTTGCTTGACCTTGTCAACCAAACCATTTGCCCCAAATAACATGGTTGCACTTAACGCACAAAGACTTAATGCCTTAGAAATTTGCATTTCCACTCCTTTTTAAGATGTAGAAAAATTATATGAATATTTATCTTAAATAGTAATTAATCTTATTTAGAATTAAATACTATTACAAAATAGGAATAAATAGGATAGTTAATATCTTATTAAGTTCAGCTCCTATAAAATTTTGTATCATATATTAAGGATATATATTCAATGGATCGATTTAAAGATGTTTTAAAAGCAAGCAACCTCAAATCAACACACCAAAGGCTTGTTATTTTAGATTCCATCGATCAGTTTGGACATGTCGATATCGACACACTTTATGACGCCATTTTTCAAAAATATTCTACGATGTCCAAAGCAACACTTTACCGTAACATCAACGACCTTATCTCTTTTCATATTCTAGAAGAGGTTAAGCTTCCACACCAAAAACAACAATATGAAATCAAGAAAGTGCCCCACATTCATCTTTTATGCTCAGAGTGTGGTAGTGTTGAAGATATGTTCGTAGAGACAAAACCCCTTTTAGAGACGATCTCTTCTCAAAGTGGTTTTCACATTAATAACAGTTTCATTGTCATAAATGGAACCTGCAAAGCGTGTCAGAGTAATCAATAACATCTCTTACATGTAAAGCATTTTAAAACCAGTTTTGCAACTCTATGGTTGATTCAAGCCTCTCTTCAAGGTCATCATCTAGTTGATGTAAAAAATCAAATCCACTACTATACTCCACGTCATCAATACTTACCACATACTTTTCAAGGCGCTCATGGGATTTAGCATTTTGAGGAATGATAAAAGCAAGTGTTCTGATCTCTCCATTATGTGTAATTCCAATGTATATTTTATAAAAAGCATCTGGGATTTCAACCCAATGCGAACTTTTTAGTCGAACTGTTTTGGCATCAAATAGTGGTCCTGTGTAAACCCAAAGCTCTTTAAATTTTGGTGCGAAAGTTTCTAGCTCAATCGCTTCCAAGTGTTGCCATAATTTTTGATTTAAAGAAGGTTTTTGGGGAGTAATATTTGTCATCAAAAAAGTCTCTTGCTGAGCTTCTTTGCCATACAGAAGAGCTATCGCATGGTTAGGTGCCATATGCCCCCTATCATATCCACTATTCGTATAATCGCTTGGTGTGATTAGCCCTAAATTACGCCAATCTACACCAAAGCCATCTGGGCGTTTGAGGTGCTGTGCATTTTGGGGTGGAGGTGTCAGCTTATAAACAATCCACAAAGGATTACCTTTAAAATCGCTATACCCAACCATGTAGGCTTGATTGCGCAATATACGCGTGTATGTAGCCATTGAATGCTCTAAAGCTTTAGGGACACCCTGAAACACCATAGTGTCACGTGCAATAAAAATTTCATAGGAATAGGTAAGCCCTCCTAAAAGAAGGGCTACAAAAAATACTTTGGGATTTTTAATGAAAAATGCTAAAAGAGAGGCAAGAATGTGTGATCTATTCACAATCACACGTTACATTTTGTCTTTTGCATTAATGCCGATAAGTTTAAGTCCTACGCGAAGAGAAAGTGCCACAACGGCAAAAAGTTTAAGAAGTTTTTCTTCATCACTGCTTCCCACAACACGATTCTCGTTGTAAAATTTATGCAAACTCGCTGCAAGGTTTTTAAGATACTCTGTCACTTTTTGCACTTGTCTCGAGTGAAAAGCATCTTCTAAAACTTCTGGTAATAATAACGCACTAAAGAGAAGATTTTGAGCCTCTTCGCTAAGATTTTCCAACTTCACATTTTGCACATCACTAAGACTTTTTTCGGCTTTAGCAAAAATTTGATTAATCCGTGCATGCGCATAGTTGATATAAAAAATTGGATTATTACTGTCTTCTTGTTTAAAGACATCCACATCAAATTCAAGATGCGTATCTGATTTTTTACTGAGAAATACAAAACGCAAAGCATCACTTCCTACCTCACTGACAACATCACTCATTAAAATGAAATTTCCAGCGCGTTTACTCATTTTATACGGTTCTCCACCTTTCAGAAGAGAGACCATTTGTGCTAAAAGAACTTCAAGTTTTTGCTCATCGTAACCTAAAAAGTTAATTGCTGCTTTAACACGAGTTATATATCCATGGTGATCTGCACCCCAAATATTGATATATCTATCGTATTTTCTTTGAAATTTGTTATCATGGTAAATAATATCGCCTGCAAGATAAGTAGGTCTACCATCTTCTCTTACAACGACACGATCTTTTTCATCACCTAGTTCTGTAGAGCGAATCCAGACTTTTCCACCTTCTGTGTAAGTTTTGTCACTCTTTTGAAGTTTGGCAAAACTGTCGTCCCATTTATCATAAAGCGACTTTTCACTCACAAATTGTTCAAACTCAATGCCGACATCCGCGAGATTGGATTTGATGAGCTCTAACATCTTATCCTTGCCCCAAACAGAGAGCGTTTTTATATTAGCTTCATCTTCAAACACAGCATGACCAAGTTCAGCTTTTGCAACATGAGCGAGATCAATAATATATTCGCCTCGGTAAAACTCCTCTGGCCACTCAACAGGTAAACTAAGGACATGTTCGCGTCCTGCAAGATACAGAGAAAGTCCTAAAAGATCAACTTGATTACCCGCATCATTGACGTAATATTCCGTTGTGATTTTATAACCAAGATGAGAACCAATACGATACAATGCATCACCCATAACCGCGCCTCTAGCATGTCCAATATGAAGCGGTCCTGTAGGATTAGCACTCACGTACTCAAGAAGGATTGACTCATCCTGATCGTCTTTTCCAAAAAGTGCTTCATTTTGAATTGCCCATGTAGCATACTGATCCAGAAAACTCTCACTGAGTTTAAAGTTGATGTACCCTTTAATAGGAGTCACTTCTTGAAAGATCTCCTCTGCCTCAAACTGAGTACAAATCTCTTCTGCGATTGCAATAGGTGATTTTTTTAACTCTTTAGCAAGAGAAAAAGCGATAGGAGTTGCATAATGACCAAAAGAGAGATTGCTAGGTTTTTCTAAGACAAACTCTCTTTGTAATTTTTCTTTAATAGCACGAATAACCGATTTTTTCAATACGTAACCTTATACAGACTTTTTTTCATCTGCTGGTGTAGATGTTGTAGCAGTAGGTGCAACGCTTGACTCAGGTTTTGCTTCTACTTGATCTACCGTAGTTTTTGCTTGTTCATCTTCTTTGATAGCTTTTTTAAAATCTTTAATGCCTTGACCTACACCTTTAGCAAGTTCTGGTATTTTTTTAGCACCAAACAATAAAACAACAACTGCTAAGATGACTAACCAATGCGATATACTAAACGAACCCATACTCTCTCCTTTGTCTTTATAACTGTATATTAATGTTATTGTATCATTTTTTTGTAAACAAAAAATGAAGCAAACTTTTTATTCGATATTTGCCCATACACTGATAAATTCACCTAAATCCATCAGTTCCATTTTTTTACGCGACGCATAAGCAATAGAAAGTAAATCATGTAGTGCAATTTTAAAATCATCGTTGACTAAAACATAGTCATACTCGCTGATGCATGTCATCTCTGAAACAGCATTAGCTAAACGTTTTTTGATCACTTCTTCGCTATCAGTTCCACGATTAAGCAACCTTTCTTTAAGGCTTTTTTGATCTGGAGTTGTAACAAAAACAGACGTAATTAAACTACTAAATTTTTCCCGTGCAATTTTATGACCCTGTACATCAATATCGCAGATAACCAGTTTTCCCTCATGAAGTTCTTTTAAAATTGGTTTTAGAGAGGTGCCATAATAGTTATCATGTACTTTTGCCCATTCTAAAAAAAATCCTGCATCGATATCGTTTTCAAACTCTTCTTTAGAAATAAAATGGTAGTTTATGCCATCAACTTCACCTTCACGAATAGGTCGTGTTGTACTGGAAATTGAGAAATAAGAATCAGGAATTTCTTGCAAAACCTCTTTCATTAAAGAGCTTTTTCCCGATCCACTAGGTCCTGAAACAACTAAAAGATTTCCTTTCACACTTGCTCTTTTTCATCAAATGTAATAGTAATATTCAGGCGCATCCCTTTGAGTGCTTCACGTAAAATATCACTCTGTGCTAAGCTAGAGATACTTTTAGCAATACTGCTCTCAATCTCATCACGGATTACTTCAATTTCTTGATTTTTTTCTTTTTGCGTTGGAACGGTTAACGTAGGCGTATCTTCTTCATCCAGTTCCTCGCCAAAAGCGTGTTTGAGCATATTTTCATTAAGATCATCTAGCGAGTCTATATCGTCGCTTTCCATATCATCAAAACTGATATTTGCTTTAGGAAGTAACTGTTCTTCTTCTAAAGCTTGCTCTTTTTCTTCTTCGATTTTTTCATCAATCTCTTCTGCAAAATCATCAATAATTTCTTCTTGGTTTTCTGGAATTTCAGCCTCAACATTAGCCTCTTCTTCAAGCGCTTCTGGGGTATCCAGAGAAAGGGAGAGATCTTCAAATTTCAAATCATCATTATCATCAAGCTCAAGATCTAATGTATCCTCTTCTAGCAACTCTTCTTCTTTTAAAGCATCATCTTCAAAGAAAAACTTACCAGCATCATCTTCTTTATTCAACTCTAACGCATCCAAAGACAACTCAGAGATTTCTTCCTCTTCTTCTTGCTCTTCACTTTCATCTAAAAGTTGTTTTACTTCATTAATGTCATCTTTGTCCAAAACAGATGGATTTACAGACTCTTCTAGCACTTCTTTTGATTCAATTTCATCTGCAGTAGAAGAAACATGCTCCTCTTCTTCAAAATCAAAATCTTCCAAAGGTGCTGCATCCTCTTTTTCTAAGGGTGCTATTTCATCAAATGAAAATTCGTCATTAGCCACAAGTTTATTGTCCAAACTCTCTTCGTCTGAAGAGTCATCTAAGCTTAGATCGTCTAAGGCAAGATCATCCAGTGAAAGCTTTTCACTAATATCTTCGTCCTCTTCATCTTTGAAGTCATCATCAGCCTCTTCTAAAAGATTAATAGGGAGCATATCATCTTCTGTTTCCAGTGTATCAATTTGGTCAATATCAAAAGCATCCGCAAGCTCTGTCGCTTGTGAAGTAGACAATGATGTATCGTCTTCATTTTCTTCTGTTATATCTGCTTGTTGGCTTTCAATTACATTTTTCACTTTATCTAAAAGCACCAAAAAATCTGTTGGTAAGAATGGCTTTTCAAGCGCAACATTCACCGTATCAGGTTTTTTTGCACCTCTTTGGCAGATATAAACGATATAGTCACATCCTATATGACCACATAGTTCTGATAAAGCTATTTCATCATAAAGTTCATTGTCGACCAAAATGACATCATATGTTGTAAGTGGCACTAAGCCATAGTCTTCAAACTCATCTAACTCATACCCTGCTTTTTCGGCACTAAGTTTGATCAATCTTGAAACAGCGGGATTATTATTGAGTAGTAACAGGCGCATGCTCACTCCTGAATGAGAATTATTAACACTCATTGTAGTATAAAAAAATTTATGATTGCTTTAACGCACAAAAAGAATAGTCAAATGATTCATCGCTTCGATGAACTCTTTCTTAAATAAGAGCATAATAGAGCTCAGTGTTGCAACCAATACTACAAAAGAAACTGTAATTTTAATAGGAAATCCAATAACCAAAAGGTTGAATTGGGGCATCGTTTTCATGAGCATGCCAAAGACAACATCTAAGAGTAAAGAAAAAGCAACTACAGGGAAAGAGAGAATAAAGCCATAAACAAACATTCCTGTCATTGCCTTGAGCAAATACGTAAGCATATTTGTTTGCGGATAAAAGCTTCCCAGAGGTAAAAGACTGAGTGAATCAGCAATAAACAAAAGCATTTGGTGATGCCCATTAAACGCTAAAATAACCATCAATCCTATCAAAGCGAGTAATTGCGATAAAATAGGAATAGAAGTACTTGTTTGAGGATCAATGACACTTGCCATCGTAAAGCCCATAATAAAGGAGATTTGCATACCCGCCATTTGCAAAATGGAAATAGTAATGGTTAAAAAAAGTCCCGCAACAAAACCAATGAGTAACTCTCCAACGATAGCCAGCGAGAGATTGAGCATATTTGGCATTACCTGTAAAGCTGGTAAAAGTGGAAATAAAAAGATAACCATAAAAAAAGTCATAGACGTTTTAATGGTTAGGGGAATAGTCGCATGTGAAAAAAAAGGAAAAAAAGCGAAAAGTCCACTAATTCTTGCAAAGAGTAGAAAAAAAAGTATCACTTGATGTTCACCAAAAAGTTTTACCAGTGATTCCACGTTATGCTTCCTCTTTTAGCCCATCCACATGGAGATGGCGTACGTAAGTACACTGTTTGGCTAACTGATGATTATGGGTAACCAAAAGAAGCGCAGCATTCTCTTTTTCAATGTACTCAAACAAAACATTCATGACCTCTTGCGCTGTTTTATCATCAAGGTTACCCGTTGGTTCATCTGCAAAAATAATCTTAGGCTTCTTTGCTAAAACCCGTGCTATAGAAACACGCTGTTGCTGCCCACCGGAAAGATCACCCACACGGTAATTCATAAAATCTGCAATTCCTAAACGCTCTAAAATGCCATTATCAATTTTTTTATCGCTGATAAAAGAAGCCAATTCAATATTTTCATTGGCAAAAAAGCCCTTAAACAAGTAGTGTGACTGAAAAATAATACCAACATCATAACGTCTGAGTTTTAATCTTGCATCATCATTATCGTTATAAATGTTATGATCACACAAAATCACTTCTCCCTGATTGGGTTGAAGCAGTGTAGAGCAGATGTGTAAAAGTGTTGATTTTCCACTTCCACTAACGCCTAAAATTGCCATCGATTCTTTGGGTGCTAATTTAAAATTGACATTTTCAAACAAAGGATAGTCAAAAGCGTGCGAGATATTATGTGCGTGTAGTAAAGACATCAATGTCCTTCAGGAGAAGTGGTGAAGAGCTATCTTCACCACTGATAATTTAATACTTATTTAAGTTGCTCAGCAACTTCGCTAGCGAAGTCACATGCTTTTTTCTCTAAGCCTTCGCCAAGTTCAAAACGAACATAGCCTACAAGCTCAATTTTACCACCAAGCTCTTTTGCTTTTTCTTCAATAACTTGTGCAATGGTTTTTTTATCATCCATAACATAGAATTGACTTAAGAGTGTGTACTGTTGATCAAGCTGTGTATTGTCAGCGATGAAGCGATCAATCTGTCCAGGAATGATTTTATCCCAGATTTGCTCAGGTTTACCCTGTGCTTTAAGTTCAGCTTCCATCTCTTTTTTAGCATTTTCTAAAACAGCGTCAGTTAATTGTACGCGAGAAACAAACAATGGCATACGCTTAAGAGGTTTTTGAAGTCTTTTTAACTCCTCATTCTCTTTTTCAATGTCTGCTTTAATACCAATAGTCTCTTTTTCAACAAACTCAGGATCAAGCTCAGTATAGCTTAAAAAACTAGGTTTCATCGCTGCTGCATGCATACAAAGATTTCTAATAAACTCACCTGCTTTTTCTGCAGTTTGCTCACTATCACAACTTGCAGCGATAAGAACACCGACACGACCATTAGAGTGAACATAACCATTAACAAGACCATTTGCGCCTGCTTTAAGTGTTGCAAAACGTCTTACAACTAAGTTCTCTCCGATTGTTGCAACTTTTGTAGCAAAAAATTCTTCAAAAACAGTTCCGTTAATTGTTGTTTTCATCAAATCTTCAACTGTCTCAACACTGGTTGACTGAATGTGTGATGTTGTATCTTTTGTTAAATTAATAAAGCCTTCATTTTTTGCAACAAAGTCAGTTTCAGCATTAATCTCACTTACAGTTGCCGTTTTCAAGTTAGCATCAACATGAACATTGACCAAACCTTCACTTGCGAGTCTGTCAGCTTTCTTAGCTGCTTTACCAAGGCCTTTTTCTCTTAAAAGGTCTTTTGCCGCTTCAAAATCACCATCGGTATCGACAAGTGCTTTTTTGCAGTCCATCATACCAGCCCCAGTGGACTCACGTAATTCTTTTACTAAAGCAGCGGTAATCTCAGCCATTATTCGCCTGCCTCTGTTGCAAATTCTTCTTCACTTACTACTTCACTAATCAATGCTTTCTTCTCGTCTTCGCTAATCTCAGCTGCTTCTTCAGATACAGGAGCATCTTTTGAACGAATTTCATAACCCTCTGTCATCGCTTCACACATCTCTTTACAGAAAAGTTGAATTGAACGGATTGCATCATCATTTCCTGGGATTGGAAGATCTACAACGTCTGGATCACAGTTTGTATCAAGTGGAGCTACAACAGTGATTCCAAGTCTTCTTGCTTCTTGAACAGCAATTTTCTCTTTTACTGTATCAATAACAAAAATCATGTCTGGTAAGTTTTTCATGTTTCTGATACCACCAAGGTAATCAAGAAGTTTCTCTTTTTTTCTTCTAAGCATTAACGCTTCTTTTTTTGTAAGAAGGTCAATTTGTCCATCTTCTTCCATTTTCTCGATGATGTCAAGTTTACGAATTGATTGTCTGATTGTTTGGTAGTTTGTAAGCATTCCGCCTAACCATCTGTGGTTAACGTATGGCATACCGCATTTTTCTGCGTATTCTTTAACTGCTTGGCTTGCTTGTTTTTTTGTACCAACAAAAAGCATTGTTTTGCCTTCTGCCGCTGCATCTTTAACAACATTGTACGTGTATCTAAAATAACGTAATGTTTTTTGTAAATCTACAATGTAGATATTTTTTCGTTCACCGAAGATGAATTTTTTCATCTTTGGATTCCAACGTCTTGTTTGGTGTCCGAAGTGTACACCACATTCTAATAGGTCTTTCATGGTTACCATGAAGCGCTCCTTGTGTATTTTTTGGTTTAGCCTCCACACCCATCAACAGTAAAACTGCAACCGTAAAGGATTGGTGTGTGTGAGATTTGGACGATGATTATAGTCAAAACAAGATTAAATTTAGCTTGTTTTAATCTAAAAATAAGTTCTGATACAATGCTTTAATTTACTTTAAATCAAAAAAATCCTATAATTGCGCAAATCTAAAAGATAGAGGTGATATTTTGCGTTTAATCCTAGCCTGTTTATTAAGCCTTTCTTTACTGTCGTCGGCAGAATACATGGGAGCTACTTCATATAGCAGTGATGATTTTGAAGCTGAGTTTAGTTCAAAAACAGATGAAAATCTTTTCGATCCACTCAGTGGCTACAACGAAATTATGACCAGTTTTAACGATAAATTTTACGAATATCTTTTAAGACCAACAGCACAGGGTTATGCCTATGTTGTGCCACAAATGGCACGTAATGGAGTTGCTAATTTTTTTGAGAATATTTTTTATCCTATTCGCTTAGTGAATAACCTCTTGCAATTAAAATTTCACAATAGTTGGGAAGAAACAGAGCGTTTTGTACTTAACTCAACGATGGGTATTTTAGGCTTTAGAGATGTAGCAGGCGAAGAATTAGGCATTAAAGCACACGATGAAGATTTGGGTCAAACACTTGGACATTATGGTGTTGGCAGTGGTTTTCACGTTGTTCTACCTTTATTTGGTCCATCAAATGTACGCGATATTGCTGGACTTGCAGGCGATATGTGGCTTAATCCAATCAACTACATTAAAGCACGTGATGCAAATTTATTAGATAGTTCAGAAGAAGCACTTGCTGTTACAGCATTGTATACTGTTAATAAGACGTCTTTACATGTAAAAGAATATGACAACTTTAAAAAAGATGCCATCGAACTCTATCCCTTCTTGCGTAATTTTTATGAGTCAAGAAGAAATAAACTCATAAGTGAATAAAACCATGAAACGAATTCTTGCCTTAGCGATGTTGGCACTTTTATATTCTAACCCTCTTCTTGCAGTGGAAGAAGAAAATATCTCAACGTTTATGCAAAGCAATATAGACCTTGCAACAACCATTTTACGCGATAAAAAGATTCAAAAGATTGAAAAATCAGAGAAGCTTTTTGTTATTTTTGATTCAATTTTTGATTATACACTAATGGCACAACTTGCTATTGGAGGAAAACAATGGGCTGCACTTCCTCCTTCTAAACAAATAGAATTTACAAAACTCTTTGAGCAAAAGCTCAAAGTATCGTATATGGAAAAACTTGATCTTTACACTGATGAGAAGATCGTTATTAAAAATTTAGAAAAAATCAAAGATACACGTATCCATTTAACAACTCATTTAATGAAAAACAGTGAAGTATATGAGATTATTTATAAATTTTACAAAGATAAGAACAACAGTTGGATGATTTATGATGTTGATATTTTAGGTGTAAGTATTATTCAAACCTATCGTACACAGTTTGCAGATATTTTGGCAAAAGATTCTTTTGAAAAATTGCTTGAAAAGCTCAAGCAGCCAGATGAGGCAACACCAAAGAAACAGTAGATTACTGTTTCTTTATTTGGATTTATACGTTAATTTTTTCTTTAATCGTTTTTGCTTTTTGAGCAATCGTAGCAATTTTCTCGGTTCCACTTAAACTTTCATTGAGCAATACTTCAACAAAAGCACTTCCGACAATAACACCATCGACACCTTTTACTCGTTCTTTGGCAGTCTTTTCATTGACACCAAAACCTACAAACAATGGCGTAGTACTTTGCTCTTTAATAGCTTGAATCGTTTTTGTGAGATCTTCACTCGCATGAGCTCCGGTAATACCTGCATAGGCTACAAGATAGATAAATCCTTTTGCATCTTTCACAACTTTTGCAATACGCTCTTTACTGTCTGTTGGTGCAACAAAACTGATCAAAGAAAGATGATGCTGATCCATCAAAGGCAGATAGGGTGCTGCCTCTTCATGAGGGAGATCAGGGATAATAAAACCTTTAACACCATACTCAACTGCTTTTTGTGCAAATGTCTCTACACCTTTATGGTAGAAAGGATTAAAATATCCCATCCAATAGGTTTCAATTTTAGGAGCAACGATAGACGATATCTCAAAAAGGGTCTCCATTTTAAAACCGTTCTGTAGTGCATGTAAATTAGCAACTTCAATAATAGGGCCATCTGCAACAGGATCAGAAAATGGGATACCAAGTTCTAACTTATCAACACCTGCTTCTTTTAAAGCAGAAACTAAATCTAATGAAAAAATTTTATCGGGAAAACCCGCCGTAATATAGGCAACTAATTGCTTCACTCTTTCTCCAGCATATGAGGTACTTTAATAATTAAGGGATTTAAAACCGTAAAGAATGGCGCATCATTTTCAACATCTTTGCGGTACTTTTCAAACTGATCACTGACCAATAATAACCAATCAATGAAATCTTCACTTGCTGGTCCTTGCAACATACGCGCTTCTTCAACAATATCTTCACACAATACCGCTAATTTAATGATAGGATCAAGTTTTAAAAATCCTGCGGCTGATTTCATATTATGGAAAATACGAAAAAGATCTCCGATGTTTTCAGAATAACGCTCTTTTTTACTGAGCCCAATAATCAGAGGCTCCATATTTTCACACATAATGGCATAGTGAGAGATAAAATCCCCTACAATTTCGATGTCAAAATCAACTTCCAATTGCGCAAAAACACCCATGTCGCTTACCTCCGAAGTTGCTCATTGTACCATTTTTTTTATAAATTATCCTTGTCTTAGATGTAAAAAAAAGAGGGTATAATTCCTCCATGAAAACAATTACATCTATTAAACAGCACAAGGGACAAACGCCCCTTACCGTCATTACAGCCTATGATGCACTTTTTGCTTCTTTATTTGATCAAAGAGTGGACATTATCTTAGTTGGCGATAGCCTCAATATGAGTTTCAATGCCAAACCTGACACACTCTCTGCCTCTATGGAAGTGATGTTGTACCATACGAAAGCAGTGTGCGCTGGGGCAAAAGAGACTTTTATTGTTTGTGATATGCCTTTTGGTACCTATACAGATGAAAAGATGGCTTTACATAATGCTTCACTTGTTTACAGCCAAACCAATGCTCATGCGGTAAAAATCGAAGGTGGGGTGAGTCGTGCTCCTATTATTAGAGCCCTTACACAAAATTCCATTGCTGTCATGGGCCATATCGGATTAATGCCTCAATATGTACGCTCAGAAGGCGGTTATAAAGTACGTGGACGTAGTGAGGAAGATATATTAACACTTATTGAAGATGCCAAAGCCGTTGAAGAAGCGGGTGCATTTAGTTTAGTCATTGAAGGCGTTGTTGAAGAAGCGGCAAAACGCATCTCTGAGTCGATTTCTATTCCTACGATTGGTATTGGTGCTGGGAAATATACCGATGGACAAGTTCTTGTATGGAGTGATATGCTAGGCTTTTTCCAAGCCTTTCAACCTAAATTTGTCAAGCGTTATTTAGAAGGTGCAACACTGGTTCAAAATGCTGTAGATATGTATGTTAAAGAGGTGCAAGAACGCAGTTTTCCTGAAACTCCTTATACCTACACAAAGTGAGTGAAATGGAACGCATCGTTGAAATTGAAAAAATCACGTTTGAAAATGACTATGAAAAAAGCTTAAGACCGTCCTCTTTTGAGGATTATATTGGGCAAGAAAAAATTAAAAAAAACTTGCAAGTCTTTATTCAAGCAGCGCAAAAACGTTCAGAATGTTTAGATCATATTCTCTTTTTTGGACCTCCAGGTCTTGGTAAAACCACTTTAGCGCATATTATTTCCAATGAAATGCGCGCTAATATGAAAATTACTGCTGCACCCATGATCGAAAAGAGTGGTGATTTGGCGGCCATTTTAACCAATCTTCAAGAGGGCGATATTTTATTTATTGATGAGATTCACAGGCTTTCACCTGCGATAGAAGAAATTCTTTATCCTGCTATGGAAGATTTTCGTCTTGACATCATTATAGGTTCTGGTCCTGCGGCGCAAACGATTAAGATTGACCTACCTCATTTTACACTCATTGGAGCAACCACGCGTGCCGGTATGATAAGTTCCCCTCTGCGTGATCGTTTTGGTATGCACTTTCGTTTACAATTTTACACCAAAGAAGAACTTGCCCTTATTATCACAAAGGCATCCCATAAACTTGAGAAAATTTGTCTTCAAGATGCCGCCACTGAAATGGCGAGACGTTCACGTGGAACACCTCGTATCGCCTTACGACTTTTAAAACGTATTCGTGATTATGCCGATGTGGAAGATGAAGATCAGATCAATAAAGAACGCGCGCAATATGGACTTAATGAACTCGGGGTGAATGATCTTGGTTTTGATGAGCTTGATATAAAATACCTTGAGCTTTTACTTCAAAGTAAAGGTAAACCTTTGGGGCTTAGCACTATTGGTGCAGCACTGAGTGAAGATGAAGGGACAATTGAAGATGTGATTGAACCCTATTTATTGGCGAACAGTTACATTGAGCGTACTGCACGTGGTCGCATTGCAACAACAAAGACTTACGAGCTTTTCAGGCTTACCCCACCAACATTGCAAAATGTACTTTTTGAGGACAATGTATGAATGAACATCGCTTCTTTTTAACGGCTATTTTTTTGGTAGTTTTATTTTCCATTATTAAGCTTTATGAACCTTTTTTAATGATTATTGCTATCGCATCATTGCTGGCAATGGCTACGTATAATCTCAATCTTAAGCTCTATAGTTTAACAAGGAATAGACACCTTGCGGCTGTCTTATCTACCGTATTTTTATCGATCCTTCTCTTTGGGCCTATTGTCTATACCATTACGTCGGTTGGGAGTATTGTCAATAATTTTGATTTTTCAATCATTGAACGGGTTCAAGCCTACCTACGCACACTTGACTACCAACTTTCAACACCATTTGCTTTTATGCAAACGCCTCTCAATGACTTTATCAGCACGCTTAACATTGCTCAGCTTTCAAGTAGCGCGCTTTCTTATCTTGGCTCTATAGGTAAGAACAGTGCAGGATTTTTAAAAGATATGCTCCTTATCGTTGTGTTCTTCTTTTTTGCATTACTAAACGGTAAAGATATGATTGACTATATCAAAAGTGTCATGCCTATTGATTCAACAGAAGTTAACTTTGTCTTTTCAGAAGTGACCAATGTGATGAGTGTGGTTTTCTACTCTATATTACTAAGTGCCATTTTCCAAGGAGCACTTTTTTCGATTATCGGTATGTATTTTGGTTATGATGGTCTTTTATTAGGTATTTTTTATGGCTTTGCATCGCTCATTCCGATCGTTGGAGGGGCACTCATGTGGATTCCACTGTGTGCAATTGAAGTAGCACACGGCAATACGACAACAGCGATTATTATTGCGACCTATTCGATTGTGGTGATCTCTATTATCGCCGATACATTTATTAAACCTCTTATCATTAAATATATCAATGACAAAATGGTCAAAACACCTACTGAAGTCAATGAACTTTTGATTTTCTTTGCTATTTTTGCGGGACTTACAACGTTTGGCTTTTGGGGAATGATACTTGGACCTGCTATTACAACATTCTTTTTATCGATTTTAAAACTCTATAAACTGCTCAAAGCAAAACATTATATGTAAAAGGTTGGCGTTTTTAGCCAACCTCTTTTAAAAGTACTTCTATTGTTTCAATCATACGCTTATGGCGCTCTTTACGCTCTTCTAAAAATATAACTTTTTCTTCTTTAATGGCTGTAAATTGACTAATCAGACGGTCATAATCCTTATTGAGAAATGTGTTTCGGGTATTCATCATATTTTCAAGCTCATAGAGATGAAACGAAGTCCTAAGACGCTCTTTGATCTCATCGAGTTTCGGTACATAGAGTGAGAATTTCGTTGGATTTTCTTCATAAAGTTTTACCGATTTTTCGATTTTATTTTCTAAAAAAGCCACGCACACTTCGGTAGCATTTTGGTAGTTAAAACTCACCGCACTGGAAAGATGGTTAAATTCGGAGCTAATTTTGGCATAAGAATCTGCAATCTCGTCGTTAAAAGGTTTTAAGATGCTCTCATACGCCTTAGAAGCAAAACGACGCATGTTAGCAAACTCGATGTCAGAGTGAAGCTCTTCACTTTTGCGAATGACTTCGTACGGCGCTTGCCATTTTAAAATTCCTTGCTCTAAGGAGCGATAAACCAAACGGTTTTTCTCATTCACCTCATTTTGAATTGAACCAAGATTACGAACGTATTGCTTAAACATTTTACCAATCAAATTTTCTTCGTAAAAAAGACTTTTATAAATGAGATCCGAGTTGATTTTAGGCGCTTGGTATTCAAAGGGTGCATACGAAGCTTGCTTACTAAAAAGACCTGCTTTTTGTACTTCAAAACGTATCTGTTTGACTGTTGTTATTTGATTATAGATAGCATCAGCAATCGTTTCAATAATTTGCTCTATTCGCATAAAGGCACTTTTAAGATCATGGGAAAACTTGCCTTTAAGCTCTGTAAAAAGACCTTTGGCTTCGGCTTCAAAACGAATAATCTCTTCTAAAAGCTCATCGTAAATGGAGAGAAAAAGCTGATGCTGTGCGATTAATTTTGAAGCAATCTCGTTAATCTCTTTGGTGATGGCAAACTCTTTGGATTGTGTTGATTTGGGCTGAATTTCTCGGCGAATGAAATCCAAAACTTTGTCGATGTTTGACTCTTCTAAAAGCTTGAGATTTGCACCCAAGTCACTTTGCAAAATAAAATCCAGTGTGCTTTGGTATGCTTTAAAATCATGCTCAACCCCAGCAAAATCAAGCTTCTCACCACTACTTTGTAGCTTTACATGTAAATCATGCATAAACTCTTCAAGCTTTTCTTCCATCATTACTTTTTTGTCGTGACTGCGAGACTCTAACGCTTGACGTGCCGAAATAGGAATGACATCGCTAAAAAACTCTTTAAAAGCTGTCTTAACATAGTTGGTTGTCTCTTCAACCTGAGCAGGTGTGAATTTATCTTTTTGATTTAAAACACAAAGCGATTTATTTTGATACTTACCAAGGTACTCTTCCAAAACTTGAAGCTCACTCATCTTGCCTGCATTGTCGATAAGTGTCAGCCAAATAATACCATCAACTTCTTTGAGCACTTTTTCAGTTGTTTGGGTATCGGTTGCAGCTTGTGAATTAAGACCAGGAGTGTCGACAAAGACTACATCTTTAAGAATGTTCAGCGGTGCATAAAGCACAAGGTAGGCAATGTCTTCGACATGTTCTCGCTGATCTGTAAAATGGGCAATATTGCTAATATCATGGTATTCATCCCTACCATCTTTATAACGCACACGGATTTTAAACTCTTCACCATAACGAATATAGTTTACCTTAGATGTTACAGGAGTAATACCTGTCGGTAAAATACTTTTGGCTAAAAGTGCATTGAGAAATGTAGATTTTCCACTGGAAAATTGTCCTGTGATGGCTACTTTCATCGGTTCTTCTGAGCGAATTTGCAGACGATCTAATGCTTTTTTGAGCTGAATGGAAGGAAGTTGCTCTTCACAAAGAAGCACATATTGTACTTTTTTAAGAGCACCTAAAAGTGTTGCGTCAAACTCAGGTACGACCTTTAAAAAATACTCTTTATAGGAAGTTACGAAATTCTCTAAAAGACTCATTTTGACTCCTTTGCCGCACTTAAATCATTGAGTACTATGCCCATCACGCGCTCTTTCTCTTTGATTTCCAAAATACGCGCTTCTCGGTTAAGGGTTTGATCTTTCATTTGACGCATTGCACGTTCAATCAACTCTTCTTCTGCAGCAAAGCGCTCTTCAATAAGACGTGCAGGCGTTTCACACAATGTTACAAAGGAACCTAGAAGCTCTTGATTGACTTTCAGTAGTTTGTCATTTAACATCTCTTTAATACCCGAAAATTCAGCACTAAACAGTGCATCGAGTGCTGTTGAAAGTGCACTCAAATCATTTTTTCCATACTTTTTAATAGCTTCATTAGCACCTGCAATAACAATGGTACTGTTTTTAAAAACAAGCAAGGAACCTAGATGCTCTTCACAAAACGCTTTTGCATCGAAATGGTTTGCCGATACATCGCTTTTAAATTCACCGTATTTTGTATCCATATATTCTAAAGAGTTTTGCATCTTTTTTTGAAATTCATAGCGGTAATCGCGAATAAGATCAACCATACCATCTTTAATTGCTGTCTCTATCATCGAGCCAATACGCTCTTCCTTCGGCGCTTTTTTATTTTTACTGAATTCATAACTGACATCGTCCGTAATACGTCGTTTAACAACATTTTGGAGTTTATCCAGCTGATTGTTTGCAAATTTCTGAAGCGTTATAAAATAGTGTTCCATCTCTTCTTTGCTTTGCGCAACACTGTTTTTAATTTGCTCTAAGAAATTTACCATTACTTTTTTATCGTCTTGGTGTTTGACATACGCTTGTTCAATCTCTTCGTTCGAGATAGTTAAAAAATGTAGCTCTTGCTCAAACGATGCCATCGATTCGTTAATGACGGATTCAATCTCTTTAGCGTTTGCAGAGATAATAAGATTGGCTTTTTGGCTATTACTTCCAAAAAGGACATCTTCAAGGTACGCTTCAACCAATGGTAAACCTGTGCGTTGCATGTCGTAACCAAGTGCTAATGCTTCTTTTTCTTGACCCAATTTATGCATCAACGCCAGTTTTCCAGCAATGGGGATAAAAACAATTTTAGCGATGATTTCATCCAGTTTTGCACTCTTGTTTTGCTCTTTCAATCGCGCTTCAATACTTCGTTTAGTATAGGCGATAACCTCTTGGAGCTCTTTTTCTTTAATTGCATCAATGCGGGTAATGACAATCAACAAACGTGCTACATTGCGGTATAAAAGGGCATCAATAATAAAATCAATGTCTTTTTGGGTTGCCGCTTGTGCCGCATTCATCAGGTGAATCATCAAATCGCATTCGCTAAGGTATTCTAATGTGATCTCTTCACGTTGCACAACAGGATCATCAAGACCTGGGGTATCAACGATCTGGACACCATCTTGAACAAATTTAAGGTCGGTATAGAGTTCAACACTTTTGATAAGATTGCATTTTTTATCCGAATGCTTAGCAGAAGTGTACAGGGCTAAATCATTCACATCAATCGATTGGCTCTCACCCTTAGGTGTTACCAATGTATTAAACTGCTCACCAAAATGGTCTTTACTCTCTTTTACAAATGTTTCTAAACTCTTAAGGCTCTGAGCACCTTCTTCGATTTTGCTCCACTCTTTGGTATTCCAAAAATTCACAATAGCATATGGATTTTTGGCGTATTTGATGAGCGTTAGGTTAGCCGTTTCTGGTACGACGGACGTGCCTAAAACCTCTTGCCCTAAAAGAGCATTGAGCATGGTAGATTTACCCGCATTCATAACACCCGTAATACCAATGGAAAAACGTTGATTTTCTAAACGTTCGGGAATAATACTTAAACGTTCGCTCAAACGTGGAGATTCAACAGCTTGTTTGAGGTTATCAATGGCCGTTAAAAGTAAATGAAGTGCGGTTTTATAATAGTTCTCTTGTGTAGTTGCACTTTTTACCTGCAATGAGGCAACTTCTATTTTTTTCTCTTCAATAAGGGTAATAATGCTACTCAATGAACGCAGGGCATCGTAGGTGAGAATCCCCTCTCTTTTTAAGAGTTCTAGTCGTTTAAGAATCGCATGATTTATCTGTAAATTGCCGAGTGTTACGATATAACCAAGCAGTTGGCTTTGAGCATATTGTATAGTTTCTTTACTAAAGGTTGATTGCTGAAAAAGTGTTTTTAAAACAGTTTTAGGTTCTTCAAGGCTTGCCATATTGGCAAAATTTTGAGGACTTATGATAAGTAAGATGGCTGAACCATCGCAAAAATTATCAAAAGCAGTTGATAGGGTTTGATCGAGCAAGGTTTTATGTTTTTCGTCGAAAACAGCGTGCTTGTTTAACCTCTCACTCCAGATGAGTAAGAAAAAATCATTGATGATATGCATGAGATACTATCTTTAAAGTTTTTTTGATTATATCAGTATTTCTTATAAGAGAAACAAAAATGTAAGACTAAATATCAAGATTAAGGCAAGGGATAAGACAAGTATCTTATCCCTTTTTTTGAAGGCAAACTTATTTGAGAGCGACTAGCTTTCTTCTCATATAAGCAATTTTTGATTGAAGTGGTAAGTGTTTTGGACAGTTGTCTTCGCACGCAACGAGACTCATACATCCAAAAATTCCATCATCATCACCAACGAGTTCATAGAAGTCCTCGTCAGTTCTGTTATCATGTGGATCCATTGCAAAACGAGCAACACGGTTCAAACCAACAGCACCAATAAAGTTTGGTCTCATCAATTTTGTACCACATGCTGCAACACAGATACCACACTCAATACAACGATCAAGCTCAAAAGTCTCATCAGCGAGTTTTGGCTCCATTGGTGCTTCAAGTTTAGAAATGTCAACAGTGTGATTGGTGTGAATCCAACTCTCAACACGTTTACTCATACCATTCATCCAGTTACCTGTATCAACAGAAAGGTCTTTTAGTAACTTAAATGCAGGCATTGGCATTAACTGAATAACACCGCCTGGGAAATTTTTTGTCAATGTTCTACATGCAAGCGCAGGTTTACCATTAACCATCATACCACAACTTCCACAGATACCTGCACGGCATACAAAGTCGAAAGAAAGGTCAGCATCCATTGTTTCGCGAATTTTCGTAAGCGCGATAAAGAGTGTCATACCATCAGTTTCTTCAAGTTTGTACTCTGCAAAGTGCGCTTTGGAAAGTTTTGATTGTGGGTTATATTTCATAGCCCTTATGGTAATAGTTCTACTCATTTTGCATCTCCAAATCTCTCATTTTTAGCTTTATAGTAAGGTTGAAGCTCAAATGGCATAAGCGCATCTTGAATTACATGTCTGTCTTTGCCTGCTGCTTCCATCTCTTCACGAAGTTTATCCACCTCTTCTTGACGTTTAAGGCTGAGATCATTTTCAATAATCATACCTTTTGCGCCATATCCACGGAATGCTGGTGGAATTTCCATTTTCATAATGTCTAGATCTTCATAACTTACCGTTGGAAGGGTAGAACCCTCTTTCCATGAAGTAAGAGTACGTTTCAACCAGTTAGCATCGTCACGTTTCAAGAAGTCTTCACGGTAGTGTGCACCACGACTCTCTGTTCTCTCACGTGCACCCATAGCTACACAAAGAGCAAGTTTAAGCATCATAGGAACACGGTATGCTTCTTCAAGTTCTGGGTTAGCAGATGCTGTTTTAGATTTAACATTAACATCGTGAGATTTTTTGAGAAGTTCTTCAAGTTCATTAACCGCTTCAGCAAGACCTTTGCCATCACGGAAAATCGCAACTTTTTCCCACATAATTTCTCTCATTCTATTTTTGATTTCAAAGATGTTGTGTTTACCTTTATTGGTTAACAAGTGGTCAATAAAATCTTTTTGTTTTTTAAGTGATTTTTCAATTGTTGCTGTATTAACATTGACTTCATTTGCTAAACAGAAATCAGCAAAATAATCACCAACGATCATACCCGCAACAACAGTCTCACTTACAGAGTTACCGCCAAGACGGTTAAATCCGTGCATATCCCAACAAGCAGCTTCACCCGCAGAGAAAAGACCTGCAAGAGTTGGAGACTCACCGGTTGGTTTTGTTCTAATACCACCCATTGAGTAGTGTTGCATTGGAAGAACTGGTGCCCAACCTTTTGGACCTTCATCCGCAGGATCGATACCGTTAAAGATTTGACAAATTTCTTGTACATCTCTTAAGTTTCTCTCAATGTGTGCACGACCAAGAATAGAGATATCTAACCACAAGTGCTCACCATATGGAGATTTAACACCTTTACCTTTACGGATGTGTTCCATCATACGACGACTTACAACGTCACGACTTGCAAGTTCTTTTTTCTCTGGTTCGTAATCTGGCATAAATCTATGACCATCAACGTCACGTAATAGACCACCATCACCTCTACAACCCTCAGTTAAAAGAATACCTGATGGAACGATTGGAGTTGGGTGGAATTGTACTGCTTCCATGTTACCAAGTGTCGCAACACCAGTCTCAAGAGCAATAGCAGCACCGATACCATCACAGATAACTGCATTGGTAGTTTGTTTATAAAGTCTACCGTAACCTCCCGTTGCGATCAAAGTACCTTTAGCAACGTAAGCCCAAAGCTCACCAGTTACAAGATCTCTTACAATCGCACCGTAACAACGGTTGTTTTCATGAATAAGCGCAATCGCTTCTTTTCTATCTTCAATATTGACATTGTGTTTTAACGCTTCGTTAGCAACACCAAAAAGCATAGTATGACCTGTAGCATCCGCTGTATAACAGGTTCTCCATTTTTTAGTACCACCAAAGTCACGAGAGTGGATATAACCGTGTACTTCTGCATCTTCAACGATCGTTGTTCTCTCAGCATTGATGATCGCTTCTCTGCTACCTTGAGCAATTCTCGTCCAAGGCACGCCCCAACCTGCTAACTCACGGATAGCTTTAGGTGCAACGGTAACGAACATACGTGCAACTTCTTGGTCACAGCCCCAGTCACTACCTTTTACAGTATCGGCAAAGTGAACATCTTCGTTGTCACCACGACTCATTTTTGAGTTACCAAGACTTGCTTGCATACCACCTTGTGCCGCAGCAGAGTGAGATCTCTTAACTGGACAAAGACTTAAAACTGTTGTACTAAGACCACGAGATTGCGTAGCAATCGCCGCTCTAAGACCCGCTAAACCACCACCGATTACCAGTGCATCACAATATTTTACGTTCATTTTTACGCCCTAACCTTCACATCATATCTTGCTTCTAATTGTGCCGTTGGTTTATACGCTTCACCGACATTGTTTCTGTGCTCGTATCCGATTTTAACATATGCAGCAAGTGTTAAAAGACCAAGTGCTAAGAAAAATACAGTTACAGCCCATTTAACTTTTTTAAGATTTTTACGAGAATCTTTAGCGTGTTCGCCTTCAAACCAACCCCATTTTACACAGAGACGATAAAGACCAATACCACCGTGGAACTCTACTGCTAGAAGAAGAAGAAGATAAAATGGCCACATAAATTCGCTGTACATTCTATCTGCTGAACCAAATGGTCCGATTTTGTCTGCTTGAACCGCCATAGTAAAGAGGTGAGCAGAACCAAGGAAGAACATTGCAAAACCGGTGAACGCTTGTGTAAACCACATTGTTGTATCATCGTGTTTCATCATGCCCATGTGTGTTTTGTATGCTTGATACTGTCTAAATGTAATAGGCAATTTTCTCATTCCGAGCATTGCATGTACAATAAAGACCGCGAATACAAACAATACGATTCCTGAAACGATCCAAGGTTGTGGTTCACTTAAGAACAAACTACCTTCAAACATTTTTGTTATTGTGTACATAAAGTCTTTGCTGATCAAAATAGTTGATACAAAGAACATATGTCCCCACATAAACAAACCTAAGAATAGTCCTGTCGCACTTTGAACATAGTCCAATTTCGCAGGAACTCTACTCTTTTTTCCCTCAACGCTCGTACCTAGAAAACCTTCAAGTAGGTCACTCACATTTTATCCTTTTTGTGAAGTTTTATAAACACTCATAAATGTGCAAATAACACACTTATGAATGTCAATCTCTAACAAAAACCCCTTAAAAAGGCTGTTTTTAAAAAGTTTAAACACATCATAACTATGCTAGTTTGTACATATTACCTGAAATTATAATATACGAAAGGGGATTTAAAAGGGATTTTTTTATCCCCTTTTCCCTCGTCTAATAATGAAGCTGTAAAGAAGTAAAGAAGCAATGATCATCAGAATAGAAAGCGCTTGTCCTTTGCTCATCCACTCTCCATAAACAAATCCGATTTGAAAGTCTGGTTCTCTCCAAAACTCTGCAATAAAGCGTCCTAAAGAGTAGAAAAACCCATAAAGTGCGATAAGTTCGCCATCGTATTTTTTAAAGTTTCGGTAAAAATAAAGTACCACAAAAACCATCAATCCCTCTAAGAGTGCTTCATAGAGTTGCGAAGGATGGCGAAGAACACCATCGACATAAATACCCCAGATCACATCCGTTGGGCGACCGAAGAGTTCTTGATTGAGAAAGTTACCAATGCGACCGAAAATGTAACCCACAGGAACACTTATGGCGACAACATCTAGAAGTCTCCAGACATTGATTTTATGTTTGAGGTAAAAGAACCATGTTCCTAAGAAAAATCCCACAATCGCACCATGATAACTCATA
The DNA here is from genome assembly GCF_036802865.1 of Sulfurospirillum sp. Lineage (NCBI taxonomy): Bacteria > Pseudomonadati > Campylobacterota > Epsilonproteobacteria > Campylobacterales > Sulfurospirillaceae > Sulfurospirillum > Sulfurospirillum sp. The sequence goes on along the minus strand of NZ_DAIRVK010000001.1, from coordinate 440,222 downwards.
CCACGAATGCCTACAAATGTGCCGTCTATAAAGGGATTAAACATCTGCCACGGATTGGAGAGGTAATAATCTACATGCGGATCGTAAAAGAGAATGTATCCAATGCGTGCACCTAAAACAATACCGATTTCAATCCAAATAAAATAGCTCTCTAAAATTTGATTGGTAAAACCAAGATTATCTCGTTTAACAAACCATTTTGCAGCATAAAGCGCTCCAAGAAGAGCAAGCATATACATAAGCCCATACCAATGTACAGCGACAGGTCCTAATTTAAAAGCGACAGGGTCAAAGTGACTGTAAATATTATTCCAAAATTGCATCAAAATCCTTACATGATAAAAAAATATTTTACTGAATTTAGATTAAGAGAGAGTTGAGAAAGAAGTCAAACTATACCGTTATGTGTCTCTACTTCAACACGGTTACGACCATTCTCTTTAGCTAGGTACAAGCATTTATCAGCTCGTGCAACCATACTCGTTTCATCATCATTTAAATGATACGTTGCCACACCAAAACTGGCTGTACAACTCCCCACATACGCAAAGTCCTCCGCTTCGATGACACCACGAAGCTTTTCTGCCAACACATGTGCCGCTTCCATGTTACTACTCGGAAGAAGAATTAAAAATTCTTCGCCACCCCATCTTCCTACGGCATCTTCCAAACGAACATTGACTTTTAAGAGCTTTGCTATCGCTTGCAATAAACTATCGCCTACTTGATGACCATAGGTGTCATTCACGGATTTAAATTTATCAATATCAAGAAGAATAATCGAAAGAGGTGTCTGGTGACGTTTTGCAATACTGATGTACTGCGCAAAAAGCTCATCGAGTTTAAGACGATTATATAATCCCGTCAGACGATCGGTAATAGAGAGCTCTTCAACTCTTTTTTTATCGGTAATATCATGTCGAATAGCAGTATATCCTACCAAAGAGTACTCTTCATTATACCGAGGTTCAATAATCGTTTCCATCCAATACGCAGAACCATCTTTACGTCTATTTTTAATCTCCCCATACCATGAAATACCTTTTTTCAAAGTAGCCCACATCTCCTTATAAAGTGATGAAGGAATATCAGGATGCCTAACGATATTATGACTTTTCCCAATAAGCTCTTCTTTGGTATAACCCGAAATCTTACAAAAAGCCTCACTTACTTCTAGGATGATCCCATGTAAATTTGTACTTGAAGTAATCACATGTGTGTCAATAATTTGCAGGTATTTTTCAAGTTCATATTTTGATTTACGATACGCAGTAATATCACTAAAAGTAACTAACACTGAAGTGATCTTGTCAAAATCATCTGAAAAAATAGGCTGGGCATTGGTTTGAACCCATAATAGAGTCCCATCTTCTCGTCTAATTCCCATAATGACATTATTTTGCGGTAATCCCGTATTTAAGGCTTTAAAAGAAGGATGATCCTCCAGTGCAAATACGGAACCATCTTCATGAACAGTGCTCCATTTAGTGTCATTACTGGCATTACCAACAATGTCACTTTTAACAACTTGCAACATCTCTTGCGCTGCTAAATTGCACTCAACAACGATGCTGTGATCGTCCAAAACCATCACACCCTCTTGCATTGTCTGAAAAATAGAGCGTATTTCGGATTCTGACTTTGCTAAAAGTTTTGTCTTTTCCTCGGCTATCGCATATGCTTTTTTACGTGTCCGTTGAAGCACGTAAATCAACCCACTTAGTAAGCCAAACAAAAGTAGGCTAAAGAGCATTTGAATCCATGGGAAATAGTGACTATTGTTCATATCTAACACGTTTTTGGCTTTAAAATGAATCGTCCATGTTTTTCCATAAATTTCCAAAGAAGCATAGTCACTTAATCGTGGCTCAATCAACTCAGGATTGGAATTGTAAAGAAGGTTCTGCTCTAGCGGTGCCATACCGACGTAAATTTCAAAATCCACTAAAATATAATTACTCTGCAAAAGTTGTTCAAACATTTTTTTAGAATCAATGGCTAAATAAACAATCCCTTTGGCATCTTTTAAACGCTCTTGGGGAGAAGATGGAGCCTCTCGTGATTGGTATAACGGGAAAAAAAGTAAAAAGCCCGATTGATGGTCTGTCGTATACTTTTGCACCAAATTGATTTTAGAAGAGAGTGTCGCATCTGCTCGCATTAATGATTGATACAATGCATCTTTACGTACACTCTCCGAAGCCAAGTCAAGGCCAAAAGCTTTTTCATTTATTTCAGATAAAGGCTCCAAATAGGTTACGGGGAATAATGGAGAATGTAATGATGCGTTGATTTGAAAAACAGTATAGTGTGCAAACCCTTCTTCTCGTACAGCTTGTTCATGTTTGAGCCGATCATAAGGTTGAATTAAAGGAGCATAGCCTAATGCGCGAAAACCTAAAAACTGCTCATTAATATGGTTTGCAAGGGCATATTGTTTCCACTCTTCTCTTGTGACATCATCCGAAGCATTCATAAAGGCTGCCACACTTCGAATGAGTTGAATATGAGCATCGAGTTCTTTATGAATTAAACTTGCTATATGATTTGAGGCTGCTTGAAAGCGAATCTGTTCTGTCTCTTTAATCCAAAGAGCACTCTTCCACGCAATCAAGAAGGAGAATAATAAACCTAAAAATAAAAAAAACCATGGTAAGAGTGCAGATTCCCAAAAGCGTTTCAAGAAACTTCTCCTTTATACCAATGATAAAGGAGATTGTAGCGTAATTTAGGGAGTAAGGCTCATGTAATTGTATGAAAGGCAAGAAAATTTCTTGCCTCGACATCATTATTGGACTTGAATTTTTTTGACTTCCATTTTTTCAACTTTGAGTTTTGGAAGGACTATTTCGAGTACACCATCCGTGCTACTCGCTTCTATGTTTTCAACATCTACATTTTCAGGCAAAGCAAAACTGCGTTGAAATTTGCCATAACTGCTTTCAATTTTGTAGTAATCTTTTTCTTGGCGCTCTTCTTTGAAACTTCGCTCGCCAGAAATGACGATTTGATTCTCTTTGAGATCGATGCTGATCTCCTCTTTTTTAACACCAGGAAGATCGATCTCGACATGATAAGCGAACTCGCCCTCACGTGTACTCACACTTGGTTTAAATGCAGAGATGCCACTCTCATCACTTTCGCTAGGATAGTAGTTAAACAACCGACTTTCCAACTCTTTAAGCTCTTTGTACGGATTAAATCGTGTCACTAACATCTTAAACTCCTCTGTTTTTTGAGAGAAGTTTAACCCAAGAGTGTTGTGTGTGTCTGCCACTTAAGTGGCATAAAAAAGCATTTTTAATCACAATTTTTAGGCAGAGCCAAAAAGCCTACGCTAAGCCGCTGCGGCGCTAAAGCTTGCTTCTTTCGAGGCAGAATGTGGTTTGTATGACGTTTATTCTTCAGGAAGGTGTTCAAGCAGGTTTTGAGAGTCTTTGATGAAAATCTCTTTACGTTTCACATCAATCAACCCTTGTTTTTTTAACGATTGAAGATTGCGGTTAAGCACTTTTCGCACGGTTCCCACAAGATTGGCTAGCTCTTCATGGGAGAGATTATTGATGAGTTTAAGCGTTTGTCGATCACCTTGCTTTTCTATATTTTTAGCAATCAATTTTACCAAACGTGTTGTCGTGTCATATAAAGAGAGATCTGCCGCTAATGTTTCAACTTCACGAAGCTGTTTGGCAACGTAGGGTAAAAAGAGTTTATTAAACGAAGGCTTTGTCTCGATCCATTCGCGAAACAATTCGATAGGAAAAACCAACAAGGTAACATCATCCAATGCCATCGCCACATTTTCATGCACTTTGGCATCTAACAGGGTGATGATGTCGTACATATCGCCTTTTGTTAGCAAATAGAGAATTTGCTCTTTACCATTTTCAAAATTGATCTGCGAAATTTTTACACGCCCCTCCAAAATAACAAAAAAATGCTCCATACACTCATCAGGACGCATCAGGATTTCGCCTTTGCTGACATGTACCACACGCCCAAAATGTTCTATGTCGTCTTTGAGTTCTTGCTCTATAACGTCAAGCGCATACATGACTAGCCCTTCACTTCGCCATCAACATACATCCACGCTTTGCCAAAACGTTTAAAACGAGAATGTTCAACATGCAAGCCATTTTTCCCCTCTTGTATAAATGAAGCACGAAAAGAGACTTTACCCACTTTATCGCTCTCTCCTCCTTGCCATTTTTCCATGACTTCCAACCCTGTCCACGCCACACCTTTACACGTAAAGGCAATTTCTTCTTTGAGATTTTTGGTGCGGTTGCTTGGATGTGTTGTTTCAAACAGATAGTCCGCCAGTCCAAACACAAACGCAGCATAACGTGAACGCATGAGTGCTTCAGCCGTTGGCGCGTTGTGATTTTTATGGTACGACTCACAACATGTTTCGTAGGTTTTACCACTGCCACACGGACAGAGATTTGTTTCTTTCATTCTTCCTCTTTTGATCGCTTTAAGGGAATAATTATACAAATATTTCATTAAAACACCTCTTCTAAGCACGCTCTTTCAACTGTTTCTATTGCGTGTTTGGCTACAATACTCTCTCATTTAGTACAAGGCTTTTAGATTATGTTTGCTTCGCTTTTTCTGTCATGGAAACCATGGCTTCCTGTTGTTTGTCTTACGATTTCAGCGTTTATTTTTAACACCACCGAATTTGCTCCCATTAGCCTCCTTACAGACATTGCGGTAGATTTTCACATTAGCGAAGCGCATGCTGGGCTGATGATGACGGTTTATGCATGGATTGTAGCGACCACATCGCTACCGTTGATGCTTCTTACCAAAGATATGGAACGCAAAAAATTATTGCTACTCTTATTTTCCTTTTTTATTGCGAGCCATATACTCTCTATTCTCGCGTGGAATTTTTGGATTTTAATGCTCTCTCGTATTGGCATTGCCTTTTCTCATGCCATCTTTTGGTCTATAACCGCCTCATTAGCTTATCGTTTAGCCCCACAAGGTAAAAAGACCAAAGCACTGGGCATCCTAGCAACAGGTACATCGCTTGCCATCGTTTTGGGCTTGCCTCTGGGTCGCCTCATCGGTCAAAGTCTTGGCTGGCGCACAACTTTTGCTTGTATTGCTTTAGTAGCCTTTGCCATGATGTTTTTTCTCATGAAACTCTTACCACAACTTCCTAGTGTCAACGCAGGCTCGCTGAAAAGTTTACCTCTTTTGATGAAAAGACCCGCCCTTATGGGTGTTTATCTGTTAACCGCTTTAGCCATTACCGCACATTTTACAGCATATACATACATTGAGCCTTTTGTGCAACAAATCGCTCTTCTAAGCGGTGACTTCGCTACCCTAACACTCTTTATTTTCGGCATTGCGGGAATGCTAGGTAGTATGATCTTTTCGCATTTCAAGCACAAATACCCTTTTACGATTATCGTCAGCTCTCTTTGCGCACTCATTGCGTCGTTAGTTTTGATGCTCCCTCTTGCACCTTATACAATTTCATTGAGCTTCTTATGCCTTCTTTGGGGCATTGCTATTTGTCTTATCAGCCTCATTCTTCAAGTCACTGTTTTAGAACTCACTCCTGATGCGACCGATGTTGCGATGTCGCTTTATTCGGGCATTTATAACATTGGTATTGGCGGAGGTGCTTTTGTAGGAAGTTTGGTTATATCGCAGAGTTCCATGGAAAACGTGGGTTTTGTCGGAGCGCTTTTTGGAAGTGCCGCTCTTGTGTTAGCAGTTTGGATTTGGAAGAGGTATCTTTTGATTAAAAACTAAGCTATTTACTAAACCGTGCATGAAGCGCATTATAAACTTTATTGTTTTCACGTTTTCCCACAACCAAAACAATGATAACAACCCTGTCATCCATCACTTCATATGCCAGTCTGTATCCTGCTGTTTTGAGTTTGATTTTATAGACTGCATCAAATCCAACGAGTTTGTCTTTAGGAACTTTTGGGTTTTCCAGTCTCTCTTTCAGCTTCTTTTTAAACTGCTCTTTGATGGTCTCACCCAAATTTTTCCACTCTTTAAGTGCTTGTGGGTGAAATTCTAATTCATAGCTCATCAAGCGTTACTTTGATAGGCGTATAAGTTTCGCTTTGCCTGCTTGTGACTTCTTTGGAGAGCATATAATCATCCAGCATTGCCATCAATTTTTCATAGGTTTTAGAAGGAACAAGGTAAGCACTCGCCACATTGTGATTGAGTATGGCAACAACCTCTTCCCCCGCATTTTCAAGAATTTGCGTGGGTGATTTTTTAAGCTCAGTGATGCTTGCTGTGTAGTTGGATAAAATAGGTTGCATAATAGACACCTTTTTTGGTACTTTATTTGGTGTTTATTATACTTGAGTGAGGGATTTTTGTCAAATGAGGGGTTTAGATATATTGGTCAAATTGTCATTTTATTTCTTTTGTCATATTATAAAAATAGTCTGCACAAGATTCTATTCCTTTACTCTCTTTTTGAAAGACTTTTGAATAACTATCCCGTAAGTAAGTAAGAATTGATGTCAAATCATTTATTACATCATCGAGTTTAAAATCAACTTTTTTTAAAATATTTTGATATTTAGCAATATTATATTCCGATGGTTCTGGTTTAATTAAACTACTTCTTATAGATTTTACATGTGTTTGATATGTACTTAAATGTAGATATACCATGTGTATGCTTGTCAGCATATCATTGTGGGCAATAGAAATAATATCTAAGCTTTTGATATCATTTAATAGTTTGAATATATCTTCAAAACTATCAAAGATTCTCTCTATATCCATATAAGTTATTTTTTCTTTGACTTGCTCATTTTTAAGTGCAACCAATCTCATTTTGATTAAACATAAATGAAAAAAAACATATCTAACTTGATTTGATATTTCTCTATTTTTTATTTTAACTGTTGAATTTATATTCAGTATTACCGAATAAGAAGCTAATAAAGCAGATATTAAAACTCCTAATGCACCTATAAGAGATAAGTTTTTTTCCCAATTTATAAATATTAAGTAACTTAAAATAATGACTAATAACAAGGCTACACTTCGTAGAAACATAATAATGTATTCAGGGTCTAATGGAGTTAAAAATATTTTTTTCAGCATAGTTTCCCTTGTAAATTTAAACAAAGATATAAAAATAAATAACTTTACATGTAAAGCTTTTCAGCCTTACATGTAAACGTTTGACTTAGCCTTCTCGAAGCGCCTTAGCAATCAATTCAATTGGGTTTTTAAAGATAGCATCGACTTTTTGACCGTGCATCGCATCGCCTAGTTGCATACGACAGGCACTACACTCTGCACTCACGTATTCAGCACCCGTCTCTTTGATCATCGCGGCTTTTGGAAGTCCAGCAGCTTTTGCAAAACGGTAGTTTCCTGTTTGCATCGTCACACCGCCAAAACCACAACAGCGGTTCGGGTCGCTCATCTCTTTAATGACGTAGTTTTGGGAAATAAGATTGCGTGGCTCTTTCCAAACACCTTGCATTTTACGTGCGTGGCATGGGTCATGGTAAGTGACTACTTCACTTTTGCGAGCTTTAGTAGCCAAAATTTCAGCTAAATTGGTCTTTTTCTCTAGGTATTCCGTAGCCATGAAAATGTGTGGAGCAATCGCTTTTGCTCTTTGTTGCCACTCAGGTTGGTCGTGGAAAAAGTGAACATAGTCTGCTTTGATCATCGCACTACAGGTCGCTTCAGGAATGATGATCGCATCAAGTTCGTTTACAAAGCCTTCGATGTACTCGATGTTAAATTTCGCCAGAAAATCCACACTGTCAAAATCGCCCGTAAAATACTGAGGTGCGCCACAGCATTTTTGTTGTTTTATGAGGTAAGCATCTATTTGTAACTCTTTTAAAATCTCTAAAAGTGACTTGCCAATGTCGGTGTACATGTAGTTCGCCAAACAGCCGATGAAAATGCCCACTTTGCCTTTGCCACCGTTTTTAATCACATCGGGATGGGAATTTAAAAAGGTCTTTTTGGCAAGACTTGGGAAAAGTCTGTCCATCTTAATGATCGGGAAATTGCGCATGTACATGGAACTTTTTTTCTCCACGATTTTAAAGCCACAAGTTTGAAACATGTAACCAAAACGAGCCAAAACATCCATGATGTTGCGGTTGCGAAGCAAGAAGAACGCAAGTTTTTTATACCACGCTAAGCCAAATTTCTTGCGAATATCGTTACGCGCTTGCTCTATGAGCATATCCACAGGTAAATCGTTCGGACAGACATCGACACAGTTGGTACATAAAAAACAACTCTCAAAAATGTTTTTAGCATTTTTATCGAGTTCGAGTTCACCTCGTTGGTACGCGCCTAAAAGATCAAGAAAACCTCTAGGAGAAGTAACTTCATCACGGTTAACTTCGTGAATGGTACAAACAGGAATACACTTACCGCACTTAACACACGCATCGCTCGTTACATTAAATTTAAACATCATTTACACCGTTTTACTGAAGCGTCGTTTATCTTCAGGGATTTTTTGGAGGTACGCATCAAAAGGCATCACGATATTGCGAATGAGCAGTGTGCCTGTGGTATTGACTAAAATCTTTTTAGCAACTCTGTCAACCACCACTAATTCTTCTTCAACAAAAGGAGCGAGTGCTGCAACTGCGTCAGAAAAGTACTCAAAGAAGTCAATGCCAAAAGCTTGCTCAATGCCCGCAATGTTAAGTTTGAAGTTACTCATCATTTCCATAATGACCGCTTTTCGAAGCACATCATCGTCATTTAAAACAAGCCCACGATGCACAGGCAATACACCCGCATCAATGGCTTTTTCGTACTCATCCATCTCTTTAAAGTTTTGAACATAGTGTTTCAAACCTTCGCCGATACTCGTCAAACCAATACCAATTAAGTCCGCGCCACCTTTAGTAGTGTAGCCTTGGAAATTACGGTGCAATTCGCCTTTTTCAATCGCCAAGAAAAGCTCATCATCAGGCTTCGCAAAGTGATCCATACCGATCATCTTGTAGCCATTGGACTCTAAATAATCAATCGTATAACGCATAATCGCAAGCTTGACACTCGGGTGAGGAAGCGTTGTCTCATCGATTTTTCGCATCGACTTTTTCATCCATGGCACGTGTGCATAATTGAAGACAGCTAAACGCGATGGATCAAGTGATACGGCAAGGCGTAACGTCTCTTGGAATGTCTCAAATGTTTGGTATGGAAGTCCGTAAATAAGATCCATATTGATCGACTTAATCCCTGCTTCTTTTGCCATTTTTACAACATTGGCAGTCACATCGTAAGGCTGAATGCGATGGATCGCTTTTTGTACCTCATCGTTAAAATCTTGCACACCATAACTCACACGATTAAAACCGTGCCCTGTCAAAATATCTAATTGCTCTTTTGTGAGGTAACGAGGGTCAATCTCACAGCTGATTTCAGCGTCTTTAGCAAAGTTTTTGAAGTGAGTTTTAATAGCACCAATAATGCGTTCTAACTGTGGGGCACTAAAAAAGGTTGGCGTACCGCCACCAAAGTGCATTTGAATGACTTCACGTGACGTATCGAGGTGATGAGAAAGAAGCTCTAACTCTCGCACAAGATAGTCAATGTAGCGCTCTTTTTTGTCTTCTTTACTGGTATAAACAACATTACAACCACAGAAGTAACAGGCACTTCGGCAAAAAGGAAGGTGGAAATAGAGCGAAAGTTTACGATTTTTATCTTGGTGTGCTAAGACCTCTTCGTAACTTTTACAGGTAAAGCCTTCATTAAACTCTGGAGCCGTGGGGTAACTCGTGTACCGAGGCCCCGCTTTAGAATACTTCGCGAACTTGTCAAAATCAATCATGCTTCATCCTAACGCTCTACCGCGCTGATAATACTCGCCCCTTCAGGCAAATAGAGATCTTTCAGGTCTAAAAAGAGGTTTGGATGATCTTTTTTGATCTTTTTGACCAATTTATCAAAATCAATCTCACTCTTTTTACTTTTTTTAATCTCTTCTGTTGCTACCGTCCAAACATCTTGAAAATCAAGTGGCAATTGCTGCAAAATACTCTTCTCCAATTTGAGGAAAAGTGCCTCTTGCTCCGCTTTTTTAAAGTGCTCTATCATTTTACTGAGCGTGTCGATGGAAAGAAGTGCATGGAGTTTTTGTTTTTCATCGTACACCAACCATGGCTCTTTTGCATTGTCCCATGAACCATTTTTAAGGCGTAAAAGCTTTGTACTTTCTTCCTCATTTGGCACTATTTCTAAAACCGTCTGTTCTTTTTGTTTACTGACGCTCAAACCCTTAGAAATTTTTTCTATCATCTTGAACTCTTTTTTTCGTTTAAATTCCATTAGCTGTTTCTGTGCCTATCAAGCCATACCATAACGGCTTTTTGGGCATGAAGTCTATTCTCTGCCTCATCAAAAATCTCATCCGCATGTGCTTCAAAGACACTCTCGCTCACTTCATAGTCACGGTACGCTGGTAAACAATGTAAGAACATCGCATCTTTTACAGCCAAGCTCATCATGGCATCATCCACCATGTAGCCTTGGAATGCTGCCACGCGTGCAGCTTTTTCCGCTTCTTGTCCCATGGAGACCCATGTGTCTGTTGTGACAACTGTAGCACCCGTAATTGCCTCTTTTGGGTCATTGCCAATTTTAATGACCGCACCACTCTCTTTAGCAAAATTAAGGGCTTCTGCTAAGATTTTTGCATCTACTTCATAGCCTTTTGGTGTAGCAATACGAAGTTCAAAACCTAGCTTTGAAGCCAGCATCAGCCATGAATGGGTCATGTTATTACCATCGCCTACATACGCTACGATCGGATTGGTCGCTTTATTATACTCAACCATCGTGAGATAGTCTGCCATAAGCTGTACAGGATGATACGAATCACTCAAACCACTAATAACAGGTACTTTAGAGAATTTTGCAAACTCTTCCAATGTGCTTTGTGCAAAGGTTCTTATCATCACCATATCCACCATACGACTAATCACACGCGCCGTGTCTTTCATAGGCTCACCACGTCCGAGTTGCAAGTCATTGGAAGAGAGAAACAAACCCACGCCTCCAAGCTGGTGAATACCCACTTCAAAACTCACACGTGTTCGAGTACTGCTTTTTTCAAAAATCATACCTAAAGTTTGCTCTTTGAGATATGGCACATAATTTTTGGCTTTTGCCTCTTTTTTAATGCTAATTGCAAGGTCGATAATCTCTAAAATCTCTTGCTTACTAAAATCTTTAAGTGTTAAAAAATGTCGCATATTACTTTCTCCTTAAAACTTCTGCTACTTCTTTTGCATGGTAACTGATGATAATGTCAGCTCCAGCACGTTTAAACGCGATCATGGTCTCCATCATCACACGCTCATAATCAATCACACCTGCCTTACCAGCGGCTTTAAGCATCGCATATTCGCCACTGACGTTATAAATACATAAAGGTGTCGATGTAGCATTGCGTACATCACGAATGATGTCAAGGTACGCAAGGGCTGGTTTGACCATCAAAATGTCCGCACCTTGCATCTCATCTTCCACAGATTCCGCTATGGCTTCTCTTCTATTTGCAGGATCCATTTGGTAAGTTTTACGATCACCAAAACTTGGAGCAGATTCTGCCACATCACGGAAAGGCCCATAATAGGCACTTGCAAATTTAGTCGAATAACTCATAATCGGTAAGTTGACAAATCCTTCGCTATCTAACGCTTCACGTAGTGCTTCGATCATGCCGTCCATCATGCCTGAAGGGGCGATCATGTCTGCTCCAGCGTGTGCATGAACAAGCGCTTGTTTGGCTAAAATTTCGAGTGTTGCATCGTTGTTGACACTCTCATGTTCAATGTCTAAAATACCACAGTGTCCATGGTCGGTAAATTCACAAAAACAAAGATCGGTCACAACGAACATGTTCGGATACGCCTTTTTAACGGCTTTAATAGTACTAGCGATAATGCCATGTTCGCATAAAGCGTCGCTTCCCACGCTGTCTTTCACTTCAGGGATACCAAATAAAATAATCGAGTTGATACCAAGCTCTTGTAAGATTGCGCACTCTTTGAGTATTTCATCAATGCTCATCTGATACACACCTGGCATTGAGCCAATCTCTTTTTTAAATCCTTCACCATTTTTTGCAAATAAAGGGTAAATAAAATCGTCCATACTGAGTGTTGTTTCACGTACCAATGAGCGAAGAGTTGCGTTCATTCTAAGTCTTCTAAATCTTTTAAACATTCTTTTGCCTTATCTTGGTTAAAATTAGACCTCGTTATAAAAAGTAGTGATTTTAGCATAACTGGATATAAAAGAAAATGAAAATAGAAATTTCCGAGATTGCGAACCTTCCATCACGTTTTGGAACGTTTAAAATTCAGTCGTTTAAACAAGGTATTAAAGAGCATCTTGTAGTATTTAAAGAGCCTTTAGGTGAGATTCCATTGGTACGTGTTCACAGTGAATGTTTAACAGGTGATAGTATGGGAAGCCTTAAATGTGACTGCCGTGACCAGCTTGAGTTTGCGCTTACAACCATTGAAAAAAATGGAGGAATGGTCATTTATTTACGTCAAGAGGGAAGAAACATTGGGCTACTGAACAAAGTCAATGCATATGCTTTGCAAGATAAAGGGTTTAACACCATTGAAGCCAACCATCAGTTAGGCTTTTTGGACGATGAACGCACGTATGAAATGGTCGAATTTGTGCTGGACTATTTTAATCTTAAAAAAATCAAACTTCTCACCAACAATCCTAAAAAAATAGAGAGTTTGAAAAACATTGAAATTGTTGAACGAGTTCCTGTCATTATCCCTTCTAATAAGTTCAATGCAGGCTATTTGAAGACCAAAAAAGAGCAGATGGGACACCTTCTTTAGGAGCGATTGTGATACGCAATGCCACAGTTGGAGATGCTAACATCATTGTTCAACTTCTCTCGGAGCTTGGTTATGCAGATACACAATCCTTCATTAAAGAGCGTATCCAAGAACTGTTAGAAAACCCTGATGCGATGCTTTTTCTCTACGAATATGAGGGCAAAGTTGTTGCCCTTCTCTCTTTACATATAATCCCACAAATTGCACTTTTCGGCTCATTTTTACGCATCAGTTATTTTATCGTGGATGAAACAGTAAGGTCACGTGAGATTGGAGCAGAGCTTGAAGCTTTGGCAATTAAAATTGCTACAGAAAGAGCGTGCGATCGCATTGAAGTACATTGTCATGAAAGACGTAAAGGTGCGCACCGTTTTTATGAAAAGAATGGATATAAAGAATCGCCGAAATATTTTATCAAACAACTTCACAGGTCAAAAAGGCGAGCCTAAACTCGCCTCACACTTATGCTTTTAAATTTGCGTTCGCAAAATCCCAATTGACAAGATTTTTCAAGAAAATATCCAAATAATCTGCACGTCTGTTTTGATAGTCAAGATAGTACGCATGTTCCCAAACATCAACGGTTAAAATCGCTTTTTGCCCATGGGCAAGCGGTGTATCCGCATTCGCTGTTTTAGTGATTTTGAGCTTTCCACCTTCTAAAACAAGCCATGCCCAACCACTGCCAAATTGTGTCAGTCCTGCATTTTTAAAGGCATCGACAAATGCGCCAAAACTGCCAAAATCTTCATTTATTTTTGAAGCAATAGCCCCACTCGGTAAGCCACCGCCACCCTTTTTCATGGAGTTCCAATAAAACGTATGATTCCAAACTTGAGCAGCATTGTTAAAAATACCTGCTTTTTCAGGCTGATTAGCAACGGCTAAAATAATTTTTTCAAGACTCTCATCTGCAAGCTCACTTCCTTGAAGAAGATTGTTAAGATTAGTAACATAGGTTTGATGATGCTTACCATAATGAAAACCAAGTGTATTGGCCATAATGTAAGGTTCTAATGCGTTAGCTTCGTAAGGAAGTGCTGGTAACGTAATTGCCATAATAACTCCTTTATTGAAAATTTGTTCGTAAGTTCATTCTACAGCTTCTTAATAAATGAATGATAAATATTGTTATTTAATTTTAATTTGAAGATTGATATAACTCATTTTTGATGTATACTTTTCGTACATTCTTTTTACACAAGGAGCTTATTATGAAACGAAGAGATGCTTTTAAAGTTGCTGCACTTGCAGTCTTAGCTACCACTGTTGCAAATGCTTATGACGAGAAATTGATTGTCAACAAAAAGAAGATGGACATTAAAGACCCAGCGAACATGACAGAGCTTGAGCTTAAACACTCTCCTGAAATTAAAGTAGGTGCTGTTGATGCACAAGGCTTTGCGTTAGTTGAAGTCAACATCGGACAAAAAGGGGTCATTCACCCAAGTATCGATAACCACTGGATTTATGAGATAGAACTTTTAGCAGATGGTAAAAAAGTGGCAAATGTCTCCTTAGAGCCAACGACATCAAGAGGCTATCTTGCAACAAGAATCAATACAAAAGAGGTTAAAATACTTTCAGCCATATCACGCTGTAATCTTCATGGAGAATATACCGCTTCGATACAACTTTAAAAAAGAGAGCCTTACTTAGGCTCTCTTTTTCGTCTTCTATTCTGTAAAATATTTAAAAAATATATGTCTTTATAAGAACTTGCCCTCTTGACTTAGGTCATTGAATTTTTTGAAAAACCAATGAATAATATAACCTTATATTTACTTTACATAGGAGAATTAAATGCGGAGGACTATCAAACGACAATTAGGCTTAGTTTCGATTGTTGTTGTCTTTGTAGCACTGCTACTGGGTATCAAAACCGTAGTGGATGGGCAAAGTAAATTGCAAAACATCCATGATTTACAAAATATTGTTACTCTTTCAACCAGCATTAGTCTCTTTGTACATGAGAGTCAAAAAGAGAGAGGCACGAGTGCTGGATTTATTGGATCATCGGGTAAAAAATTTGCAGACAAATTAGCCCCACAACGCCTACTAACAGACAAAGAGCAAAAGCGCTACAGAGAAGCACTAGGGGCAATTGATCTTGCGCGTTATCCACAATCGTTGAGTGATCAGATAAAAACCATTGAAGCAATGCTTCAAAAGCTTCCTTCTATTCGCAGTCGTATTGATAGCCTCAGTATTAGCGCAGCAGAACAAGTGGATTATTATACACTTCTAAACAAATACCTTTTGGATATTGTTGCATCTACGGCTGTACTCTCTTCCGATCCGGTGATTGTAAAAGAGTTGAGTGCTTATGCAAATTTTCTTAAAGCAAAAGAGCGCACTGGCATTGAAAGAGCCGTTTTATCTAACACCTTTGCTGCTGGAGCTTTTGCGCCCAATATGTTTGTTAAACTTATCACATTGGTTTCAGAACAAATTTCTTATATAGACTCTTTCGCAGGGACAGCTTCACCTACTTCGATTGCCTTTTATGAAAAAACCATGCGCAATCCTCTGGTCGCAGAAGTTGAGAAAATGCGTAATACCGCCATCGAGAAATCAAATGTAGGTAATTTTGGTGTTGATGCGCCTCATTGGTTTGATACCATTACCAGTAAAATCAATCTTCTCAAAGAAGTAGACGATGCGCTGGCACAAGAGATTTCAACATCGCTTACAACGCTTAAAAGTAATGCCCGTACGCAAATGTTCATTGAAGGTGGTGGACTTGTTGTTATTACACTTTTTATTATCATTTTACTCTATGCTACATTTCAAGATGTCATTCGCACGATTACAATTTCAGGTAAAAAACTCGAATCCATCGCTTCAAACCTTGACCTAACACAATCATTAGCCCTTGAAAGTGACAATGAAATTTCGGACACAATGAAACAAGTCCAAAAACTTATCTCTAATTTTAAAGAGTCGATTAGCAAAGCACTCGATACCTCAAATCAAAGTGTTGAAGCCAGTAGTTCACTGAGCAATGTCTCTACCAATCTTGCCTCTAACATTGAAGAGCAAAACCGATTTATTCATAGTATTCAACAGGAAATGCAATCGTTTAAAGAGAAAGAAATGGCGATGAAAGAGATGTCTTTTAAAACCTTTGGGGACCTTGAGCAGACAAAAGAGGTGCTAGAAGCCTTTGTTACCAACATGGGTACAGTGGTCGAACTTATTTCACAAAGTGCTCAAAAACAACACGAACTTGGAGGAAAAGTTAATTCACTTTCCCAACAAGCGACACAAATTAAAAATGTCTTGGGAATTATTGGTGATATCGCGGATCAAACAAACCTTTTAGCCCTTAATGCTGCCATTGAAGCTGCCCGTGCAGGGGAACATGGTCGTGGGTTTGCCGTTGTTGCCGATGAAGTTCGAAAGCTTGCTGAACGTACACAAACCTCACTTTCAGACATCAGTACAACTACGAATGTCATTGTTCAAACGATTCATGATGTTACCTCTGAAACAGAGAACATTTCACAATCTTTCTACCATCTCTCAAAAGAGACCAATACACTTATTGCTGATTCGCAACATACTTCTGAAAAATTGAGCAGTACTATCAAAATTTCACAACAACAAACTTCCGAGCATACAGCTGTCGCACAAACAGTTGAAATATTTATGAAGCATATTGATGAAGTCACAACCCTCTCAGAAAATAACAACACTCTTGGCGAGCAAGTAAAAGAGATTTCTAAAAACCTCTCAGGAAAAGCCGAAAGTGCCAATGTAGAACTCAGGCGTTTTCGTATTCACTAAATCTGTGCATGTAAGCTCCAATCAGAGCTTACATGCACAATTTCAAATATTAATCGCTCATTAATCGCCATTTGGATAGGATATAAGATCAAATCACACTAAAGGCTTTTAAGATGGCTGCTTCCTTGCTTCCTGATATATTTTGGCAACAGGTCGATACTTTTGCGACGCTCTTGCTTCAGTACAATCAAACACATAATATTTCAGGTGCGAAAACAAAAGAAGCCGTACTTAAAAATGTTGAAGACAGCATCTATCCTTTAGAATATTTAAACGTCAATGAAATAAAAAACGCGATCGATATAGGCACAGGAGCTGGGTTTCCAGGCTTACTCCTTGCACTTGCCCTACCTCACGTGCATTTTACACTGTTTGAGCCTATTGCAAAAAAGAGTGCTTTTTTACACCTTGCAAAAACAACATTAGAGCTTAAAAATGTCGATATATCAACAAACAGAGTTGAAAAAGTGACACCTTTTAAAGTCGATCTCATCAGTTCTCGTGCTGTCACTAACACGAAGATGTTGGTCAAATTGTGTAAACAGTTTATTGATCCTTCCACAACACTTCTATTTTATAAAGGTGAATTGGTAGAAGAAGAGATCAAAGGGCTATCTAACTGTCATGTTTACCAACGAGACAAACGTTATTATCTTATTATGAAGGATGTTGATGCTGCTTAAAATTGCATTGTTTGCGGGTGTTATCTTTCTTATTTATATCTTTTTTTTCAAAAATAGTCGTAAAGAAGAGATTAAAAAAAATGCTCCCAAGAAAGTCTTAGAGGGTGAAACGATGGTCGAGTGCCAAGCGTGTTCAACTTTTATCAGCCACAAAGAGGCAATCATCAAAGATGGCCACTTCTATTGCTCAAAAGAGTGTGCGAGGTTACCCTAATGTTACTCATCGGTCATGAACTTATCTCTAGTAAGCCTTTTTACCGTGTTGTCTCTATTGAAGAGATTGCTAAAACCCCTTCACAAGGAGTGGTTTTGTTTGATTTTGAACCAAATCTTGCAGCATATTGCAATACCCAAAGCGTTGTATTTGCCTTACATGTAAAACATATTAAGGAACTCATTTTAGCAAATGCTTTAGGTGCTTCATACTTTATCGTGGATAAAGGCTTAGCACTTCATGCTCAAAAAATTGCTGATGATTATCTCTTTGATGGGAAAGTATTGCTTTTAAGCAACGATGACAATGAGATCGAATTTGCAGCGTCTCATGCCATCGATGGTATTCTTTTTGAATCAGGTATTGTACAACTTTAAGCTCAAATAATCTTGCGTTTTAACATAGGAGCGAGTTTGGTAACGATCTCATAGCTGATCGTATGAAACTGTTTTGCTAAAGGGTTTGCATCATCAAACATACACACGTTTGGAGCATCACCTCCAAGGCAAAAACTGTCCATAGACATGCGTCCCTTGCTCAAACTTCCATCTGCCATGACAACAGGTAAGTATCCATCAAAACGGAAAAAACCATCGCCATAACCAATGTCATACGTTGAAATCAGTTCATCTTGTATTGCCTCATAAACACTACCATAGCCTACGCGTTCACCTTTTTTAAGCACGCGTGTACTCAAACGCTCTGCCCAAAGGGCAAGAACAGGTTTTAGATCAAACGTGGCGATTAGAGGATCTAGCGTTGTGTAACCGTACATTGCAATACCCGTTCTAGCATAATCATCATCACCTAATGAACGCGTACGAAGCAATCCTGCTGAGTTACACGAATGAAATGAAGTCTTTGGTAACCCATAGTGTTCGATGAGTGCTTTAATGCGTTTTTTAGCACGTTCAAAATTAGCACGTTGCCAAAAAAATTCACTGTTAAGCTCATCCGAACTTCTAAAATGGGTAAAGACCCCGCGTAAGCATAGTTTTTTAGCATGAATAAGCGCCATAGCTTCTTCAATTTGTCCCTCGTTAATGCCATTGCGGTGCATTCCCGAATCAAAACTAAGATGAATCGAAGTACCTTCTGGAAGAGCTTGAAGTGCTTCATAGGAATGTGCTGCAAGGGAAATAGAAGCAGAAAGTGCTTGAGAAGTAGGATGATCAACCAAGACTAAAACTTCTTCAAAAAGATCGGCAATCATCTCGGCTTCTTCGATATTTTTCACCGCAGCCTTCTTTAAGCCATACTCCGAAGCAAGTTCAGCCATAAGTCTAAGATCATGCCCATACGCATTGTCTTTTAACACCGCCATGAGCTTTGTTTTGCCCCCAGCCTTTGCGCACAACACGTCTAAGTTGTGAAAAAAGTGCGCTTTATTAATTGTAATAAATGCCATTGTGTTACGCTTTACTTCCTAAATTTCGGATTACAAAACCACGGATTTTACGGGCTTGATAATCAAGTTTATAAAAATGTTCATACACTGCTTTTGCATCCAATGTTGGATGATTGGAAAAATCAAAGGCTATATTTTTGCTATCTTTTGGAACATTGGCATCAAGATAAGCCATAAAAGCATCTCTCGCATCAATAAGTTTCTCTAGTTCTTTGTCGATTTCTATCTCATTTGGATTCATAACGTATCCTTACTTTTCAGCCAATACCTGCATTTTATCGCCTACTAACTCTATATAAAGCTCTTTGTCACCTTTTGAGGAGAAAGAAGGGCTTTTATACGTTTGCATAAATGATACCTTAAAGAGTTTACGATCATCAATGGTTGGATAAGGTGCAACACTCATGTTCTCAAACAAAATCATTTTACTCTCTTTACGTGAGAAAATCTGTTTTTTCATGTTTGAAAATTGTACTTTTCCTGATCCATCTGATTTTTTAAAATCATTGGAATAAAAATTCAAATAAGCATTAATATCATTCACTTTCCAAGCACGTTGCCATTTATACACTTCACTTAAAATCGTTGCAATTTGTTCACGTGTCATTTTTGGAACTTTAGATTCGCCGATAATGACAACGGCACTTTGTGCATTCATTTCCGTATCAAGCGTTAAAATGGCATTGTTTTCCATAACTACGCAGCCTTTACTTAGATCATCTCTGTCTTTTCCATCGATTGGCATTCCGTGAATCCAGATACCATCGCCACTTTTATTTCTTAAGACATCAAACAAATTTGGATACGATAGTGAAAAAGCAAGTGGTCCGTAAAATTGATTGGTTGGTTTGAAACGTTTGGTGATTTCATAAACGCCTACAGGTGTTTTAAGATCGCCTCGTTTGACTTTATCGCCACCCTTACCCATAATAACATCGTCATGCCCACGAACCAGTTTTAAACCATCTTCTTCTACGTGATATACTTCACAGCGTTTTCTCTCTTTTTCGCATACAATAAGTGATTCTACATCTTCGTAGTAGCCGTAGCTTACATCCATATTTTTAAGATGTTTTAACCAATAATCACGTGATACTGCCTCTTTTTCACTTGGCGTTTTAGGTTTTACAAAAAGTTTTTGTCCCAATTTAACAACAGGTTCTTTAACAACTTCTTTCTCTTTTTTAACCTCTTTTACGGGTATCTCTTTTATCTCTTTAGATTCAAACTCTTTTTTAAGAAAATCTTCAACGGCATTAATGCCTTTTGTTTTATAAATTTTATAAATATCCTCAGCTGTCGCCGCGTATAAAGCAAATGCACATAGAGATAAAAAAACTAGATAACGCATACAACCCCTCTTACTAATTACAATTTTTGGAAGGCATTTTATAAAAAAATGACTTAAGACCTCCTCTGTTGTAGGAATAAAAATTGATTTTCTTTTTTTACGTGGATTTTAAAATTCTTTGGCTATCATCAATCCATACGAATTTCAACAAAAGATGCGCCCATGTCATTAGAACTCATTTTGGCTTCATGTATCGTCGCTCTACTGGTTATACTCCTTCCTACGCTTTTTCTACTCAGTCAAAAACTAGGACCTTCCAACATTGGCAATAAAGCTAAAAACAGTGTGTACGAAAGTGGTATTAGCACACCTATTGGAAACAGCGAGAGTCGCTTTAGTGCCAAGTTTTATCTGGTTGCTATTTTATTTGTCCTGTTCGATGTGGAAATTGCCTTTATGTTTCCATGGGCAGTTAACGTTCGCGAACTCAGTTTTTTTGGACTTTTTGAGATGTTTACCTTTATGGGACTTCTTCTGTTTGGACTGATTTACATTTACCGTATCAAGGCACTCTCATGGCAGTAGGCGCAGAAGCAATTTTTGGCGAAAGCCTCATTACCACCACACTAGACAGTGCCATTTCTTGGGCACGAGAATCTTCCATGTGGCCTTACATCTTCGGAACGGCGTGTTGTGCCATCGAATTTATGAGCGTTGCAAGCAGCAAATACGACATCTCCCGTTTTGGTGCAGAAGTCGTGCGCTTCTCTCCACGTCAAGCGGATCTGCTCATTATTGCTGGAACGATTAGTTATAAACAAGCACCTATTTTGAAAAAGATTTACGATCAAATGAGTGAACCAAAATGGGTCATCAGTGCTGGAGCATGTGCATGCAGTGGTGGCTTTTATGACAACTACACAACCCTACAAGGCATTGACAGCATCATTCCCGTCGATGTCTATGTCGCAGGATGCCCTCCTCGCCCTGAAGCCTTTTTGGATGCTCTTTTAAAGATTCAAAAAATCCAAGCAACCCAGAGCCTTTTAGAGGATCGCTCAAAGAGAATTTTCAAAGGAGTTCTTGATGCCTAATGCATTTAAAAAACTCTTTGAAGAACACTACACTCTGGATGCTTATGGAGCGTATATTCTTCCCAAAGATCTTATTTTACAAGCATTACAAATTCTTTTAGAAAAAGATACGTACACTTTTTTAGTCGATATGACTGCTATTGATTATTTACAGGCAAAAAACCAGCCTGAGCGTTTTGCCATCGTTTATCTTTTACGCGACCAAAATTTTCAAAATCTCATTACGCTTAAAACCTATATTGACAGCTCGCTTGCAACACAAAGCATTACGTCACTGTACAAAAGTGCTAACTGGGCGGAGCGGGAGATTTGGGATCAATACGGCATTCATTTTAAAAACCATCCAAACTTAAAGCGCATATTGAATCATAAAGAGTTTATTGGACATCCTTTACGTAAAGATTATCCAATTACGCAAGGGCAATTATGCCATCAAAGTGATGATTTGATGGATGAGATGACCCCACGTCTTAAGACTAAAGGCAAAACGTCGCAAGATGAGCTTATGTTTCTCAACCTCGGCCCCGCACACCCCGCCAGTCATGGAACAATTCGCACCTTTGTAGCGTTGGATGGAGAGAACATCGCCTGTGCTGTCAGTGAGATTGGCTACTTACACCGTGGTTTTGAAAAATCGTGCGAAAATCACACCTACAATCAGATTATTCCTTATACCGACAGACTTAATTACTGTTCTGCCATTCTCAATAACATTGCTTACGCACATGCAGTTGAGGGTATTTTAGGCGTTGACTTACCTGAGCGCGCTAAGTTTATTCGTGTTATCATCGGCGAGCTTTCACGCATTATCGACCATTTGGTCTGCTTAGCCGCTATTTTAGTAGATATGGGCGCACTCACGAACTATTGGTATCTTTACAATCCTCGTGAAAAAGTCTATGACCTGCTTTCAAAACTAACAGGAGCGCGCCTTACTAATTCTTACATGCGAATTGGTGGTATGAGCCATGACTTGTATGATGGTTTTGAGGCTGATATCAAAATCTGTCTGAAAGAGATCGAACAAGGTGTGGGCGAAGCACTCAAACTTATCGAACACAACCGTATTTTTCACGATCGAACCCAAAACGTCGGTATCATTACGAAAGAAGATGCTATCAACCGTGGGCTAACGGGTCCAAATCTTCGAGCCTGTGGCGTTCCTTACGACCTAAGAGTCACTGCACCTTATTATCATTACGAGACGTTCGACTTTGACATTGCTCTTGGAAGTGTGGGAGATGTGTACGATAGAATGATGGTGCGTTTTGAAGAGATTAAGCAGAGTACGCGCATCATTCATCAAGCCATGCAACGCCTGCCACAAGGGGCTATTTGTGTGCAAGATCATGCCATCTCTTTGCCTGCTAAAAAAGATGTTTACACAAACATTGAAGGGTTGATGAATCAGTTTAAACTCATTTATGAAGGTGTCAAAGTGCCTACAAGTGAATACTATCGCGCCATTGAGGGAGCGAATGGGGAACTTGGCTTTTTTATCATCAGTGATGGCAGTGGAACACCGTATAAAGTTAAAGTTAGACCACCATGTTTTTACGCGATGGCAGCATACCCGCACCTTATTGAAGGCAGTATGATTGCGGACGCTGTTTTAAGCCTTGGCAGTCTCAATATTATCGCAGGGGAGTTAGATAGATGAGTACTTTTTCGTTCAATCACGGAAATGAGGAAAAATTTAATGCCCTTTTAGAGCGCTATCCCAACAAAAACTCACTGATGTTGCCTTCTTTATGGATAGTTCAGTACCAAGAGGGGTGGATCAGCCTTGAAGCGATGCAATTTATCGCTAAAAAATTAGAGTGTTCAGCTATGGAAGTTTATTCTGTTGCCTCTTTTTATACAATGTTTAACCTTCAACCTATCGGCACATACCACCTGCAACTCTGCAAAACACTTTCTTGTATGCTTGCTGGTTCCAAAACACTGCAAGAACATTTGCAAAACCGCCTTGGTATCAAAGCTGGAGAAACAAGTAAAGATGGTAAATTTACCCTCTCTTTGGTTGAGTGTTTAGGCTCTTGTGGCACATCGCCTTGTATGCGTCTTAACGATGACTACATCGAAAATTTGACCGTTGAAAAGCTCGATGCCCTTTTAGAGGAGCTTTCACATGATCGTTAAACTCGTCAGCAAAAATTTTGACATCCCAGAGGCCTATACGCTCCCTGTAGCGAGAAAAAATGGCAGATACACCTCTTTAGAAAAACTCTTTAAAATGAGCCCAGACGAAGTCACTACTGAAGTCGAAAAAAGTGGACTACGTGGTAAAGGTGGTGGTGGAGCTGCAACGGGTGAGAAATGGCGACTCATCTCTCCTAAAAATACCAAACCTGTTTACTTGGTCATCAATGCCGATGAAGGCGAACCAGGAACTTTCAAAGACCGTCAGATTTTAGAGTTTGACCCGCATCTGCTCATCGAAGGAATTATCTGCTCCAGTTACGCTATTGGGGCGCATCATGCGTATGTTTACATTCGTGGTGAGTATGTCTTTTGGATGAATCGTTTGCAACATGCCATCGATGAAGCCTATGAGGCAGGCATTTTGGGAGAGCGTATTTTAGGGCATAGCTACGCACTAGACATTACTGTACACAAAGGTGCGGGGGCGTACATCTGCGGTGAAAAAACAGCTCTTTTAGAATCTTTAGAAGGCAAGCGCGGACATCCTAGACTGAAGCCCAAAGGCAAAGAGCCTGAGTGGTTTTTTGGTAACCCAACCGTCGTGAACAATGTCGAGACCATCGCGAGTGTCCCCTACATCATTAATGAAGGCTATGGCGCGTACCAAATGTATGGCACCAAAGAATCCCCCGGCACAATGCTCTTTGGCATCAGCGGTCACGTAGAGCGCCCAGGTGTGTATGAACTCCCTTTTGGAACGAGCATGAAAGAGGTCATTTACGATCTGTGCGGTGGCATTAAAGGTGGGAAAAAACTCAAAGCCATCATCCCCGGTGGATCATCAGTGCAAATCCTCAGAGCCGATGAAATCGAAAATATAACGCTGGACTACGAAAGCCTCAAAGCGCATGGCTCATCGCTAGGCACTGGCGGTATGATCGTCATGGATGAAGACGTTAGCATCCCTGAAGTAATGAAAAACCTCTTTGAGTTTTACCACCACGAATCCTGCGGGCAATGCACACCATGTCGTGAAGGCACAGGATGGGTTGATCGCATCTTAGCCAAAATCTTGGCGGGAAAAGGAACTAAAGAAGACTTCGAAACCATCCTTGATGCCTGCGATATGCTCAATGGTAAAACCATCTGTGTTTTTGCTCCATCGGTGGCATTTATCGCGCAAAGTTATTTGAAGAAATTTAAAGAAGAGTTCGAAGCGTTGCTCAAATAGCCTTTACTTGTAAAAACTTAAAATATATCATGTTGATATGTTTTAAGTTGGCTTTTTATCTCTTTTATCAATCGCCTCTTTTGCTCCTGTTGGAAGCTTTGAAAAAAGCTCTTTAATCCGTTTTGGCTTGGCAATTTTTTCTTCTACAATAAAATTGATCATTTCAAACATAGCATGCGCCATTTCAGGAGTATCGTCAAGATTTAGTTCATTAGGGTGAACTGCATTATTTCCAATAACACGACAATAATCGAGTGCTTGTTGAATTTCTGTAGGTAAGCCCTCTGCAACAAGTTTAGCAATATCTTTATCCAATTTTCCTGTATTTGCACCTAGCAGTGGCATTAAATTTTGAAGTGCAAGTCTTAAAAGTGCGGATGAAGCTTTTGGTGATAAATCAATAACACTTAATGCTTCTAAGTAAAGTGTTTTTATTTCTTCTGGCATATCTTCATGCGGAGGAATATTGGTTGTCATAGTTGGATCAACCATTAATTTTTTAACTGTATTCCATATTGAATTTTTATTACAATGCGTACAAATACAAAGTTGGTGTGTTGTAAATCTCGTTGAACTATAACCACCTCCATCATAACTCAAGTAAAACCATAATTGTTTTGCAAAAACATTACAATGTGGACAATGAAATTGTTGCGATCCAAATTCTGGTGGATAATACTTATTCATCATATTCCTTTATTATGTTTAAATAAATTTATAATGAAGATTATATATCTAAAAGCATTTTACTTGATAAACAACGACATATACGAAAGTCTTGCCGTATCGATCAAAAAGTCAACCCCAGGGAAATAGGCAATGAAGGTATTACCAATACCTCCCCAAATAACGGCTATAGCGATAACGCCAATCGTAATAGGTGTAATACCTCGAAGGGTTGGGATGTATGCCCCTTCTTTCTCGCATGCAGGGTAAAAATACATGAGTGCAATAAGCTTGAAGTAATAATAGATAGAGATAAACGTTGCAATGATGCCGCAGACGGCAAGAAACGTATAACCAGCTTCAATAGCACCTGTGAAGATGTAAAACTTACCGACAAAACCAATGGTACTTGGTATGCCCGCAAGTGAGAGCATAAAAATGCTCAGCATCGCCGCCATGTACGGATGCACATGTGCAAAGCCACGAAAATCTTCATAAGTCACACGAATATGCTCATCAGCTGCGATGTAAGAGATAAGCCCAAATGCTCCCATAGCAGAGAGGAAGTAGGCTATCAAATAGTAAATAATGGAAGAAGAAGCACTTTCACCCGCATAGCCAATAGAGACAAAAGCGATGAGCAGATAGCCCGTATGCACAATACTCGAAGCGGCAAGCATCCGTTTAAGACTCTCTTGGATGATCGCCAAAAATGTACCATACGCTAGTGTTGCGATAATGATGACAACGAAGAGTGTATCCCAAATGTCGCGAATCGGGTCAAGATCAATCAACATCAGACGAAGAACAAAGCCAAAAATCGCTACTTTAAAAGTTGCCGCCATAAATGCCGTAACAGGCAAAGGTGAGCCATCGTAAACGTCAATCGTCCAGTTTTGAAAAGGAAAAGCAGAAATTTTAAATAAAAATGTGACCAAAACAAACGTACTACCAATGATAATAAGCGATACATCTTTACCCATCAAAAGGTCCAATGCTTTTCCGATATCCCCTAAAATAGTCGTGCCAAGTCCAGCGTAAATAAAAGCTGTTCCCAAAAGGAAAAATGCCCCAGAGATAGAGCCAAGTACTAAATACTGATAACTGGCTTCAACCCGTTTGTCGTGAATTTTCTGAAAACCTATCATCACGTACAGTGCCAATGAGGCGATTTCAAGGGCAATAAATGCGCTTAAAAGCTCATTCGCATGTACCAGTAACATCATGCCAAAGACAGAGAAAAGAAAGAGCGAAAAAAACTCTTTTTTGAAATGACGTTTATCTTGAAAATAGTGTGTGCCAATGAGCGATGTCACGAGTGCGCCACTGAGGATGAGTGCATCAAAATAGACAGAATAGCTATCGACAATAATCATTTTTGAAAAAATTTCTTGCAGTGGAAAGGCAGTAAAAAGTTCTCCAAAATGGTAAAAATTGGCACTGAGTGCCAACAATAAAATTAAAAATGTCAACAGTGAAAAACGCTCCATCGAAAGGCGTTCAACAGGAGAAAGAAGCATAAGAATAATCGCTCCAGCGCCTACGATGATTAGTGGTAAAAGATAACCCAGTTGTATCCATTGCATCACTGGACTCCTACATGTAAAATGTCAATCAGATAGTGTTGCAATGTAGGCTCAATCTTGTACAAGAAAAAATCAGGATAAACACCCATCGCAAGAATCAATGCTGCCAAAGGAAGAAGCCCTATGATCTCGTAAAGACTGAGATCGTTCATGGCAGAAACATTGTTGTCACTCTTAACCAATACAGCTTTTTGAAACACCCAAAACATATAACTTGCCGCAACCAAGACGGTAAGGGCGGATAAGACACCAAGGTAAGGGTTGTAATGAAAAATACCTAAAACAATCAGAAGTTCTGCGACGAAACCATTGGTTCCAGGAATTCCCACGGTACAAAAGAGCATAATGGCAAAGAAAAGTGTAAACCACGGTGCTTTGGTTGCTATGCCTCCAAGTGCACTGAGTGAGCGAATACCAAGATGTCGTTCCATAACACCTACCAACAAGAAAAGTCCTCCTGTAGCTATGGCGTGAGCAACAATTAAAAAAGCACTTCCCATCATACCTTGAACATTGAGCGCAAAAATACCTGCGGTGATAAATCCTAAATGCGAAGCCGATGAATAGGCAAACATCTTTTTAATGTTCATCTGAGAAATCGCAGCAATACCAAAATAGACCAATCCAAAAATACCAAGTGCTACAAAATAGACTGAAAACTCAACAAACAGATCGGGAAAAAGTGGAATCATAAAACGCACTAATGCATAAACACCCAATTTTGCCATGATGGAAGAGAGCAAGAAAACGCCACCTGTGGGTGAATTGGAATAGGTTTGAAGAAGCCATGAATGAAACGGAAAAAGAGGAATTTTGATTGCGAAGGCAAGCATAAAACCAAAAAAGAGCAGTATCTTTTGTTCCCGTGCTATGGTTGTAATATTTGTCAAATCGGATAACGCAAAACTCCACATACCAAACTCATAATAATGTGCAACGCCCAAATAAAGGATACTCACAAACATAAAGAGTGAGCCCATAATGGTGTAAATGGTGATTTTAAGCGTTGAAAAAACGCGGTTGCCAGAACCAAAAAGACCGATAATCATAAAAACAGGCAACAACATAGCTTCCCAGAAAAAGTAGAACAAGAAAAGATCCAGCGAGAAGAGTGTTCCACTGATGCCTGATTGAATGAAAAGCATACTGATCCAGTAGCTTTTAGAGCGCTCATTTTTCCAAAGAAGTAAATAAGCACTGGGAATTAATGTCGCGATCAGCATCAAAATAATCAATGAAAAACCATCAATACCAAGGCTGTAAGAGATACCATAGCTCTTAATCCAAGGATAAAATTCTTTAAATTGAATTGATCCAGTCAGCTCAAAATGAGTATAGATATACAGGGCTAGTGCAAAAATACTCAGCGATACCCCAAATGCAATATTACGTGTAAAACGAGAGTTTAGAGGTGTAACCATCAGTATGAAAGCTACCACCATCGGTAAAAATATAATGATTGAAAGAATGCCTATACTCATCTTTTACCCTATGACCAAAATTAAATAACAAGACGCTGCACTAATGCCAAGCATCATAATAAGCGCGTAAAAGCGCACGTTTGCATTTTGAACCAGCGCCAAAATATGCCCTAGTCGAATAAAGTTATGACTAAGTCCCATAACGATACGATCAACAAGATTTACATCTAAACTTACAGCGATAAATTCACTCAACTTTCGGATAGAGCGTACAAACAAAAAGTCATAAACCTCATCCACATAAAATTTATTGTAAACGATGCCTTTTACCTCTTTATGCGAAGAGAGGTCGTAAAAGCGGAATTTTTTATAGGCGATACCTATACCTAATAGTGAAACAGCAATATTAAGGCTGAGTAACATCCACTCTGTTTCGTGGTTGACATGCAACGCTCGCATACCCCACTCTCCAAGCCATGAACCTATAAGATGACTGCCTCCCAAGAGTGAAGGCAACCCTAAAAGACCTGCAAACAATGAACCAAAAGCAAGCACAACTAAAGGCGCTTTCATGACCCATGAGACATCATGCGGATGATGGACATGCGAAGTATTTTTTCCCTCAAAAACCACAAAGAAGAATCGGAACATATAGTACGCGGTCAATACCGCACTGCACAAAGCAATGCCCCAAATAAGGTACTCTCCACTGCTAAACGCTACAAGTAAAATCTCATCTTTACTGAAAAATCCTGCAAAAGGAGGAATACCGCTGATCGCCAACGTAGCAATCAGCATGGTTGCGTAAACAACCGGTGTGACCTGACGCATTTTGCCCATTTTAAAAATATTTTGCTCATGGTGTAGCGCGATGATAACGGCACCTGCACCCATAAATAATAGTGCTTTGAAAAAAGCATGGGTAAAAACATGAAAGAGCGCACTGCTGTAAGCACCCAAACCTACGGCGATAAACATATAACCCAATTGAGACATCGTTGAGTAGGCTAAAATCTTTTTAATGTCGCTCTGCTTGGTGGCAATCACTGCGGCAAAAAGCGCACTCAACGCGCCAATATAAGCGATAAAAAGCCCAATATTAGGGATAAGTTCATACAAGAAAGCAAAACGTGCCACCATATAAACGCCCGCAGTTACCATCGTTGCCGCATGAATGAGAGCTGAAACAGGCGTTGGACCTGCCATAGCGTCAGGCAACCAAACATAAAGAGGTATTTGAGCCGATTTGCCCATCGCTCCAATAAAGAGCGCAATGCCCACAATTTGCAGAAGATAAGGTGGCATCGAAGCAATGGTAAGCGCAATATTTTCATAGCTAAAGCCAACACCCGAACAATAAAAAAATAAAATCGCAAGACCGATCAGAAAGCCAAGATCACCGACACGATTGACAATGAAGGCTTTATTGCCAGCAACGACATTGGAGTTATCTTGAAAATAAAAACTAATCAATAAATACGAACAAAGGCCTACGCCTTCCCAACCGATAAACATAATAAGCGGTCCATCAGCAAGTACCAAAAGAAGCATCGAGCTTAAAAATAGATTGAAATAAAAGAAAAACTTACCATAGCCCTTATCATCACTCATATACGCTGTAGCATAAAGGTGAATGAGCCAACCGACAAAAGTGATAAAAAGTACCATAAATAAAGAGAGTTTATCGCCTAAAAAGCCCATGTAGATTTTATATTCCCCTACCCCTAACCATAGGTAAGGCTGAAAATGCAGGGGCACATCATACTTTGCAACATAAAGGAAAGCACTGACGCCCAAAATAAAACTTATAAGAGGCGAAAGCAACGCAGGAATTGTAAACCAGCGTTTTGATAGAGGCATTTTGGTAATGGAAACCATATACAAAAGTCCTATAAGCACAGAAGATAGCAGTGGAGCTAAAACAATGGCCGCTAAAATAGCACTCATACGGCCTCCTTTTGCGACAAAGTTCTAAAAAGATCTGAATCAAGTGATTTTTTACGACGATACAACACTACAATGAGCGACAAAAATACACCCGCCTCAGCTGCTGCAATGGCAATCACCATCATCGCCATTACTTGAGCACCCATATCATGGTGATAGTTACTAAGGCAGACGAAAATCAAATTGATCGCATTGAGCATAAGCTCTATGGACATGTAAATCACAAAAATATTTTTACGGCTAATCACACCTAATAGACCAATGGAGAAGAGTATCATTGCTACTGCAATGTACATAAAAAGAGAGTTGGCGATCATGCTTCTTCCTTTCGTCCAAATACGACTGCCCCAATAAGAGCGACAAGAAGTAAAATAGAAATAAGCTCAAAAGGCAACAGCCACTGCGTGAAAAGCTCCATACCTAAAGGTTTGATCTTACCAAAATCTTTTTCAAGAGGTGCGCTTAGAAGTGGCATTTTGTAAAATGCCTGTAAAATTAAAAAATTAAACGGTAGAAGAGCGATAGCACCTAAAAAGAGTGTCATGTTTTTATTTGGTTCTTTGGGAAGGTTGGCTTCTTTAACATTTAAAAACATAATGATAAAAATAAAGAGTGTCAAAATTGCGCCCGCATAAATAATAATCTGAACCATAAATAAAAATGAGGCACTTAAAAGAGCAAAAAAGCCCGCAAGAGCGATGATGGTTAATATAAGACTCAGCGCACTGTGAACAGGCTGATGAAAACTCACCATACCCACAGCACCCAAAATCGCGAAAAAACTCAGCAGTAAAAAAAGTATATCCATCATGCTTTTTTCTCCTCATGCGCTAAAAGCTGCTCTTTTGTAAGCAAGAAATCTTCTCTTTTTTTACCGATAAAACTAAAAATACCACTGTCCATGCGAATGGCATCGCACGGGCAAGCCTCGACACACGCACCACAGAAGACACACTCTAAAAGATCGATGTTAAAAATTTCTGGCATCTTTTCATCGACACCATCTTCTCGCTCTTTAGCTTCAATAAAAATGCACTCAGCAGGACAGGCAGTTGCACACATAAAACAGGCAACACAGCGCACACTTCCATCGTCACGTTTTGTAAGACGATGAACCCCTCGGTAGCGTTCACTGATGTCATGCGGCATCTCTTCAGGATAGTTAATTGTCTTAATCTCTGGAGTATCACTCAGATTGGTAATCAGATGCGAAAGTGTTGTTTTCATACCACCAAAAATGGCAGGCAAATAGAGTTTTTCTTTGAGCGTATTGCCATGGCGTTGAACGATTTTAATGCCCATTTACAGCCCCTTTACCACAACAATGATGGCACTGACAACAATATTGGCAATGGCTAAAGGCATCAGCACTTTCCATCCCAATGTTTGTAACTGATCGTAGCGAAAACGAGGTAATGTCCAGCGCACCCAGACAAAAACAAAGTTCATAAAGAGCAGTTTTAATGCAAATGTTGTCACCTGAATGATCACCGTTGCGACATTGGTCGAAGTCTCACCGAGCCCTACCAAAAGCAACGCACCAACGCCTGCAATAACAAGTACATTAATACCAATCAACCCTTTTTGCAAAAAAGCGGTTTCATGATTTCGTATATCACCCACTTTGTGCCAACGGTTGTGTTTTTTGATCCAACGCAGTGCATAAAAACTAGCCACAGGAAGAGTAATGATGACAAAACTCAAAATGTAGGGCATATACGTCTGAAGTGTTTGCGTATTAAGATAAGGCAGATGATAACCGCCCAAAAAGAGTGTCACAATGAGGGCACTGGATGCGCTCATGGCAACATACTCACCGACAAAGAAGAGTCCAAAACGCATTGCACTGTACTCGGTGTGAAAACCGCCTACTATTTCACTCTCGCCTTCGGCAAGATCAAACGGCGTACGATTGGCTTCCGCAAATGCGGTAATGATAAAAATAAGTGCTGCAATAGGCTGAACAACAATACCCCATGCAGGGATAAATCCAAGCAATAATTGCCCCTGATATGCCACAATATCACCCAAATGAATCGAACCATACGTAATAAGTACGGAAACTAACGAAAGACCCATCGCCGCTTCGTAGCTGATGACTTGAGCACCTGCGCGCATAGCGCCCAAAAGGGAGTATTTGTTACGACTTGACCAACCGCCAAGCATAATGCCATAGACACTTAAGCCCGCAAAAGCTAAAAACCAAAGGACGCCCAAATCCATCGGCAAACCCTGCATGATGAAACGCTCACCGTTGATGATGAGATCATCCGCAAATGGCATAACCATAAAGCTAAGAAAGGCAGAAACAAAAACAATGACAGGGGCTAGTGAAAAGAAAAAACTCTCTTTGATAGCTTTAGCTTGAAAATCCTCTTTAAAAACGAGTTTGAGCATGTCGGCAAACGACTGAATGAGCCCACCCAGACGAATCCCGTTAATATGACAACGATTCGGTCCTAAACGATCTTGAATGAGCCCTGCCACACGACGCTCAATCCATACCAAAATAGGTGCAGCACCAAGGGAAAAAAGAAGCGCTAAGAGCACATTGATAAGGACAATGCTGATACTTAGGATACTCATAGCGTTATCTTTGGTGTCTGGGATAGCGCATCAAAGCTGATGCCCGTTAAAACTTCGTAAAAGAAAAGTTCTGCTTCCCAAACTGCTTTACAGCTTATGAGTGTGTCACCTAAGATGGGGGCTAAAATCGACAGAAGTGTTTTATGCCCATGCTCACTTTGAATAGCGCAAGCACTGTGTTGAACATACCCATCAATATTGACAAAACTGCCTTCTCGCCTTGTATGCGAAGCAATGGGCAGTACGAGTTCCACCTCTTTGCAGGTAATTTCACATGTAGAGCAGAGAATCGCACTATTTTTATCGCTAAAGCCCATTTCTTTAAGGAGATCTACATCACTGCGTCCTATAAAAACAACCAACTCCGATTTACTTAAAGCCTCTTCCAAGCCCTCTTTTGAGTCATCAATGCCAAGAAGAGGAAGCGCTCTTGCATTGGCAGATCTATCATTGCATTTTAAAAAATCATCACCAAAATCGACATCAAAACGTTTCGTTTCATAGGCACTTAAAGCGATTTCGTACAATTTTGCCAGTTTTTGTACACGCACCATCTCTTCCAAACTTAGATTTGAGGAGATAACAAAAACCGTTTTACCGAGGTGACGTTTTAAAAGACGTAACAGTTTCCCCTCAGCATATTCGTATTCACTTATTTTTCCACGGATTAAGGCATGAAACTCTTGGGTATCATTTTCTTTGTGATAACTAAGCCTTCCAGCATCACAGATAAAATAACCATTAATTTTATCGTTCAAGCGCGGGCGATAACGGTAGATGAACTCATCTTTGTATTTTTCTTTGTGGTGATCCACAAAAATGGAACAACCTCTAGCGCAATGATCACAAATTGCCTTTTCGGGACGTAAAAACCAAACCCGTTTTTGAAAGCGGAAGTCTTGACTTGTAAGCGCTCCAACAGGACAGAGATCGACGACATTCATAGCATACGGATTTGAAAGTTTAACACCGGGGAACGTGCTAATCACCGAATGGTCTGCACGTGAAAGAACGCCTAATTCACTCGTTTTCGTAATATTTTTTGTAAAACGCACACAACGGGTACAGAGCACGCAACGCTCTTGGTCAAGCACCACATTGGCTCCGAGATCAACATGCTTTTGTCCTCTGGTTTTGGGTGTGCTTAAACGGCTCTCATAAAGCCCCACATCCATGTAGTAGTTTTGCAACGAGCATTCCCCTGCTTGGTCACAGATAGGACAATCAATAGGATGGTTAATGAGTTCAAGTTCAAGCATGGAGCGTTTAACTCGGTCAATATTCGTACCTTTCGTACGAATAATCATGCCTTCTTTAATGGGGGTATCACAGGCGATTTGAGGACGTTTTTGCCCCTCAATTTCAACCATGCACATACGGCAATTGCCATCTTTTCCAAGGGAAGGATGATAACAAAAATGGGGAATATTGATGTTGTTTGAAAGAAGCTCCTCAATCAACAAAGCACCCTCTTTAACCTCTAATACCGTGCCATCTACCGTAATATGCGCCATTAAATTGCTATCCTCTTTTTGACGTAATAAGTCAATTCTAGCGAGCATAAACTTTAAAGTAGCTGTCGCTTCTTGTTTACTAGTATACATACCGAACTCGTTTTAGAACACCTTTTTGAAACGATAAACGGTTTACTCAAAATTCAATCAAGAGATGCTAAACTCTTTCTTAGATTTTTTAAGGATTTTTTATGCCCTCACTTCGTTTTTTTAAATGGCTTGCACTTGAAATTATTGCTGTCTTACTGATTGGTGCGTATATTTTAATTGATTCGGATGATGTTTACCGCTGGTGGATAGGCGATACCCATTTTGCACAAGTCACAAACGATTGTGATTTACACATGAGCGCTTGTGAAGTTACACTCAAAGATGGCACATTGCTCACGTTGGATATCGAGCCCAAAGAGATTCCTTTGATGAAACCCCTTCATTTTAAGGTCACTTCGTCCATTGATCTTCCGTCTCTTGAAATCAAGCTTTTTGCGACCAATATGAACATGGGACTACACACCATCAAACTGACACACACTTCTCAAAACACTTATGAAGGTGAAGGTATGCTTCCTACGTGTATCATGGGAAATATGATTTGGCAAGCCAATGTTATTTTGAACCAAACAACCCGTAGCCAAGGGGCAATCTTCACTTTTAAAACCGATAAATAACATGCACATATTTTCCAAAAATAAAGATAACCAAAGCTTTCAAAACTGCTTACGTTACTAAAGGTAATCTTTTGAAAAGTGAATAATAATTCATCATTCACACCGTGATGCGTTATCCCTTTTTTAGTTATACTTGTTTCTTTATTCTAATGAGCAAAACAGGAGTACCCACCGTGTCCATTACCCAAAAAGGTGAAGAACTTCACTTTGATGAAAATCTTTTTATTGTCTCTAAAACAGACCTTAAAGGCAGAATCACCTACGCCAATGACCTTTTTATTGAAATCTCTGGCTTCCAAGAGAAAGAGCTTATTGGAGCTCCACATAATCTCTTAAGACATACCGACATGCCTAAAGCAATTTTCAAGCTTCTTTGGGATCGTGTGCAAGCGGGAAAAGAAGTGTTCGCATATGTCAAAAACCGTACGAAGAACAACTATTACTACTGGGTTCATGCTTACGTGACACCTATTATTGACACAAAGACCAATCAACTCATTGGGTATCATTCGGTTCGCCGCTCGCCTAGTGCCAAAGGCATTGAAGCTATAACCCCTTTGTATAAAAAAATGATTGATGCCGAAGCGCGCGGAGGTGTACAAGCTTCTAGCGCTCTTTTGGAAAATACTCTATCTCAATTAAAGGTCAGTTATGATGCCTTCATTCTCTCTCATGAATAGATCATCCCTTGCCAAAGTGCAAGATGCAAACCTCATTTCGCTGGTCGCTTTTACCTTTGCGTTTATTCTTGAAGTCTCATTTAATGGCTTTCACTGGATCCAAATCATCAACTTAACCAATTTTGCGCTCGGATGGTTTATGTTTGTCAATATCCGTAAAGTTCAAAAAACCATTCATGCATTGGCTGACATCGTACACGATAGTTCAAGAGGACAACTGCACGGAAGAATTGTCAATGTCAATGACGGAGGCGAACTGAAAACACTTTGTTCCAATATGAACTCTCTTTTAGATAATTTTGAGCTCGTGACCAAAGAGATTAAATCCACCATTTTAGCGGCATCCCAAGAGGATTTTAGTCGTAAGATCCTTCAAAAAGGCATGCACGGCGAGTTTAAAGAACAGACCAATATGGTCAATCAATCAGTTCATGCAATGCAACAAACGCATGAGTTTATCGCACGCAACACACTTAATGCAGAGCTTGCCCAAATCAGTAGCGGCTCAAACGATTTTTCTACCGTTCAGTCTAATTTAACAACCATTGTTGAACGCCTTAAAGAGATTGCCAATGATGGTGAAATTTATGCCGAAGAGACCAAAGGAAGTTACCAAAATTTACGTGACACCATCGACAAAATAACCTCTTTGGTTGAATTTGTTAACCAAAATGAACAAAGTATTGGTGTTTTAGCACAACGTACCCGAGACATCAGCAATGTGGTTGATATGATCAATGATATTGCCGATAAGACCAATCTTCTTGCACTCAATGCTGCCATTGAAGCTGCACGTGCAGGTGAACATGGACGTGGTTTTGCCGTTGTTGCTGATGAAGTGCGTAAACTGGCAGAAACCACCCAAAAAGCAACGGCTGAAATTGCCGTCTCAATTAAAATGCTTCAACAAGAAACAGCAGGGCTTGAAACAAATGCCGATGCAATGAAAAGCAATGCCGATGCCTCCACAAAGACACTCGATCAACTGAGCACTACGTTTAACAGTCTCATAGAACACTCCAATACAACATCAACTAATATTAATACCATTCAGCAAACTATCTTCATTACACTGGCAAAAATGAACCATGCTATCTTTAAATCCAACGCATACAGCGCTGTTTATGTTAATGACAAAGAGACAGCATTTCAAAATCATGAAACATGTAGCCTTGGCGAGTGGTATCAAAAAGATGGTCAAAAAATCTTTGGCGATACTCAAAGTTTTAAAGAACTCTATAAACCGCATGAAAGCTTCCATAGCCATGTGCTGGAAGTGGTCAAACTGATTCGATTAACCTCATCAAACCTCTTGGATGAGAAAGATCAAATTATTGATTACTTTAAAGAAGTGGAAAAAGAGAGTAAAGTCCTTTTTGGAACCCTCGATAATATGATCGCAGAGAAAAACGCACTTGCCTAAATTCTTGAGCGTGTAAGAATTGTCCCTTACATGCTCAACTTTTTCTAACCTACATCTGGAACACTTGGCAATTTAATCGTAAAGAGTGCCCCTGCTTCGGTATTTTTGACATGTATAACGCCACTCATATTATTTTCAATAATCATCTTTGTCATATAAAGCCCTATTCCCGTGCCTTGCTTTGCATATTTGGTTGTAAAGTAAGGCTCAAATATACGATCCATATACTCAGGCGCAATGCCACCGCCATTATCTTCAATTAAAATCAAAATGTACTTGTACCCTTTTTTCAGAGAAAGCCGAATAAAAGGATTGCTGATCTCACGCTCGCTGAGAACATCTTTGGCGTTGGAGAGAATATTAAGAAGTGCTTGTGCAAACTCATTGGGATACCCCAATACTTCCATTTTTTCAGAAATATCAAACGAAAATTCTATACCATGGTATTTTAAGGATGCTTGCAATATGGCAATGGAACGCTGACACGCTTCACTAATTTCGAAAACCTCTTTCTCTTTGGAAGGTTTAAAAAAGTTTTGAAAATCGCTAATCGTACCTGACATGTACGCATTAATTTTAACACACTGCTGCAGCGATGCGAGCATATACGCCTCATCCAAATCATTGAACTCATGCTTAACTTGAATATTCATCAATAAGGCACTGATCTCGCCAAGAGGTTGCCTCCATTGATGTGCGATATTGCCAATCATTTCACCCATACTGGCAAGTTTACTTTGCTGAATCAAAAGTTTCTCCTGCTCAGTACGCTTAAGAATCTCTTCGTTAATTTTAGATTCCAAATTGTCTATCATCGCATTGACAACATCTTTGAGCAGTTGTAGCTCTTGTGTTTGGGCACTGGAGTGTAAACGTGAAGAGAGCTTTCCAACTTTGAGATCATTCACGACACTAATCGCATCTTCAATAAAAACAATATCTTGCTCAATATTGGCAGAAGCCTTCGCAATACTTCGGTTCAGTAATCTTGCCATATCTTCGAGTTCATCACGACTTGTAAGTTCAATAGGCTTAGGCTGAACGCTTTTAGTCTCTAAGTAACCAAAAAATTCTTTGAGCCCCTCTTGGAGTTTTAAAATCGAAGAGGCAATATGATTTGAGAGAAGATACCCTACTAAGAATACCAACGTAGAGAGTAAAAACACCCCTAGAAGAAGCTCATATTTAAGAGCTTGTGCACTTGTTTGAATGTCTGCAAAGTTCTGTTCAGCTTGATTTGCAGCGTCATGTTGTAGTGTTTTTAGACGATTTAAAAGCGCATAGTAGTGCGTTCTCTCTTCCTTGTTGACATTGACAAAAGCACCCTCTTCAAAATGTGCTGCAAGATACGCACATGTTTTTTCAACACTGGTGGCATACGTTTTCCAATAAGTATAAGTCTGATTGTCAAGCTTTAAAAAATACTCTTCTAACCGTTCACGTTGTTTGAGAATATCGGTCTCAATTGTTTTGCGATAATCCTCATTGGGCGACATAACCAAAGCGAGGCTCATTTCACGTAAAACATTGGTCGGCTCAATATAATTCTCTTGCAAATGCTGTGTATTACGTGCATTTTCAAAAATAGTTGTGGCATTGCTGATGTTCTCTTTTGAGAGTGCGAATGTGCGCTCCGCAAGAAGAAGCATACCAATGAAGGAGAAACTAAAAAGCAGAAAAAGCTTGTATTTAATGGGTATTTTTTTCATGGCAATCGCTTTGGTAAAATAGGGATTTGGAATTCAGTCGGATAAGGCTTATCTCCGCGTACAGACCAGTGTTGATTGGTGATTTTTGCTTTCCAAAAAGGTTGCATGCCAATGCCAAGAGGATCAAAGACAAGCTCTTTATTCATGGCAAAAACGGCATTGGGGATAGGTACAAACAACATGTATGCCTTTTTTTTAGCACGATCTTGAATTTTATGTGTCAGCGTTTTAAACAAAGGATCTTCTTGTTCGATCCCAAAAAATTGATGAATGTAATGCTCCATTTCAGCATCATAGCGCACAAAACTCCATGGATTGTTCTCTTGATAACGAATATAAACAGGCCATGGATGCCTACCATACCAATCTTGCGTATTTTGGATCAAAATATCCCAGTCTTGAATGCTTTTATGGTTTTGTTGCATGAGATTATAAATCTCTTTTTCACTCGTGGTCGTTGTATACTTAAGCTTCACGCCATACATAGAGAGCTGATACTCAATCCCTTTCCATAAAAAAAGCAACGAATCTTGTGTTGCGACATTAAGCTCTAAGCCTTTCAACGTACGCTCCACCATAGCGTTATCTAACGGACACTCATTTTCACCAAAAGCAGAAGGATTGAGCCTCCCCTCTTTTTTATAGGTAAAATCCAGTAAATTTTGCTGATTGAGTGCGCAGTTAAGTGCTTGACGCACTTCTTTGCGGGCAACAGGTGAATAGTGTTTAAGAAGATTAAAATAGATCGTAAAATTATGTGTTGAAGGCATGGACACTAATTTGGCGTATGGCGAAAGCATCGTCTCTATTTTTTTATTAAAAGGGATTTGCATAAAATCAAGCCCGCCATCTTTAAAAAGTGCCAAGTCGAGTGCTTCTTGTGTCTCAAGCTCCGTGTAAAAGGTAATGGTTTCAATAGAAGGGTATTCACTCTCCCAGTAGTAAGGATTTGCTTTGAGAATAGCTTTTGGTGTCTGCTTACGCCCCGTAATCATTCCATCTACCAATATATAAGGGCCCAAACCATACGGACCTGACGCTTTGATATTGGCTCCCGTCTCAGCCCCACCCCAACCAAAGGTATTCAAATACGTCTCAGAGTAGAAGTAAATGCGTGCAAGATCACGAAAAAGCATTCCATACGGCTGGGACAGATGCAAACGAATTTTAAAATCTGAAACTTTCTCAACGCGTTTAAGGGAATTATGAATGTTCGTATAGTTAAACGGCTGCTTTAAAAAATAGTTAAAGTTATGAATAACGGAATCGGCATTAAAAGGAGTTCCATCTTGAAAGCGTACGCCTTGTCGTAATTCAAATTCATACAACAAAGGAGAAAGTTTGGTACTTTTCATTGCTAAAGAGTACTCCCAACCTTGTTCATTTTCAGCCAGTCGTACTAAGCCTTCATTGACCAAGCGGGAAACATAGTTATACGACATAGAGGGCAAAAAGACTTTGATATGCGACCTTGGATCTCGCCCTTGGACAACACGCTCTCCACTGGTGTCTTTGTTGTAAATACCTTTTTCTTCAGCCACTTCAACGCCCCAAAAGAGGCTCAAAAGTAAGCAGAGAAAAAAGCTAATTCTCAAAACTGTATCCTGCTTGGGAATGGTTTTTAATAGGATGATTTGGAAGTTTTTTACGTAAGGATTTTACCAGTGTTCGAAGGGCAGCTATACTCATAAACTCCTCTTTCCATACACTAAGCTCAATCTCTTCATAGCTAACCACCAGCCCTTTTTTTCGTACTAAAAGCTCTAAAAAATCAGACTCCTTATGCGTCATCTCAATCTCTTTGCCCTCATTGAAAATACGTTTATTTTTAAAATCAAATCTACAACCAGCCCATTCAACGGTAACACTACGATCCAATTCGATCTCATGAACACAGAGTTTTAAAGAAGCTAGAAGTTCATCCAGCGATACAGGCTTTATGAGGTATTTTTCGATTTTAAGTTCAATGGCACTAAGCAGATATTCTTTGTCGGTATGCGCAGTTATCATCAAAATGGGAGTTTTTTTGTCACTCTTTCGGATCTCTTTAACCATATAAAGCCCATCTTTTTTGGGCATACGAAGATCGGTTAAAATGATGTCGGGTCGTTGTTCGTAGTAAAGATCCAACCCCTCTTCACCATCCTTCGCCTCAATCACCTCTTTAAGATAATACGAGAGCGTGTTCGCCATGGGCTTTCGAATTCCCTCTTCATCCTCGGCGTACAGCAGGCGCAAAGATTT
Organism: Sulfurospirillum sp.; assembly: GCF_036802865.1. Lineage (NCBI taxonomy): Bacteria > Pseudomonadati > Campylobacterota > Epsilonproteobacteria > Campylobacterales > Sulfurospirillaceae > Sulfurospirillum > Sulfurospirillum sp. Next base: position 399,051 of record NZ_DAIRVK010000001.1, on the reverse strand, counting down.
GAGTTTTTCAAGCCAAAGTTCCATTCTCATCCTTTGAAATGATGTTACATGTAAAGATTTTAGCCTATTTTATCTTTGGGAGTTATGAGGTCCCTTCGCTTTTTAAGGCGAAGGAGACCAAACCTATTTATAGTTTTGCAAATACTTCATAATAGAATACTTTTCATCTTTGGAAAGTGCAGCTTGCTCACCCATCGCTTCAAGAATGCTTGGCCACACGTTGGCATCAAACTCGCTCTCAGCATGTAAGGCATGGCACGTACCGCATTTGGCACTAAAGAGATCTTTACCTGCTTTTAAAATACTCCCTTTGTCTTTGCCAAGTGCACTGGTGGCAACAAACCCTTTTACTGTCACATGTGACCAAACAGTACCATACTCATCTGTTTTTTCGCCGATGATTTTAACTGCGCTGGTTTTTGCGGTCTCAAATCCAACGATCAGTACCCCCGCTTTTTCATACACAACGCCACTGTCTTTAGGCTGATACCCTGTAAATTCGACTTCAGTGTATTCTCCACTTTTTGAGAGCTCTTTCACTTCAGCCGAAACGATCAATTCACCCAAAGCCTCTTTCGCACTGGCATCAGAAAACAGAGGGCTATTTTTGCTCATAAACGACCCACCTGCTCCAAAAAGGAGCGAAGTGAGGCAGAGCGTTAAGAGTGTCGTTTTAAACAACATGAATTACATTCCTTTCATCACAGGGGCTTTAAAGATACCAATTGCAGGTAACTCCCCTTTAAATTTTTCAATTTCAACAAGCGCTGTGGCTTGATTGCCTTGGGCAAGTTCAGAGGTTGGAATATCAGCGATAAGAACATTGACATCACCATGCACACACAATGAACCGATTTTACCTGGCTCTTTAGGATCATACCAAGCACCCTCTTGCATACGCACAACACCTTCCATCACCGCTTCAGTGACAACAGTACCGCCGAGCACTTGTCCACGTTTGTTAAAGATACGCACGACATCGCCATTTTGAATACCTCGTTTGGCAGCATCTTTAGGGTGCATCCAGATAGGCTCTCTGCCTTGAACCTCTTCGAGATCACGAAGCCATGTGTTATTGAGCTGTGAGTGAAGGCGGTATTTTGGATGTGGAGAGACCAGATTGAGTGGGAACTCTTTTGCCACAGAACTGCCAAGCCACTCCATCGGCTCAAACCATGTTGGATGCCCTTTGCAATCTTTGTAGCCAAATCCTGCAATTTTTTTCGAGAAAATCTCGATTTTACCCGAAGGCGTTCCCAAACGATGAGTTACAGGATTGTCTCTAAAGGTTTTATACTTGATGAAATTTTTAGCCGATTCTGGTGTCTCAAACTTCACAAACCCTTTTTCCCAAAATTCATCAAAGGAAGGCATCGCAACACCCGATTTTTTCGCTTTATTGAAAGACTCTTCGTAGAATGATTTGATCCACTCCATCTTACTTTTACCCTCGGTAAACGCCAACACCTCAGCAGCACTAAAGCGTCTTAGGATGTTCACAAAAATATCAAAATCATCCATCGCTTCACCGACGGGTTCAACCGCTTTTTTCATTGCAAAGATGTAGCTGTTGGTGTGCGATTTGGTGATGTCATTGCGCTCTTGCTCCGTTGTTGCAGGAAGGACAATGTCTGCCATACGCGCCGTTGCTGTCCAGAAGCACTCATTGACGACAAAGGTCTCAAATTTTTGCCACGCTTTGATCATACGGTTACGATCTTGGTGATGATGGAAAGGATTTCCACCCGCCCAGTACGCCATTTTCAAATCAGGATAGGTGAGTTTTTTGCCATCAAATAAGATCTCAAGACCTGGATTTTCCAAACATTCAACGATACGTGAAACAGGAATCACAGGAACTTTACGTTGTTTCCAAGGGCCATCCACTTTACTGTTAACACTCATACCTGTAAGACCAGGAGAGGCAGCAGGGGCATCCGCACCAGCAACTGCTCCTTGACTACCATTGTTACTCAGTGCATTACCAGTCGCTGCTGCAGGGGCTGGAACACCACCATCTGAGTAGTGATACGCACAACCAAATCCTCCACCAGGAAGTCCGATCTGACCAAGCATACTCGCTAAGGTAATCAGCATCCAGTGAGGTTGTTCCCCATGATGCGCTCTTTGGAATCCCCAACCACCCATGAGCATTGTACGTTTTGAGGCAAACTCTTTAGCAAGCAGTTTAATCACACTTGCCTCCACGCCACAAATTTTAGCCGCCCACTCGGGTGTTTTGATAACTTTATCGTCACCTTCACCTAAAAGATAGGCTTTGAACTCTGCAAAACCGCTGGTGTATTTTTCCACAAACTCTTTGCTATAGAGGTTTTCACTGTACAGATAGTGTGCCATACCGAGCATCATCGCAACGTCGGTCGTTGGGCGCACTTTGATGTGTTCTGCTCCAAAATACATCGCGGTGTTGTTATAAACTGGATCGATGCAGTAGAACTTGATGTTGCGTTTTTTAGCCTCAGCCTTGAGTTGTTTCATATACTCATACGATTGATGATCTGGCACGCCCCACGCAATTTGGTTGGTGTTGATAGGATCACTGCTCCAAAAAACGATGCATTCAGAGTTGGCAATCAGGTTTGGATACGCGGTTTGTTGGTTACTCGACTCATCACCACCTGTTACATAAGGGGTGATCGCACGAATCGCATGGGTTGAGTAGGTCAAGGTACGTGACGTATAGCCACCTGCAACGCCTAACATTCTGCCGACCAACGCTTGTGGGTTGTTGAGACTTCCGACACAAAACCAACCGTAACTTCCTCCAAAAACAGCATCAGGCCCGTAACTTTTATAGACACGTTTAAGCTCATCTGCGATCAAATCAAAGGCTTTTTCCCATGAGACGCGAACATATTTGTCTGAGCCACGTTTACTTTTATCGCTTTTGTACCCATGTTTCAAATACCCCTCACGAACGCATGGGTATAAGATACGATCTTGCGCATAGGTACGCGCTGGAAGCCCTTGAATCATGCTAGAAGGATAACGATCTTCCTCAAATGCTTCCACACTTTCAAACCGACCGTTGCGCACTTTAGTCTTAACTGCGCCAAAGTGTGAAGCACTCATTCCATCAACACCATCTTGCAAAATAGAATCCCCCACCAAAGGAATCGCCTCAGCATTTACCGTTGCGATTGCAGCCCCTGTTGCTGCTGTTCCTACTTTGAGAAACGATCTTCTGTCCATTTTCTTTGTCATTCTATACTCCTTAGGATAAACAATTTTTTCATAGCAAACGACAAAACTTAAATAAAAATTACATATGTGGTGTAATTTTTATTTTTATACTATGAAGCTTAACGAAATAAAATGAGGAATTAATGAGTGCTTTTTTGAAGCATTAACGCGTTATCATAAAATCAAAAAGAGCCTACATGGATTCGACATCACTGACACACCAACCCATACCAACACTTTTACGCCAGCTATCGATTCCTTCAAGCCTTGGTATGCTTTTTAATACACTCTACAACATCGTCGATACCTACTATGCAGGTCTTATCTCTACTGAAGCGCTTGCGGCTTTGTCTGCTTCTTCGTTTCTCTTCTTTCTTGTTATCGGGCTTGCTTATGGTGGAACCAGCGCTTTAACAGCGCTCATCGGACATGCGTATGGGAAACAACACATTTTTCTTGCCAGCTTGATTGCCAAAAAAGGGGTTGCCCTTATTATTGGTGTTGGAATGATTTTGGGGTTGTTAGGCTTTTTCTTCGCTTCACCACTTCTTTATACCATCGGAACGGAAGAGCGTTATCATGCTTTGGCACTGAGCTTCATCGAAGTCATTTTGCTAGGCTCAGCCCTCTTTTTTGCTAACTTTGCACTCAACAGTGTGCTTGTTGCCACAGGCGATACTAAGAGTTATCGTAACACGCTTATTTTTGGTTTTTTTGCCAATATTGTGTTCAATCCTCTGTTTATCTATGGCTGGGGATTTATTCCTGCAATGGGCATAGCAGGCATTGCTTTTGCCACAGTCTTGGTTCAAGCCATTAATGCCGCATACTTACTTTATAAAAGCCTACAAACAGGACTGATTAACTTTACCTGTAAAGAACATTTTTATCCTGATAGACGTATTTACAAAGAATTTATAACCCAAGCAACCCCTCCAGGGCTTAATATGTTAATGATGTCATTTTGCTCCATCATTGCACTTCATTTTGTCACACTTTACGGCTATCAGGCTGTCGCAGGGTATGGCATAGGGTACAGAGTTGAACAGTTAATGTTACTTCCATCCCTTGGTATCAGCAGCGCAACACTCAGTTTAGTTTCAAATAACATGGGCGCAGGCAAACTAGAGCGTGTCCGTCAAACGCTTTTTTATGCCCTTAGTTATGGGTATACGCTAGGTCTTATAGGCATGGGGATTTTACTGTTGAGTGGAAAGTGGCTGGTTTCTCAGTTTGATCCGAGTAGCGAAGTGATCTCTTATGGAACAACGTATATTTATGTGATGCTCTTTCTTTTTTGCGGTTATGTAACGCATTTTTCGTGTGTAGCAACCCTTCAAGGTATCAAAAAACCCGCTATGATTTTCTACGTCGGATTCTTCCGACAAATCCTAGCACCGAGTGTTGTATACACACTCATTGTAAGCTATTTTGAACTCTCATTTATGTGGATGTGGATTGGACTTGGTTGCATCGTGTACAGCTCTGCACTTGCGCTTTTATACTACACCTATTTAAAATTAAAATCACTCTAACACATACATGTAAAAAAAGCGTGAGTGTAAAGATACACTCACGCTTTGCATCAACGCATAGCCAACATAACAGGCGCACTTAGACCTAAGAGCGCTACAATAAATATCACGCCAAAGATAAAACCAAGCTTCCAAAAATCTTTACCTGTAATATACCCAGCACCATAATACAAAGGGGCAGGCCCTGTAGCAAAAGGTGTAATAACGCCCATAATACCGTGTGTCATAGCTAAGAGCAGGGCAAACTCTTTGATGGGCATATCGGGAACACTCATACCAACAGCAAGCATCACAGGCATCATAGCCGTAGCATGGGGTGTCGTACTAGCAAACATATAGTGCGAAAAGAAGTAGATCGCGACAAGCACATACATCGCAACAATAGGAGAGAAGCCTTGCATATAACCTGCTATACCATTGTCAAACCAATGAATAAAGCCTGTTCGTGAAAGACCTTCCGCTAATGAAACCAAAAACGCCAAGAGTACGATGGTATTCCATGCTGTCTTATTGCCTGCAATATCATCCCACTTTACAATTTTAAAGATCATCATCAGTGAAACAGCAACAAGGGCTACGGTTGTGGCATTGATGATTTTTGCACCAAATATCCAAAACAAAATAGCCGTAAAAACAATCAACCCAAGCACAATCTCATTGAGCGTGACTTTACCCATTTTTACGAGTTCACTCGCCGCCCATTGTGGTACAGCATCACCTTCTTTAATTTCAGGTGGATAAACCCAATAAATCAAGAGCGGGAGTAACAACAACATGGCTATACCAAAAGGAGCTGCCGCAAAAAACCAATCTGTCCATGAGATATCAATCTTGGTGATTTTTCGGATAATCTCAACACACAAAAGATTGGGAGCTAATGCCGTTAAAAACATTGAACTGGTAACACCCGTAGTCGCAAAAGCAACCCACATGACATAACCACCAATTTTACGTGATGATGGATCGTTCGGTTTTGAATCGTACAGAGGTGGAAGGTTGCGTACAATAGGGAAAATAATACCGCCACTGCGTGCGGTATTGGAAGATGTAAACGGTGCGATCAGCGCATCAGAGAGCATGACGGCATAGCCAAGTAATAGTGTTCTGCGCCCCATCAGTTTGACCAAAATCAAAGCAATACGACGCCCTAATCCTGATTTTTCATACCCCAAAGCAAAGGTAAAAGCAGAAAAAACAAGCCATACGGTTGTACTACTCCAGCCTGTTAGCATCCATTTAATGGCTTCTTCTGGAGCCTTAAATTTTGGGTTAGCCAACTCTTTAGCGCCAAAAAGTACCCAAGGAGCAAGAACCGTAACAAGGGTAGCTCCCATAAGCCCTACCGCTGCAAAAGTGAATGATTCCATAACCAATGCAGCAATCGTACCTGCAAATATGGCGAAAAAATACCAAGCGTGTTGTTCAAGACCTGAAGGAGTTGGATAAAGAGCGATAAGAAGCGTAACGATAATCGGGAAAAAGGCTGTCCACCTTATGGATGCGATGCTTGCCATGATAAATGCTCCTTTAGCATATTAGATTAGCAGAGTTTCACTCATTATAACATAGGATTTTATGAAGAAAGTAGAACGTTTCCTGCGAATTTACGCATGAGCTTCATATGCACCACTGAAGTAGCATTTTGTTTTTTTAGCGACCAATGGCTAAAGCATAAAGTATCATACCTTTGCTCTTTAAAAATTCAGCAACTTCTTCATCATAATACGCTCCAATGCCACTGCAACCAAACCCAAGGTAGCTACTGATAAGATACAGCCTATGCCCGATAATGCCTGCTTTTTGTACCATTGCTTGATAATTTTGCTCATCATGCCCTACGAGAAAAAAGGTGACGCCACTTTCTTCGCCCAAGGCTTGTTCCAAGCAAAGATACCCCGCTTTACGTGCAAAATCACCTGATTGCACATAATCACCCTCTTTGTAAACCCCTTTCCACATACCTTCCACACGGTTGATAATTGCATAAATTTCAATATCCGTATCACAATCACTTGGAATTGGCGCGTTGATAAATGCCATGACCTCTAAAAATTCTTCTTTACAAAGAGCTTTTTGCGTAAATTCTCGAATTGAGCGGCGTTTCCATATCGCTTGTTTGAAACGTTCTTGATCTAAGGCAACGGTCGGCATTGTGAATTGTGGTTTTGAGTGAAGCGCACAGGTTTTAGCATATGTTTGCTCAATGAGCGCATTGGCTTCAAAAGTTCCTGTGCCATCTACATAAGACAACTGCATCAAAGGCGTTTGACAGATAAAGCTTTTTTCCTCTCCAACCACGGCAGTTGAGAGAAAGAACTCTTCATTTCCAAAACCAAAAAGAGTATTTAACGCTTGTTTATCGGCATCATACACAATACGATACGCCTTCTTTGCAAGCAGGCACGAAGCCTCTAACGTGCCAAGCATATGCCCCGTATCATGTAAACAGTAGCGATATGCACGGTCATGGTATTTCCATGATGATCGGTAATAGATAGCAGAAAAGAGAAATACAAACCCCTCAACACACTTCATATGTAAAAAATTTTCAACCCCTTCTTCCTTCGCTAAGCTATGCAATAACACAAGAGCTGACTCATAAGGACTCAGATGGTAAATGCCATCTTCAAAACCTTTGACACCTCGTATCTGCACATAGACTTCGGTAGGATAAAGTGCCCCAGCACTGGGGTTTGTTCGCAAAGCATAGGTAACTCCAGGGTAGCTTTTCTGTGCCGTTAGGCCTCCAATAAGGTAAAAAAATTGATGGTCTGGATTGTGTTTAGTAAGAGCAATACGTTTAAAGGTTTCAGGATAAATTTTAAATTGTGTGGGTTGATGCTCCCAATCCATAAAATGGGATTTCGTGCGCACAGAGCTGTAACTGTGCATCGTTTGCGCATGGTATGTTAACATCGTATCTCCTTTAGCATATCCTACACTTTGGCATATATGGATCTCTTTACATGATACGTTTAATCATACAAAGAAAGCACCATTGAAAATTTCTTTTTCTATAATAGAACTCTTAACACGTATTTAAAGCAAAGCTTTAAACACTACGTTAACACTGTGTTTTGCTCGGCACAAAGCCCACGCACCTTTGGTGCTTTTACTACTTGCAACCTAATGTTGCAAGATAATTAATGTATGAAAGGAGTTCACATGGACTATGTTATAAGTAACCAAAACGTTCACATTCCGTGTATGCTTTATGGTACGGCATGGAAAAAAGAGCGTACTGCGGATTTAGTTGCATTAGCGCTTGAAAAAGGGTTTAAAGGAATCGATACAGCATGCCAACCAAAGCATTATGAAGAGGCATTGGTAGGTGAAGGTCTAGAGCGTTTTTACAACAAAGGTGGAAAAAGAGAAGCACTTTTTATTCAAACCAAATTCACACCACTATCGGGACAAGATCCACAACGCCTTCCCTATAAAGCTCAGGCTTCTTTAGAAGAGCAGATTATGACGTCATGTAACGTCTCCAAGCAAAACCTACGTACCGAGTATCTGGATTCCTTATTGTTGCATTCTCCACTCTTTCCTTATACTCATTTACTGAGGGCATGGAGAACCTTAGAAACACTCTGTGAAAATGGAGATACCCATCAAATTGGCATTAGCAATTGTTATGATCTCTCTTTAGTGGAGCAACTTTATAAAGATGCTCGTATTAAGCCTTCAGTGGTACAAAACCGCTTTTATGCAGATTCACATTACGATGCATCTTTACGTATTTGGTGCAAAGAGCAAGGTATTATCTATCAGAGTTTTTGGACACTGAGTGCAAATCCGCATATTGTACATTCTCCTACACTTCAAACAATCGCTCATCAGTATACTAAAAGTGTTGAGCAGATTTTTTACCGTTATGTAACACAACGGGATATCATCCCTCTTAATGGTACAACATCGCTTAAGCATATGGAAGAAGACTTATCTATTTTTGAATTTACATTGGATGATGTTAGTCTTGAGAAGATTGATCTATTATTCAATTAAAGGGGTGGTGTCCTCAGTGCGATTCGAACGCACGGCCTTCAAATTAGGAATTTGATGCTCTATCCTGCTGAGCTATGAGGACAACAATGAGTCTATTCTTTTGAGGTGGGTATTATACCAAAACTTACTTAGCTCTTGGCGGGGTTTAGAAAAGAAGAAACGAAGCGTACTTTGCAATACGCTTCGCATAGATTTTAGAAAGCTGGAACGATAGCACCTTTGTATTTTTCAGTGATAAACTTTTTAACTTCCTCAGATTTAACCGCTTTGATGAGCGCTTGTGTTTTAGCACTCGCCTCATTACCTGCTTTAACCACGATAATATTCGCGTATGGAGAATTTGCAGACTCTAATCCAAGAGCATCTGTCGTTGGATTCAGCCCTGCTGAAAGCGCATAATTTGTGTTGATAACTGCCAATGTAAAATCTTCAATAACACGAGGAAGTTGTGCTGCTTCTAGCTCTGTAAATTTAAGATTTTTTGGATTTTCAACAATATCCAGTTTTGTTTTAAGTGCAACATCATTTAACTTGATGAGTCCTGCTGTTGCTAAAACATCTAAAGCTCTTCCACCATTTGTTGCATCATTTGGAATTGCAACGGTATCGCCATCTTTTAACTCACTAAGAGATTTAACTTTTTTAGAATAAATTCCCATTGGCTCGATATGAACATTGCCAACACTGACAAGTTTAGTACCTTGGTTTTTATTAAATTCGGCAAGATACGGTGAATGTTGGAAAAAGTTTGCATCAATTTCACCACTGTCTGTTACTTTATTTGGAATCACATAATCATTAAAAACTTTAATTTCAAGTGTGTACCCTTCTTTAGCTAAAAGAGGTTTTACAACTTCCAATATTTCAGCATGAGGTACGGGTGTAGCACCAACAATAATTGTTTTTGCACTTTTATCTTCTTTTGCAACCGCTTTTTCTTCAACTTTTTTATCGCCACTGCAACCACTAAATGCAAGTAGTGCTCCAACTAAAATAGCCCCTAAACGTTTATACATGTGTACCCCTTTGAATTGCTCAAAATAATGTATAGTAAATCTATTAATTTAGTATACATATTGAAATGTTAACGTCATTCGTATTAAGAAAGACTGAATATGAATTTGATACGCCAAAAAATAGCGATTTAATGTTTAATGATTTTGTAGAGAAAGTCGCCTATGCTTTGGAAAATTTGGACAAGTACAATTAAAATAAATACTGTCCAAAAGATGTAGATTCCATCAAATCTATAATAACCATAATTCATAGCCACCGCACCAAGACCACCACCACCAACAGTTCCTGCCATTGCTGAAAAACCAATAATTATAATCAACGCTAATGTAATAGCGGAGATAATACTTGGAAATGCCTCAGGAAGCAAAACTCTCAAAATAATCTGAAATTTGGTTGCCCCAAAAGATTTTGCAGCTTCGATAACACTTGAGTCAACTTCTTTAAAAGCATTCTCAATCATTCTTGCGATAAATGGGGCGGTACCAATGATAAGTGGTACAATCATAGCAAACGTTCCTGTCTGTTTTCCAACCAAAAACTTTGTCAAAGGGAAAAGAACAATGATGAGAATAATAAAGGGAAATGAACGCAACGTATTGATTATAATGTCTAAACTTTTATAGATATAGGCATTGGGAGAAAGACCCTCTTTATCGGCAATAACCAAAATAATCGCAAGTATAAACCCAATGACTGTGGCTACTAGCGTTGAAATCAAACTCATGGTAAGTGTTTCAATAACAGCCTCCAGCAAGACCTGTTTCATCCCAAAAGATTTTTCATAAAACTCTATGAGGTATTGATTCATCTTAGATAACCTCCCAAATAACTTCAGCTTTTTCTTGCAAATAGTTCTTTATCACGATTGAAGTTTGTTCGTCAATATTAATGACAAGCGTGCCAACGACATTGTCATTTAATTTTTCGAGCTTTCCCCAGACAATATTAAAATTTATATTCAACTCTCTAGCCATAGTTGTGACAATTGGGTTATACGAAACATTACTCGGGAAATAAAGCCTTATATTGACACCCTCTTTTGGCAACTCTTCATCTTCGCCCAAAAACTTCATCATTTTTTCATCAGGTCGTAAGAAAAGTTCGTCAATTCTTCCAAGACCTATCACTTTTCCATCTTCTAAAAGTAGTGCGCGAGAAGCCACCTTTTTCACCACTTCCATTTCGTGGGTTACAATGATGATAGTCACGCCAAGTTTAGTATTGATCTCTTGTAAAAGTTCTAAGATAGATTTTGTGGTATTAGGATCAAGGGCGCTGGTGGATTCGTCACTGAGAAGTATTTTTGGATTCAGAGTTAGTGCTCTAGCAATGGCAACACGCTGTTTTTGCCCACCACTAAGCTCTTTAGGGTAAACAAATTTTTTACTTTCTAGACCTACAAGATTTAAAAGTTCATCAACGCGTATTTTAATCTCATCGTTGCTGTATCCCCAAACTTTCATCGGAAGGGCAATATTATCGTACACATTTTTTTGATTGAGTAAAGAGAAGTTTTGAAAAATCATCCCAATATTTTTTCGTAACTCACCTAAGCCACTTTCACTTAAATGCTTGACTTCTTTTCCAAGAACACTCATATCACCTTCACTAAAGCCTTCAAGACCATTGATACAACGAAGTAACGTTGATTTACCAGCGCCACTATGCCCAACAATAGCAAATATCTCACCTGCATTGACATGTAAACTTATATCATCTAAAACTTTTTGATTGTCAAAATATTTACTTAAATGTTTTATATCTATCAAATTTTAACCTTTTTAGCGCATTTAACACACAAATAGAGACATGTTTAAGAAAGCGCAGGATTATAACCATTTATTGTTTAATGTACTACAAAAATAAGTTGATGGGGAAAATAAAAATTGAATTATAAGAAGAAAAGGAAGGATGTAAAGAGCCCAAAGACTCTTTACATATAAACTAATTAACCGTTACGTTTTTTGATAATCTCTTCTGCAACGTTTCTAGGAACTTCATCATAATGATCGAATTCCATAGAGTAAGAAGCACGACCTTGTGTTTGAGAACGAAGATCTGTAGAGTAACCGAACATCTCAGCCAATGGGCAGAATGCGTTAACAATTTTGTTACCGCTTCTATCATCCATAGAGTTGATTTGTCCACGACGTCTGTTAAGATCGCCGATAACGTCACCCATAAAGTCTTCTGGAGTCTCTACTTCAACTTTCATGATTGGCTCAAGAATAACTGGTTTCGCTTTTCTACAACCCTCTTTGAAGCCCATAGAAGCAGCCAATTTAAATGCCATCTCAGAGGAGTCAACATCATGGTAACTTCCATCATAAAGTGTAACTTTAACGTCTTCCACTTTATAACCTGCAAGAACACCAGCACCAAGTGCTTCTTTAATACCTTTATCAACAGCAGGGATAAATTCTTTTGGAATTGCTCCACCTTTGATATCGTTAACAAACTCATAACCAAGACCTGCATCTTGAGGTTCAATTTTGAGGTAAACGTGACCGTATTGACCACGACCACCAGATTGTTTTGCGTATTTGTATTCTTGGTTAACTGATGCGCGGATTGTCTCACGGTAAGCAACTTGTGGTTGACCTACTTCTGCACTAACTTTAAACTCACGTAACATACGATCAACAAGAATCTCTAAGTGAAGCTCGCCCATACCAGAGATGATGGTTTGACCACTCTCTTCATCTGTCTCAACTCTAAAGCTTGGATCTTCTTGAGCAAGTTTTTGAAGTGCAATACCCATTTTCTCTTGATCCGCTTTTGTTTTAGGCTCAACCGCAACAGAGATAACAGGATCTGGGAATACCATTCTCTCTAGGATCACAGGATCTTTTTCGCTCGCAAGTGTATCACCTGTTAGTGTGTCTTTAAGACCTACAACCGCGCCGATTTCACCAGAGTGAAGTACTTTGATCTCTTCTCTTTTGTTCGCATGCATTTTTAGCAAACGACCAATTCTCTCTTTTTTATCTTTTGTTGTATTGTAAGCATAACTTCCGCTTTCCAATGAACCACGATAAACACGAACGAATGTTAATTGACCAACAAATGGATCTGTCATAATTTTAAATGCAAGAGCTGCGAATTCGCCTTCGTCTGTTGAATCAACAACACACTCATGTCCGTCTTCGTACTCACCTTTAATAGCATGTACTTCAGTTGGAGCTGGCATATAATCAATAACAGCATCCAACATTGGTTGAATACCTTTGTTTTTAAATGCTGTACCACAGATCATAGGGATAAATGTCATTGCAAGACATCCAGCTTTAATACCTGCTTTAATTTCAGCTTTGGTTAGTTCTTCACCACCAAGGTATTTTTCCATCAATTCATCACTGGTCTCAGAAACTGCTTCAACCATTCTTTCACGGTATTCTTTTGCTTTATCAGCAAGGTCAGCTGGAATTTCAACGACTTGGTAGTTTGAACCCATTGCAGCGTCATCATCCCAAACGAGTGCTTTCATCTCTACGAGATCAACAACACCTTTGAAATTCTCTTCTGCGCCAATAGGAATTTGAATTGGCACTGGATTCGCTTTTAAACGATTTTTAATTTGTGATTCAACATTATAGAAATCTGCACCAACACGGTCCATTTTGTTAACAAATACCATTCTTGGAACTTGGTAACGATTTGCTTGTCTCCAAACAGTCTCAGACTGTGGTTGAACGCCACCAACTGCACAAAATACAGCTACAGCGCCATCAAGAACACGCATAGAACGCTCAACTTCAATGGTGAAGTCAACGTGGCCTGGGGTGTCGATGATATTAATTTGGTGATCTTTCCATGAACATGTTGTCGCAGCAGAAGTAATGGTAATACCTCTTTCTTTTTCTTGCTCCATCCAGTCCATTGTTGCAGCACCATCATGTACCTCACCAATTTTATGAGAGATGCCGGTGTAAAAAAGGATTCTTTCTGTTGTTGTGGTTTTACCTGCATCAATGTGCGCAGCAATACCGATGTTTCTAACCATTTCAATAGGGGTATTTCTTGCCATTATAATTTCCTTGTTATATTAGGAGTGTAGTTCTTGAAGAGAGGGAATGTACACCATATCAGCGAACATTCCCATCACCATTTTACCAGCGATAGTGAGCAAACGCTTTGTTTGCTTCTGCCATTTTATAAGTATCTTCTTTTTTCTTAAAGGTTGCGCCTCTACTATTAGCCGCATCTAAAAGTTCATTTGCCAACCTCTCGATCATGGTTCTCTCACTTCTTTTACGTGAATAAGAAACCAACCATCGAAGAGCCAATGCTTGTTGACGAGTTGTTCTAACTTCTACCGGAACTTGGTATGTTGCTCCACCTACACGTCTACTTTTTACTTCCATAACTGGTTTAACGTTATCGATAGCACCGTTAAAAATTTCAATACCTTTTAAGGTTCCACTTCTTTTTTCAGCTAACTCTAACGCACCATAAAATACTTTAGTAGCAACACTCTTTTTTCCATCGAGCATCAATGCATTGATAAACTTTGTGATAATCTTGCTATTGTAGATTGGATCTGGTAATACTTCTCTTACAGGAGCTTTTCTTCTTCTCATATCTATATTCCTTCAAATTTTTTAAAAATTTTACTCAAATGATGTCAAATCAATGGACATCACCTGCTGTTAAATTTATTTAGCTTTTGGTCTTTTTGTACCGTATTTACTTCTAGACACCGTTCTTTTTGCAACACCTGAAGTATCAAGCGCACCACGTACGATATGGTACTTAACACCTGGTAAATCTTTTACCCTACCGCCACGTACCAATACAATGGAGTGTTCTTGTAGGTTGTGTCCCTCGCCACCGATGTAGCTAATGACTTCAAAACCGCTGGTCAATTTGACTTTGGCAACTTTTCTCAAAGCAGAGTTTGGTTTCTTAGGAGTTGTAGTATAAACTCTTGTACAAACGCCTCTTCTTTGAGGGCACTTATCAAGTGCAGGTGATTTTGATTTTTTAATCACCTTTTTTCTCTCATTTCTGACGAGTTGGTTAATGGTTGGCACATTATTTCCTTTATTTTGTAAAAAATAGGTGCTAATTTTATTTAAAAATAGCTTAAAAAAAGGTTAAGTTAAGGGAACCTTAACTTAACCTCTACTTGGGTTTAACTCTAGATTAAAACTTTTGTTTTGATAAAGACCGGTTCCAACTGGAATCATGCGTCCTAAAATAACATTTTCTTTAAGATCTTCAAGCATATCCATCTTACCTGCAATACTCGCTTCAGTAAGAACTTTGGTTGTCTCTTGGAACGAAGCTGCGGAGATAACACTATCACTACCGATCGCTGCACGCGTAACACCCAGAAGTGTTGGCTCAGCAATAGCTGGTTCTCCACCCATTTTCATAACCGCTTCATTTTCTTCTCTAAAACGTCGACGGCTAATCAAATCACCCATGATAAATTTCGTATCACCACTATCAACGATACGAATTTGACGTAACATTTGAGACACGATGACCTCAATGTGTTTATCGTTAATCGCAACGCCTTGACCACGGTAAACTTGCTGAATCTCACTGATAAGATAATAGTGAAGTGCTTTCTCACCCATAATACGTAAAATATCATGACTTGAAATAACACCATCAGTAAGTCTCTCACCCGCATGTACAAACTCACCTGATTGAACGTGAATTTGTGTATTACGATCAACCAAATACTCGACGCTTGTACCATCATTTGCTTCAATGATAATACGCTCTTTTGAACGTAGTGGCTTACCAAAACGAATCGTTCCATCAATCTCTGCAATGACAGTAGCATTTTTAGGACGACGTGCTTCAAAAAGTTCACTAATACGTGGAAGACCCCCGGTAATATCTTTCGATTTTGCAATCGCTTTAGGTGTTCTACCGATAAGATCTGCCAAACCAACGGTCACGCCATTTTGAACGAAGATCGCTGTTTTTGGCTCTAATTGGTATTTAACGATCTCACCATTTTTATTCGCAATAATAATCGTTGGTTTCATGCCACTTGGAAGATATTCGTTGATAACAAGTCTACTTTGTCCTGTCATATCATCAAATTGTTCCGTCGCACTGATACCTGGTTCAATGTCTTCAAATGTAATGGTACCCGCATCTTCGGCAATAATTGGAGTTGAATACGGATCCCACTCAGCAATCGTAATTTGCTCACTGGTTGATGGATAAGCAAGAAGCGTTTTTGACTCTGCCACGCTATTATCATTCACATCAATAATTGAATCACGTGGAATATAGTGACGAATTGCTTCTCGATCATCATCATCAGCGATAACGGCAAAAATACCTTTTTCTTTAACGATATGACCTTTTACAATTTCATGAATTCTCTCTAAATAATCCCCACGAAGTTTATAGTATTTGACAATACCTTTAGCATCTGCATGAATTTTTTGAATGATTGGATCACCATTTTTAACTTTGAGCTCACTCGCATACGGAATACGGCTTGGAACGTTCCAACCCTCTTTAATAACCTCTACGATGCTCTCATTCATTTCAACCACGTCACCACTTACGTAAGGAATATAGAATTTACCCTCAATTTTACCACTAACACCTGCAAGCTCATTTGGCTTTGCAAAGTCACTTTTACGAAGTGTATAACGAATATTTTCGCCTGCACCTGTCAGTGTAATTGCCGTCTCTTCGTGAGCTGTATCGATCTCTATTGTACCTTTAAACGGTGCTTTGATCTTTGGTTCAACAAGTAAGACTGCCGCATTTCTACGGTTAGCAACGATGTTTTTACCCTCTTTAGTTACATATGTTTTGACATTGTAGTAACGGATAAAACCCTCTTTTTGAGCAATAACTTGACGATCTTGAGATTCTGTTGATGCCGTACCACCGATGTGGAATGTACGAAGTGTCAACTGAGTTCCTGGCTCACCAATGGATTGCGCTGAAATAATACCAACCGCTTCACCTGGACGAACCAATGTGCCCTCTGCCAAGTTAGTACCATAACATTTAGCACAGACACCTTTTTTAGCTTTACATGTAATCGGTGTACGAATAACAACCGACTTAATACTTGCCTCTTTAAGGGCTTGTGCGCTCTTCTCATCAATGAGTGTTCCCTCAGTAAAGAGTACTTCATTGGTAATCGTATCAATAACATCCTCAGCCAAGACACGTCCTGTTGCACGCTCATATAATGACTCTACAAGCTCACCACTCTCGCTGATTTCTGTGATTTCAACACCTTCGTGTGTACCACAATCATCCATGGTAACTTTTACGTTTTGTGCAACGTCGATAAGTTTACGTGTCAAGTAACCCGCATTCGCTGTTTTAAGAGCGGTATCCGCAAGACCTTTACGCGCACCGTGCGTTGAAATAAAGTACTCAAGGACGTTTAGACCTTCACGGAAGTTTGAAATAATTGGTGTTTCAATAATACTTCCATCAGGTTTCGCCATAAGACCCCTCATACCGGCTAGCTGTCGGATCTGAGCAGCAGAACCACGCGCTCCAGAATCTGCCATCATATAAATAGAGTTAAATCCACCTTTATGGCTCTCTGTAAGCTTCATCATCTCAGAAGCTACATCATTGTTTGTGTCGGTCCAAATATCAATAATTTTGTTATAACGCTCTTGCTCTGTTAATAAACCAGAACTGAACTGTTTTTGAATCTCACGTACTTTTTTCTTTGCTTCTTTAATCTTTTTAACTTTGGTATCAGGGACGCGAATATCATCAATAGAGACTGAAATTCCAGCTTGTGTTGCATATTTAAAACCAAGATTTTTAAGATTATCCAAAAATCCTGCAGTGATACCAATACCACCCTCTTTAAAAATGTAATCAACCAAAGCACCGATATTTTTCTTTTTCAAAATTTTATTCCATTGCTCTTCTGGAACAAAATCTGGCAAGATTGATTTTAAAATCAAACGACCTGCTGTGGTAAAGAGAACTCTATCGTTAATACGTGTCTTAATTTTTGCATGAATATCTAAAAATCCTGCATCAATCGCAATATGCACTTCATTGATATTTGCAAAAATTTTATTACTTCCTTTGGCATTTGGCTTCTCTAAGGTTAAGTAGTAAAGACCCAAGACCATATCTTGTGTTGGAACCGTTACCGCTTTACCAGAAGCTGGAAGCAAGATGTTCATAGAACTAAGCATCAAAATCTTACACTCAGCAATTGCTTCTTGTGAAAGAGGAACGTGAACCGCCATTTGATCGCCGTCGAAGTCCGCGTTGAATGCAGAACAAACAAGAGGATGCAAACGAATCGCTTTTCCATCAATCAAAACAGGGTGAAACGCCTGAATAGAGAGTTTGTGAAGTGTAGGCGCACGGTTTAACATAACCGGATGACCTTTAACCACTTCAGCGAGACATTCCCATACTTCATTGGTTTTACTATCAATCATTTTCTTCGCTTGTTTGACCGTTGTAGCGTAACCTTTTTCTTCAAGACGCGCTAACAAATGCGGTTTGAAAAGCTCTAATGCCATCTGTTTTGGAAGACCACATTGATCCATTCTCAAGTTTGGTCCAACAACGATTACTGAACGACCAGAGAAGTCAACCCTTTTACCAAGAAGGTTTTGACGGAAACGTCCTTGTTTACCTTTAATGATCTCTGAAAGCGATTTTAAAGGACGCTTGTTAGCACCTTTAACCGCATTGGCTCTACGACCATTATCAAATAACGCATCAACAGCTTCTTGAAGCATTCTTTTTTCGTTGCGAATAATAATCTCAGGCGCGTCAAGCTCCATCAAACGTTTCAAACGAGCATTTCTGTTGATAACACGACGATATAAATCGTTCACGTCGCTAACTGCAAATTTTCCGCCATCAAGTGCCACAAGTGGTCTTAGATCTGGTGGAAGAACAGGAAGCATTGTGATCATCATCCACTCAGGGCGATTGCCACTGTGTAAAAATGCTTCAACAACTTTAAGACGTTTAATAATCGTTTTTTTCTTTGCTTCTGAACTGGTTTGATTAATATCTTCTTTTAACTGACTAAGAACTTCAACAAGGTCAATACTCGCTAATAAATCACGAATAACCTCACCACCCATTTTAGCCACAAAACCTGTATCACCAAAACGTTGTTGTAATGATTGATATTGCTCTTCATTAAGAACATCGTACGCTACAACTTTATTTTTGTTTTCAGCATCATAGAAAGCATCCCCTGCATATTCAACAATGTATGCTTCATAATACAATACACGCTCAAGGTCTTTCATTTTAACACCAAGCAGTGTTCCCACACGGCTTGGGAGTGAGTTAACATACCAGATATGTGCCACAGGAGTTACTAACTCGATGTGTCCCATACGTGAACGTCTCACTTTTGTGCTGGTTACTTCAACACCACATTTCTCGCATTTGATGCCTTTATAACGCATCTTTTTGTATTTTCCGCATAGACATTCATAATCTCTAACGGGTCCAAAGATTTTTGCACAAAAAAGGCCATCACGCTCAGGTTTGAGCGTACGATAGTTAATGGTTTCTGGCTTTTTGACCTCACCATAACTCCATGAGCGGATCTTCTCAGGACTTGCAAGTCTTAATTGAAATGCTTTAAAATCCCTTGGTCTACTCTCTTCGTGAATCTCAATTGGTTCTAGTCGTTTCATCTTCTTCCACCTCGTCATAAATCTCAACATCTAAAGCCAAAGACTTCAACTCGTTTGTTAATACATAGAATGTTTCAGGGATTCCCGTTTGTGGTACATTTTCGCCTCTAGTGAGTGCTTTGTACGCTAGGATTCTGCCTTCAACGTCGTCTGATTTGACTGTTAACATTTCTCTTAGGGTATGAGCAGCACCGTATGCCTCAAGTGCCCAAACCTCCATCTCACCAAATCTTTGACCACCAAAGAGTGCTTTACCACCTACCGGCTGTTGTGTGACAAGTGAGTATGGTCCTGTACTACGTGCATGCACTTTTTCATCAACTAAGTGGTGAAGTTTTAACATGTACATGTAACCCACGTTAACGCGTTCGTGCATTTTTTGACCGGTCATACCATCGTATAAGTCAGTTTTACCGTCCATATCTATTTTTGCCATTTCAAAGAGTCTTTCAAACTCTTCAACATTGACACCTTCAAAAATTGGACTTGCAAATTTAACACCTTTGCTCCAATCTCTTGCAAAAATCAATAGTTGTTCATCATCTATTTTGTCAATAAAATTCTTTGCATCCATTAGTTTTGCAACATCAGAAATACTGATCATTTTTTCACGAAGTGCCTTAATCCAATCACCTTGCTTCTCTTTGAAAATTTCTTCAATTTGATTACCTAAGCGTTTACCAACAAGTCCTAAGTGAACCTCAAGAATTTGCCCAATGTTCATACGACTTGGAACGCCCAGTGGATTAAGAACGATATCGACAATCTCGCCGTTTTTAAGGTAAGGCATATCAACTTCACGAACGATATTCGAAACGATACCTTTATTTCCGTGACGTCCTGCCATTTTATCACCCACTTTTAGCTTACGTTTTGTTGCAACATAAACTTTAACGAGCTTAACAACACCGCTTGGTAAAATATCATCTTTCTCAATGATGTTCAGTTTCTCATCATGCTCTTCTTTGAGTTTTTTCTTCTCATTTTGGAAGTACACTTTAAGATCTTTATAGTCATCTTGAATCTCATTTGAGAAGGCTTTTACAATCGAATTGATTGAAAAACGATTCACATTGTGAAGATCTTCCGCTTTGATAAAAGTACCTTTTTTGTAGCTAGTTTTGCTAATTTCTTGATCTTCTTGCAATGGATTTTTAAGAAGCAACGCATTAATACGTAACATCTCTTCACGATCCAACATCAAGAGTTTATCATGATGTTCGCGGTCCAAAATCTCTTTTTCTTGCTCATAGGCTTGAACTGCACGTGGATCTTTGTCATAACCTTTTTTCGTAAAGATTTTAACATCCACAACAATACCTTCTAATGAAGGTGTCGCATAAAGTGATTTATTGACAACATGTCCTGCTTTTTCGCCGAAAATTGCACGCAACAATCTCTCTTCAGGTGTTGGTTTTACTTCACCTTTTGGAGAAACTTTACCAACCAAGATCATACCTGGTGAGACGTAAGTACCTACTTTAACAATACCGCTATCATCGAGATGTGCTAACTCTTCTTCTTTGACGTTTGGAATATCTTTAGTAATCTCTTCCACACCGTCTTTAAGTTCACGTGCTTCAATCTCTTTTTCATAGATATGAACACTGGTAAAGGCATCTTCACGAATCATACGCTCTGAAATTACAATCGCATCTTCGTAGTTATAACCATTCCATGGCATAAATGCAACCATAGCATTCTTACCAATAGCAAGTTCGCCTTGATCCATACTTGGACCATCGGCAATCACACCACCTGCCTCAACCATATCACCACGTCTGACGATTACTTTTTGTGTAAAGGTTGTATTTTGGTTCGTTCTAAGATTTTTTTGAAGTGCGTAATGGTCAATAAATGCACCACCTTCATCTTCGCCTAGAATGTAAACATTTTTGTTATCTACTTTTTCAACTACACCCGCACGTTTTGCTTTAATAGCTTCCCATGAGTCACGAGCGGCAATTTTCTCAACACCGGTTCCTACAATTGGTGCATCTGATTTAACAAGAGGCACTGCTTGACGTTGCATGTTTGAACCCATCAATGCACGGTTCGCATCGTCATGCTCCAAGAATGGAATTAAGGAAGCTGCAACACCAGCAATCATCATAGAAGAAAGGTCAATTAAATCAACTTTCTCCTTTTCAATCAATACGGTCTCACCATCAATTCTAACTTCAATCAAATCTTCAACAATTTCATTGTTTTCATTGATTTTTGTACTTGCAGGCGCAATAACTAATCCCTCTTCTTGCGTAGCAGTAATATAAATGATTTCATCTGTAATGGTTGCATTCTCAACTTTACGATATGGTGCTTCAACAAAACCTAGATCATTAACCTTTGCATACATAGAAAGGGTATTGATTAGACCAATATTTTGTCCCTCTGGCGTTTCAACTGGACAAATTCTTCCGTAGTGCGTTGGGTGAACGTCACGTACTTCAAAGCCAGCGCGTTCTTTTACAAGACCACCTTCACCAAGTGCGGAAAGTCTTCTTTTATGCGTAATTTCACTGAGTGGATTGGTTTGATCCATAAATTGTGATAATTGTCCACTAGAGAAAAACTCTGCAATGGCAGAAGTAATCATTTTAGAGTTAATTAAATCATGTGGCATTAACTCTTCTACGCTTCCACTAAGGGCTGTAAATTTATCACGAATTGCTTTTTGCATTTTAATCAAACCAGAATGAAGCTCATTTGCCAAAAGCTCACCAATCGCTCTAATTCTTCTGTTACCCAAGTGATCACGATCGTCAATATGACCTTGACCATTTTTAACTTTGATGAGATATTTTGCTGTTTTGATAATATCTTCGCTGGTCATAATAGTCACATATTCTGGTACGGTTAGTCCCAGTTTATGGTTCATTTTCATACGACCAACTTTGGTTAAATCATATCTTTCTGAATTGAAGAAAAGGTCTTTAACAAATGTTTTTGCTGCTTCTTTAGTTACTGGTTCACCTGGTCTCATGACTTTATAGATACGAATAGCTGCTAAGTCATTCTCAT
This sequence comes from Sulfurospirillum sp., assembly GCF_036802865.1. Lineage (NCBI taxonomy): Bacteria > Pseudomonadati > Campylobacterota > Epsilonproteobacteria > Campylobacterales > Sulfurospirillaceae > Sulfurospirillum > Sulfurospirillum sp. The sequence continues at coordinate 376,628 of NZ_DAIRVK010000001.1, read as the reverse complement.
CTTCAATACTTTCAGTTTGACGAAGTAACTTGAGTGTTTCATTATCAGCAATAAATGAGTTAATAATTGCATCATCTACGCCACTTGCAAGATCATTAGCAATCTCAATTGTTTCGCATTTTTGCTCAATAATTTTAGCCAATTTACCTTCATCAAGTTGTGCAAGGGTATCGTAAAGTACTTCGCCACTCTCTCTGTCAATAATTGGAGAAGAAAGGAAACGATTAACCAAAATTTCAACAGGATATTCGATAAACTTAATACCATCTTCAATAAATTTTTCTGCTTTTTTACGAGCAAGACGTTTGCCTGCTGCTAAAAGAAGGTTACCATGCTCATCTTTAAGGTCAAAATCAACACGACCCAAGAAATTATCTGCTGAGAATTCAATTAGGAACTTATTCTCACGAATCATAATGTTAAGCACAGGGTAAAAAAGTTTTAAGATATCTTGTTTGCTGTATCCAAGTGCTCTAAAAAGAATCGTAATAGGAACTTTTCTGCGTTTATTAATTCTAACAAAAAGTGTGTCTTTAGCATCATACTCAAAGTATAACCACGAACCACGATCAGGAATAATTTGAGCATTGTAAATCAGTTTGTTCGCAACCGTAGGGCTTTCTTCTTCTTTGAAGATAACACCAGGACTTCTGTGAAGCTGATTAACAACAACTCTTTCAACACCATTAATGATAAAAGAAGTTCGTTCAGTCATCAATGGAATTTCACGGATAAAAATTGCTTGTTCTTTAATATCTTTTACACCCGTTTTTTCACCGGATTTTTCATCTTTATCCCAAAGGATAAGACGAATGTTCATTTTTAAGCTGACAGAATATGTAAGTCCACGTTCCATACATTCGCGGACAGTATATCTAGGTTTACCTACTTCTGATCCAATATATTCTAAAGTAAGTCTATTTTGGGGATCATGAATGGGAAAAATAGATTTAAAAACCTTCTCTACACCGCTCTCTTCTTTGAGATTTTCAACATTTAAAAACTGTTCGTAACTCTTTTGTTGAAGTTGGAGTAGATTTGGTACATCAATTTTTTTTGGGACTTTGGAAAAATCAACTCGTAAGCGATTTCCAGATTTTAGGCTATTTAACATGAGTCTACCTCGTGTAGTTGTTTGAAAAGGGCAGTGGGTTCATCTATCGATTGATAGACGTTGTAACGACTAATAATTAATTTCCAGGGAAAAAGTTTTAAAAGAGAAGCCAAAGGCTTCTCTTAAAGTAATAAAATTACTTGATTTCAGCGACAGCGCCAGCTTCTTCAAGTTTCTTTTTGATCTCTTCAGCAAGTTGCTTAGATACACCCTCTTTAACAGTTGTAGGAGCGCCTTCAACAGCGTCTTTTGCCTCTTTAAGACCAAGACCTGTAATTTCTCTAACAACTTTAATAGCGTTGATTTTTTTCTCGCCACCATCTTTAAGAATAACATCAAACTCAGTTTTCTCTTCAACAGCCTCTGCAGCAACAGCAGCGCCAGCGCCAGCCATCATTACAGGTGCAGCAGATACACCAAATTTTTCTTCGAAATCTTTTACTAATTCACTCAATTCAAGTACACTAAGACCTGAAATATACTCTAATACGTCTTGTTTTGAAATTGCCATTTCAAATCTCCTGATTATTTTATAGTTATAATAATTTTACAAGAGTCTTACTCTTGCACCTTAACATGTAAAGCTAGAGCCTTACAGATATGTTCTATTCAGACTCTTGTTTTTTAGCACGAAGTGCATCAAGACCAATGGTAAAGTTTGTAATTGGTGCCATCCAAGTTGATAGAAGCATTCCAATAAGCTCATTACGTGATGGCATTTTAGAAAGTGCTTCAACTTTAGCAGCATCAACCACAATACCACCAGCAAAACCAGATTTAATTACAAAATTTGGATTTGTTTTAGCGAATGTAGCTGCAATCTTAGTAACAGCTAACTGATCAGCGCCCCAAACAAAAATGTTGGTGTCTTTAAGTTCAAGTCCTTCGATACCAGCGTTTTTCATAGCGATTGATGCTAAAGTATTCTTGATAACTTTAACACTAACAGCTTCTGGTCTAGCACTGTTTCTAAGTGCTTCGATCGCTTTAACATTAAGACCTTTATAGTCACAAACGATTAAACCGTCGGAAGATTTGAACTCTTCAGTTAGAGAACTAATAAATTCAGATTTCTCTTTTCTTGTCAATTTTTCTCCTTTCCAACTGGTGATTTCAAGTAGAGATTGAGTTATCTCAAAATTAAGCTTACGCCTCTACTCTCTCCAATCAAAGATTAAGTACTTACACGACTATGTCAAAAAGCATTGCTTTATGACTAAAATTCTCAGGCACACACTCTCATAATTTAATGAGAGTGTATAAATATTTTTATTATCTAAGATCGATTAATTCTTGATTTTCAAGGTTCATAGATGGGCTCATTGTAAGTGACAATGCAGCACTTTTAATATATTTACCTTTTGAAGCAGCAGGTTTGTGTTTATTCACCGCTTTGATAAATGCTTCAAAGTTCTCTCTGATTTGCTCAGATGTGAAGCTAATTTTACCAACACCCGCGTGAATATTTCCTTGTTTGTCAACACGGAAGTTTACTTGACCACCCTTGTTGTTTTCAACAGCTTTAGCAACATCCATAGTTACAGTACCTGTTTTTGGATTTGGCATAATACCTTTTGGTCCAAGAATACGACCAACTTTACCCACTAAACCCATCATGTTTGGAGTTGCAATCAAAACATCAAAGTTAATACGACCCGCTTGAATCTCTTCAATCAAATCATCACTACCAACAATATCTGCACCAGCAGCTCTTGCTTCATCTGCTTTTTCATCTTTAGCAATAACCGCAACACGAACTGTTTTACCAGTACCCGCTGGAAGAACAACAGAACCTCTTACCATTTGATCAGCATGTCTTGGATCAACGTTAAGTTTAAGTGCTACCTCAATTGTTTCATCAAATTTTGCAGACGCTAAATTTTTGATGTTACTAAGTGCTTCAGCTACAGAATATTTTTTTTCTTTATCAACTTTTTTCAAAAGTTCTTGAAATCTTTTATTTACTTTCTTTGCCATTCTTTATCTCCGCATAATTTTGCTTCCGCCTTTATAGACCCTAGCGGTAAAGGGTTATTATTAATCGACGACGTTAATACCAATACTTCTAGCACTTCCTGCAATAATTTTTGCAGCTGCTTCTTTATCTGATGTATTAAGATCAGCAATTTTTTTCTCAACAATCTCAAGAATTTGAGCTTTGTTAAGTGTACCAACTTTATTTTTCAAAGGGTTACTTGAACCACTTTTAAGACCGACTGCTTTTTTAATAAGATCAGTAGCAGGTGGTTGTTTTGTAACAAATGTAAAACTTTTGTCAGCATAAACAGTGATAACAACAGGAATTCTAAAACCTGCCATCTCTTTTGTTCTTTCGTTAAATGCTTTACAAAACTCCATAATGTTAACACCACGTTGACCAAGTGCTGGTCCAACTGGAGGTGATGGGTTAGCTTTAGCAGCTTCAATTTGCAATTTAATTTCGCCAATGACTTTTTTTGCCATTTCTTTTCCTTTACGCTTAAACTATTTTTTCAACTTGAGAATAAAGAATCTCAACAGGGGTACTTCTACCGAAGATTGAAACATTGAGTGTGAGTTTGCCATGAACCATATCATATTCTTCAACTGAACCTGTGAAGTTTGCGAAAGGACCTTCTGTAATCCTAACACTTTCACCATTTTCGAAGAAGATTTTTGGCTTAGGCGCACCTTTTTTCTCCGCTTTCTCTAAAATCAATGCAATATCTTTTTCACTCAAAGGTGTAGGCTTTTTTGCTTCACCGATGAATCTTCCGACTTTTGGCAACGATTGAATAAGATGCCAGAGTGCTGTATCTAAATCCAGTTTTGCAAATGCATAACCAGGATAAAGACTTCGCTCACTAATCTTTTTCTTACCATTCTTAACTTCAATTACATCTTCTGTTGGAACAACGATTTGTTCTAACTTGTCAGCAATACCATGATCATTGACAAGAGTAATGATTCCTTTTTTGACTGCTTGCTCGCTACCTGCATAGGTTTGAATTGCATACCATCTATGTGCCATTCCCTCTCCTTAAATTAAAGAAGATAAAGAAAAAGACATAATAGCATCAATCAGCGCCAAAAAGAGTGAAATCACGGTTACTACGACAAAAACAGAGATGAAAGCATTTCGAATCTGTTCTTTAATCGGGAAAATAACCTTTGACAATTCAGCTTTAGAATGATGATAATAAGCTCTTAATTTTTCCATTGTATTACCTCGACTAGTGGCAGGGCAGGAGGGACTCGAACCCACAACCTGCGGTTTTGGAGACCGACGCTCTACCGTTGGAGCTACTGCCCTACATGATAAAGTTAAGTCTGTTTAGAGACTTAACTTTTTAATTTCACTTCTTTGTGAATAGTGTGTTTTTTCAGTCTTGGACAATACTTGCTAAGTTCAACTTTTTCAGTAACTGTCTTGCTGTTTTTAGTTGTAGTGTAATTAATGTCACCACATTCTGAACACTTTAGTCCGATTTTAACGGTCATAATATTTCCTTAACTTGATTACATGTAAAAGGGAAATCCCTTTTACATGTTAAAATTACTTGATGATTGTTGCAACAACACCCGCACCAACAGTTCTACCACCCTCACGGATTGCAAAACGAGTACCCTCTTCAAGAGCGATAGGCGCAATAAGTGTTACATTGATTTTTACGTTATCACCAGGCATAACCATCTCAGTACCTTCTGGCAATGAAATAGAACCTGTTACGTCTGTTGTACGAACGTAGAATTGTGGTCTATAGTTATTAAAGAATGGAGTATGTCTACCACCCTCTTCTTTTGAAAGAACATAAATTTCTGCTTCAAATTGAGTATGTGGAGTGATTGATTTTGGTTTACAAAGAACCATACCGCGCTCAACTTCTTCTTTTTTGATACCACGTAACAAGATACCACAGTTATCACCAGCTTCACCACGTTCCATTTCTTTACGGAACATTTCAACACCAGTTACAGTTGTAGTTTTTGTATCTTTGATACCTACGATTTCAATAGTCTCACCGATTTTAACAGCACCTCTGTCGATTTTACCAGTAACAACGGTACCACGACCTGAGATTGAAAATACGTCTTCGATTGGCATCAAGAAGTCTTTATCGGTTTCACGAACTGGATCTGGGATATAAGCATCGACTGCTGCCATAAGAGCAAGAACTTTCTCACCCCATGCGCCAACCGTACCAGCTTTCGCTTCTTCAAGTGCTTTAAGTGCTGAACCAGAAACGATTGGAGTATCATCACCTGGGAAGTCATATGAACTAAGAAGTTCACGAATTTCCATTTCAACAAGCTCAAGAAGTTCTTCATCATCAACCATATCAGCTTTGTTCATGAAAACAACGATGTATGGAACGCCTACTTGGCGAGAAAGAAGGATGTGCTCACGAGTTTGTGGCATAGGACCATCTGCTGCAGAAACAACAAGAATAGCGCCATCCATTTGAGCAGCACCAGTAATCATATTTTTAACGTAATCCGCGTGACCTGGACAGTCTACGTGAGCGTAGTGACGATTTTCTGTTTCATACTCAATGTGTGAAGTTGCAATAGTAATACCACGTTCTCTTTCTTCAGGAGCGTTATCAATACCATCGTAATCTTTAAATTCACAAAGACCTTTAGTTGCTAAAACTGCTGAGATAGCAGCTGTAAGCGTAGTTTTACCATGATCAACGTGACCGATGGTTCCAATGTTAACGTGTGGCTTGGTTCTAGAGAACTTTTCTTTTGCCATTTTTTCCTCCGTAATGAGTTTGTTTTTTTAATACATTTCAATTTGTCAAAGTTATTAAAAACTTTTTGAGTGATGGAGCTCATAGAGGGACTTGAACCCTCGACCTCTTCCTTACCAAGGAAGTGCTCTACCCCTGAGCCATATGAGCCGACTACAAAAGGGTGGACCAAATTGTACCGTAACAATAATAATAATTTGATTTTATTAAGGAAGAAAGGTAAGACTACTGAACTTGATCTGTAGCGCCCTAAAGCAGAAGAAATTCAACAGCTCCCAGTTTGCTTATAAAATCTTGGAGCGGGAGACGGGACTCGAACCCGCGACCCCCAGCTTGGAAGGCTAATGCTCTAGCCAACTGAGCTACTCCCGCAATGGTGGTGAGAGAAGGATTCGAACCTTCGAAGACATAGTCAGCAGATTTACAGTCTGCCCTCGTTGGCCACTTGAGTATCTCACCGTATTTTTACCATATTTCATTGCTGGTCAAACACTGTCTTTCACAAACAAAATGGAGCTGGTGAACGGAATCGAACCGCCGACCTACTGCTTACAAGGCAGTTGCTCTACCAACTGAGCTACACCAGCATCCTTGATTGTGAGGTGAAATTATATCTCAAAAGATTTACAAAGTCAATACTTTTTTGGAGATTTCAATTGGATCTTGGCTAAAATGTTTTCTTACGTTTGCAAACAAAGGGTTATTATGAAAATTTTATTCTCTCCTAGCGAAACAAAGAGGGCTCTAAACACAGACCAAGTCATCCATGAAAACAGCTTTGTGTTTCCATATTTATATGAAAAACGTATTTCTGTCTTAAATCAATACCAAACGCTTTTAGATAAAGGGGATTTATCTCAATTGCAACAACTTTTTGGTCTTAAAGATGAACAAAAAGTAACGCTACAAGCAGAGAAAAATATTTTTTCTTCTTTAACATGTAAATCAATTCAGCGATATAGCGGCATAGCATACGATCATCTTAGTTTTGAAACTCTCGATGAGAGTGCACGAATATACATTGAAAATAATGTTATGATCTTTTCAAACCTCTTTGGTCCTCTTTTGGCTCGTGATTTCATTCCTGATTATAAACTCCAACAAGGTGAAAGTTTATCTGGATTTAAAACAGAGCTTTTTTATAAAGAACACTTTAGTGATGCGATCACTTCATTTTTAGAAAATGAAACCATTTTAGACTTACGTGCAGGTTTTTATGAAAAGTTCTATACGCTTAAACGTCCTTACCTTACTATGAAGTTTCTCAAGAAAGGCAAAGTGGTCAGCCATTTTGCAAAAGCTTACCGTGGAGAAGTTTTGCGTGAAATTGCTATTCAACAACCTTCTAATGAAAATGATCTTGGGAAAATTTGTTTTAAAGGGCTTCGTATTAGCGAAATTTTAGAGCAAAAACTCAAGCGCGAATATGTCTTTGATATTATTGATTGATTTGAATTAAAAGTGTACAATATCACCAAATTGAATAAAGGAAAAGCTCATGGATGTTTTACAATGGATAGTAATTGGTATATTAGTTTACGTCATCTATTATCTTATCAATAAGTATGAACGAAGAGTAGATGAACTCACAAGGCTTATCGAGCTTAACCGTGAAGAAATTGATAAAAATAAGCAAAATATTGCTAAGAATCAAGAAAATATCGCTAAAAATAAAGAGACTATTGAACTCAATCAAACGATTATCGAAAAACTTAAATAACCACAAGGGGCATTTCTGCCCCTTCCTACTCTTCTATTTTTTAATTCCACGTGCTCCAAGATTGCCGTAACGATGATAACTGTGTGAAATACTCTGCTCATTAAAGAAATGCAACAACTCTACACGTCCTTCCATCAGTGACTTACTTCTTACGATACACTTTGCTTTTTTAGACACTTCTTCATACACAAATGGTGATATGCACGCCTCATTGGCATAGAAGATTTTATCAACACTTTCAAAACACTGCACAAATTTGGCTTCATCTTCACGCTCGATCGTGTCATTTTTGCCTAACAACACCCCTTGATTTTCATAAAAGAATGAAATAACACTGCTTTCAGCGCTAAGCTCAATACTCACATGTAAAGAGGTTTGCGCAATGCGCGCTGCCATAACACGACTCATCACCTCAAAAAGTCCATCGTCTTTAGTGATACGAAGTGCTATTTTAGACAAAGGAAGATATTTGAACAGATTATCCTCGCCTCGTACTTTGACAAAGTCTTTCTCTTGACTAAAGGTTTGGGCATAATTTTCAAGATAACTTCCCACTGCTAAGGAAAGTTTGTCAAAGTCAGTTTTAAAGCCTGAATGTGCACCCTTATGGCAACTATCAACCCAACCATGAATGAGATGAACAAATGAATGCTGTACAGAGTGATTAATAGTAGGCTCTGCCACATCCGCAAAGTCCATAAACTGTGTGATGTAGTTGTGAATACCCGCTTTTCGACCTGTTCCCACCGCTGATTTGCCAAGTCCACCAAAAGGTTGACGAAGGACAATCGCGCCTGTTGTGCCACGATTGATGTAGAGATTTCCCGCTTTAAGGTGTTTTTTCCAGTACGCTACTTCACGCTCATCCAACGACTCTATACCTGAAGTCAAACCATAACCTGTGGCATTGACTATCTCTATAGCGTGTTTCAAATCTTTTGCGCACATCACGGAGAGTACTGGACCAAAAAGCTCGTTCATATGGCAGAAACTTCCCTCTTTTACACCCCATTTGATGCACGGCCTTAGCATGTACTCATTGCCATCCACAAACGAAGGAGCTAATGCCCAGCTCTCGCCTGATTCAAGATTTTCAAGGGCATGTTTAAGTGCACCGTTAACAGGATTTGCAAGGGTTCCAAGACGATTCGTAAAATCCCATACAGAGCCTACATTAAGGCTTTTTGCTGTATCAATCAGTCCTTTTTTAAAGTGAGGATCGTTGTAAACCTCCTCTTCTAGAACTAAAAGCGAAGTGGCCGAGCATTTTTGACCGCTATTGGAAAAAGCAGAATGAATTACATTTTTAATGGCTTGATCACGATCGCTCATCGCAGTCACGATGGTCGCATCTTTACCGCCTGTTTCGGCGCTTAAGAAAAGATTGGGGCGAGTTTCTAACATTTTATAAGCCGTTTCTTCACCGCCTGTTAAAATGACAAAGTCAACTTTTTCATTTTTCACCAAATACTCACCTGCCAAACTTCCAGAACATGGCACAAATTGAAGGGTATTTTTACTTACTCCTGCATCCCAAAAGCATTTACATAACTCATACGCACATAAAGCGGCAACACTGGCTGGTTTGATAATAACACAGTTACCTGCTGCTAAAGCCGCACTGATGCCTCCTACAGGAATGGCTATTGGAAAGTTCCAAGGAGGTGTTACCACACCCACACCTTTGCCTTTAGCGCTCAGGTTTTTATAGTCCTCAAAATAACGTGCACTATGACCATAAAATTCCAAAAAGTCGATAGCTTCACTGACTTCTACGTCAGTTTCACTAAATACCTTGCCTACTTCTGCTGCGGCAACACCGATAAGATCGGCTCTTTTTGAACGTACCTGATTGGCAACCTGACAAAGAATCTTTTGGCGCTCACTGACACTCAGCGTTCTCCAGCCATCTCTATCTTCTGCGGCTATCTCGACGGCACGTTCTAAATCTTCTTTGGTTGCTGATGCATATTTACCGCATATCACACCCTCTTTAAGTTGTGATTTATCGATGACTTCTTTGACTTCACGCTCGACAATCGCTTCACCACCCACAACGACAGGTACAATTTCAAGTGTTTCGCCTGCTTTTTTCTTCCATTTGGTGCAAATGTTGTTCGCCCATTCTTTATTTGCTGGTAAGATAAAGTCAGTGTCAGCTTCACCATGATACTTTCCGCTAAAGAAACTCCCTCCTTCGTAATGTTCCCATTGCTCTGTAAGTCTGTTTTGTTTGCGTTTTGAACCTATAAAAATATGTTGAGCATTTTCAAAAGAGTCAATGAATTTTTGCTTTTGAGTTTCCCATGCAGGTGTTCCAACTTTTAGCCCAAATGAGTAGCGAATAAAATTCTCCACACCCGTGTTTTCATCAAGACGTCTCACCAGATAAGCAATGGCATTGGTAAACTGCTCTTTTTTAGCGATGGGTGCGTATAAAATGACTTCGCCACTGATCTGTTTAATGGCAAGTCGTGCGGATTCGCTCATACCTTCTAGCATCTCCATACTAAAGTACTGCGTTGTTCCATACTCTTTAGAAAGCTCATAGCCATACGCCAATTCAAAAAGATTATGTGACGCCATACCGATGTTCACATACTTTGCATTTTCAGCCCTTAATGCAAATTCACCCATGACTTTGTAATTGCTATCGGTGTCAATTTTTTGCGTATAGGTGACCATTTCCCAATGGCGAAGTCCTGCTTCCGTCTCTTCCATCTCCATATTGGCACCTTTAACAAGGCGCATCTTAACGGGTACACCGCCATTCTCAACACGCTTTTTAGCCCATGCGACAAGCTTTTGTTGCCATAGGTGCGAGTCTGGCAGATACGCTTGAAGTACAATGCCCGCACGAAAATCTTGAAACTCTGGAAGATCCAGTGTTTGGGTAAAGGCGCTAAAAGTAAGCGCTAAATCGCGGTACTCTTCCATATCAAGATTGATAAACTTGTTCTCTTGTTCACCTTTTGCATTGGTAAAACTGTACTTTTTAGCTTGCGCATAAATGCGACTCAAACGTTTGATTAATTCTGCAACTGTCTCATCATACGCTAAAGCATTGATTTGAGAAAAGAGTGTCGAGATTTTAATAGAAATATAATCCACATTGGGGTTTTCAAGTACTTTAAGATACTTCTGGGTGCGTTCTTCCGCCTCTTCTTCTCCTAGAACCACTTCACCAATGAGGTTAATGTTGACCCTCGTTCCTTCACTTTTTCGTTTTACAAGATGTGCATTAAATGGCTCATCTTCGCCTTTAAGTACAACCGTTTTTGTATCTTCTCGTATGTTACTTACAAAGAGTGGAATCGAAATTTGAGGTAAATAAATACCTGCATTTAAAAATAAAAAGACTAAAAAACGCTCCGAAGTTGTGAAAAATGATGCCATTTCGTATTTTGCAAAAAGATACTCAATTTGGTTTGCAACACGCGTGGGATTTTTACTTCTAAAACTTTGGTCCATTAACTCAATCAAAAAGACTTTATCTTTTGGATTGCTGAGCATCTTGTTCATTTTTATGTGGAATTTTCTATCAAAATCACTGACCAACTCACTTGCCCTATTTTGCCACGTTTCTGCGAGGACTATTGCTCTTTGAACCACTTCCATATTTGCTTGCATTACTTCTCCTTTTGTAGTACTAAAAGTAGTACTTATTTTGTCATATAAAAATTGTGCCAAAAAAAACGCCTGCCAAAAGACAGACGCTTTTAAATTTAACCTTACTTCTTCTTACCCAAATACGCCTCTTGAATCATTTCTGAATTTAACAATTCTTCGCTACTACCACTGTGTGTTATTTTTCCAAGCTCCAACACATAACCTCGATTGGCAAGTTTCAGAGCTGCTTTGGCATTTTGCTCTACTAGAAGAACTGTTACACCGCTTTTACTAATCTCTTTAATCGCTTTAAAAATCACTTTAACTAAAACAGGAGCAAGCCCAAGACTTGGCTCATCCAAAATCAACAACTTTGGCTTACTCATGATGGCTCGACCAATGGCTAACATCTGCTGTTCTCCACCACTGAGTGTACCTGCAAGCTGTTTTTTACGTTCATGCAAACGCGGTAAAATTTCATAAATCCACTTCAACGTTGAAGCGTCATACTTTTTCAAACTGTACGCGCCCATCATGAGATTTTCTTCAACACTGAGTGTTCCAAAAACACGACGACCTTCAGGTGAGTGGCTCATGCCTAAACTGACAATATCATGGGCAGGTACGTGTGTAATCTCTTTACCATCAAAAACGATACTTCCCAAACTAGCCTTCAAAAGTCCACTGATGGTACGAAGTGTGGTCGTTTTTCCTGCCCCATTGGCTCCTAAAATCGTAACCACTTCGCCCTTATTGACGAAAAGATCAATGCCTTTGATCGCTTCAATAGCGCCATAGTTTACGTGTAAGCCTTTAATTTCCAGTAGTTTTTCATTCATCTTCGTCATCCTCATCACTGCCAATATACGCCTCAATTACCACTGGATCGTCTTGCACATACGAAGGAATACCCTCACTGATTTTGGCACCAAAGTTAATAACCGTGATGTATTCGGTCAAACTCATGACCATTTCCATATCATGTTCAATCATCATAATGGTCACACCCATCGATTGGATTTTGCGAATGGTTTGGGTTAGCTCCAATGTCTCGTTTTCATTGAGTCCAGCAGCTGGTTCATCCAAAATGAGCAGTTCAGGCTCAGCGGCAAGTGCACGCGCCATTTCTATGCGTCTTTGAACGCCATAAGAGAGATCTCCCGCTGGAATGGTCGCATACTCTGTGAGATTGAAAAACTCCATTAACTCGCCCACTTTTTCCCAGTTGGCTTTTTCATCTTTGACATATGCAGGCGTTGGAATCACTCCGTTATACCAATGTTGTTTAGACTTGATGTGACGACCCGACATAATGTTTTCCGCCACACTCATCTCCGCAAAAAGGCGAATGGTTTGAAAGGTTCTTAAAATGCCAAGTTCCGCAATTTTATACGGACTAATGCCTTTGATGTCTTTACCTTTCCATAAAATTTGCCCAATTTCAGGTCGATAAATACCCGTAATACAGTTAAACAAAGTCGTTTTCCCAGCGCCATTAGGTCCGATAATGCCGTATATCTGCCCTTTTTTAACCTTCATAGAGAGATCATTAATGGCAACAAGCCCTTGAAAATACTTGCTTACATGGCTAATTTCTAAGATATACTCGCTCATTTGACCCCCTTTTTAAGAAAATCAGGGATATTGCCAAAACGAACAGGCCAAATACCACGAGGTCTTAAAATCATCGTTAAAATCATCGCAATACCAAAGACCAAGTAACGTGCGGTTTCAAACTCTCTAAACATTTCAGGCAAGACAAACATGACAAAGGTTCCTATTAAAACGCCTGGAAGTGAAGCAGAACCACCCACTAAAACGATGGTAAAAAACATAATGGACTGTGTGACATTAAACGCTTCTGGACTTACCGCTGAGTACTGAACAGAGAACATACTGCCAGCAGCACCCGCGATGCCTGCGCCCAAAATAAACGCATAGAGTTTAAAGTAACGCACATTGATACCCATACTTTGCGCTGCAATTTCATCTTTATGAATGTAAAACATCGCTCGTCCAAATTTACTACGATCTAAATTTCGCATGATAAACAGCGTTATTCCCAAAAGGATAAACGCCATATAATACATATGCGTTTGAGAAGAAAAATCAAAACCAAGGACTCGTGCAACATCAATACCAAAAAGACCGTTTGGACCTCCCGTTAAGCCAAAGACATCGTTTTGTAACACTTGAATGAAAATGATGTTAAAGCCGATGGTTGCCACCAATAAATAGTCACCGCGAAGATGAATGATGGGAAATACCAAGATAAACGCAACCAGCATTGGAACCAATACCGCTGGCAACCATGTGGCTAAAATGGGAAGTCCAAAGTGAACATTCAAAATGGCAGTTGTATACGCACCTAGTCCAAAGAACATCGCATGTCCCATGTGAAAAACGCCTGCCCGTCCTAGAATGATATCTTGAGAGAACGCCACGACTGAAAAAACCAAAAACGTTGTACCGACCGCCAACCATGCAGAGTCAACAAAAAGCGGATAAAAGCCCATAAAAACAAGTAGCGCTATGGCTATCATACTGGTTTTGTTCATCATACTTTCTCCGCCACAGTTTCACCAAGGATACCCGTTGGTCTAAAGACTAAAATGCCGATTAAAAGTACAAATGTAAAGGTTTCTGCCCATTGCGTGGAGATATACCCTGTAATCATTGCATTGAAAAGCCCTAAAAGAAGGCCTCCTAACATTGCACCTGGAATATTACCGATACCACCCATAATTGCCGCAACAAAGGCATTAAGCCCGTACATCCATCCCATATCAAACGTAACACCACGATAATAGGTTCCAATGAAAAGCCCTGCCACAGCCCCTAAAGATGAGCCAATGATGAAGATAATCATAATGATACGATTGACATTAATGCCCATCAGCTTTGCCGCGTCTTGATCAATGGCAACAGCACGAATAGCCGTTCCAATTTTCGTTTGATGAATGAAAAAGTAAAGTCCTACCATTAAAATGGATGAAAGCCCTAAAATCATCACTTGTGTAAAGGTAATCACAATACCGCCTATTTCCCAAATGGTGGCAGGGAAAAGGTTGGAAGGGAATATTTTCATATTAGGACCCCAAATCAGCATCACCGAGTTTTGAATGACCAACCCAGCTCCGAGTGCCGAAACAACGGCACTAAGACGTGGTGCAGTTCGTAAAGGTCTATACGCTAGGCGCTCAAGAAGTACACCCACAAAAGCAACGATGGCAGCAGTAAAAACAAAAACCGTAATGACCGCGATCAATGAAGTAACACTCTCTCCAAAAATTTGGGCATAAACGCTTAAGCCAATAAACGCTGAAAAAGCGACTAAATCGCCGTGTGCAAAGTTAATCAGTCGCATAACACCATACACCATCGTATAGCCTAATGCAACCAGTGCATACAGACTCCCGATGGTCAGGCCATTGACCATTTGTTGTAAGAAAATATCCATAAGATAACCTTATCCTAATGTAATTGCATGCCAAAGATGAAACTCATCCTTGGCAATGCGGGCTGAAAGTGTATCAGCAAAATGCTTATTGGTAAACAATCTTATAGCTTTTATCCGCTTGAACTTCATACGTCATATAACCACCACCGATGCGTTCACCGTCTTCTCTAAAGGTTACAGGACCGGTAATCCCTGGAAAATCTTTGAGCTTATGTAAACCCTCAGCGATGACTTTCGTATCTTCAGACTTGGTTTGCTCCATCATATGAAGAATAGCACGAAGACCATCGACATTCATAAGTGACCAGATAGATGCTGGCATCGCATTGAATTTTGTTTTATAATCTATCAAGAACGTTTTAGCAATGTCGTAAGGCAAAATGTCAGGTGTAGGAACATTAATAAGTAAAGTTCCTTTTGCGCTATCGCCTGCAAGTTTCATGTAATCAGGATTGTCGTTAGAATCACCTCCCACAAAGTCTGCTTTGATGCCAAGTTGAAGTTGTTGCGCACGCAATAATCCACCATCGGTATAGTACCCGCTGAAGTAGATAACATCAGGGTCCATAGACTTAATTTTTGTGAGCGTTGCTGTAAAGTTTTGGGTACCAGACTTGATTTTGCCTTCATAGATGATGTTGGCATTTTTAGCTTTCAAAGCTTTCACTGTAGCGTCTGCTAAGTCCGTAGAGTAACTTGAGTAGTCGGAGAGAATAACGATTTTTTTGTACTGTTTTCCATCCACAAAGTATTTGGCTGTGTAGTCTGCCTCAGCACTGTTCGGGAATGAATTTCTAAAAAATGTCCAGTATTTGTGTGCGATCAACGAATCACTCGTGCCATCGCTGGTTTGAAGAACACCTGCTCTGTTATAGGTGGTTTGTGCTGCTTCTGTTGCACCTGAAGTGTACGACCCAATAACCGCTTTTACGCCTTCATTCACTAGTTTTTTTGCACAAATTGCTGCTTGTTGCGCGGTACCTTGGTCATCGCATGTTACAACTTCGATTTTTTTACCTAAAACGCCACCTTTGGCATTGTACTGATCAACGATGAGTTTAACACCATTATCAATGCTTTGCCCTTCATTGGCATATTGTCCAGTAATGGGTGCTTGCACACCAATTTTAATTACGTCAGCTGCAATACTTGTACTTACAAGTACAGAACATACTGCTAAAGAAGCAGTCAATTTTGGAAACATTTTCTTCATTCTCACTCCTTTATAAATTTTGAAATCTCAGCCAAATACTTCTTTACATGCATAAAGTATTTAGGTGAAATTTCACGCTTTGGGCGTAATCACATAACATCCTGCCATCCACTCACCTACGTCAACCACTTCATGCACTGGCGTTTGAACAAAAGAAGCTTTCAGTGTGGGAAAATGGCTCACGACTTCATCAAAACTCGCAATAACATCGGGAATACGTTTGGTTAATTTCTTACGTGCAGAAGTAGAAAGGTCTGCATAAAAAGCAAAAACACCGTAATCCAATGTCGAGGACTCTTCAAATTTTCGGTGTAACATCTTGCATAACCTCTCAATCTCATAACTGTACTCTGCTTTGGCATTGCACACACCATTTTTAAGCGTAATAATGACTCTTGAAATGGAATCATTATGGCTTTGATGTAACAAGCGCTCATCCAGTGTTATGCTAAAAACATCTTGCGAAAGCGCATTTTTCTCCATATAAGTTTTAAAGGCTTTACGATTGGGCAGAGAACAACGTAAAATATCCGATACCGTAGCATCGATGAACACCTCAGGAGCATTTTCAATGAGGCTTAAGGCTTGTGCAACATGAATGGAGAGAATTTTTTGAGGACCATTGGAGAGTGAAAGTCGGTTATTTGTCCAAAATAAAAAGTTTTTTTGCGCTTGACGCATTCCATCAAGCATCGCTTCTATCACACTGTTTTGCGTAGGAAAGTTACTCATAATAGTTTTCCTCAACTTCTTGTATGATACCACTCTCTTTTAATATATCTTCGATGAGTCGGTTTTTAGAGATATTAAGAGATGTTGCAAGTTTACCAAGGGCGATGTCAAGCTTGGCATCAATTTTAATTGTCAGTTGTGCAATTTCACGTTTTTTGGTCTTATTTTTTTCAATCACGCTTTGAATGATTTCTCTGCCAAATTTCTGTTTTGCCACGTCGTTCACCTTAGTAAAATTTAAGAATACTAAAAGTAGTACTTTTTATTTCATAAGGAAATAGTAGTATATTTTTGGGAAAAGTTATCAAAAAAATGTGGTGAATTTTTAATCAAAAAGTGTGTAAAGTTGAAATTAGTGCTTTGGAACTTCTATTTTAAGGCTAATTTTAGGATTTTTATCCGCTTAAAGCCATTTTGAGTGACGTTACCAAAGGTATCATTATAGCTTAGTTGGCTATAATTTCGCAAATTAGACTTCTTACACAACCCTTGAAAAAATAAAGAGTTTGCTCAGAGTGCATTAATTTTTAAAACTCAAAATGGAGGCATAGCTAAAGCTATGGTGATGTTTTTAGTTTTAAAAAGTGATGTGCTATCAGTAATACTCTTTTTTCATGGGTTATGCAAGAAGTTTATGTACATGAAAAGGATCGACATGTCAAAAACCGTCTTGATTACTGGTGCTACTTCAGGTTTTGGAGAAGCAACGGCTGAAAAATTTGCTAAAGCTGGCTATAAAGTCATCGTCACTGGTCGTCGCAAAGAGCGTTTAGATGCTCTTAAAGAGCGTTTATCCACATGCGATATTTTACCCCTTTGTTTTGATGTTACCAAAAAAGAAGAGGTGTTTAACGCCATTGCTTCTTTGCCAAAAGAGTATAAAAATATCGATATTTTAGTCAACAATGCAGGGCTTGCTTTGGGCTTAGAACACGCTAATGAAGCAAGTTTGGATGATTGGGAGCGCATGATTGACACCAACATCAAAGGGTTACTCTATGTTACAAAAGCGGTTCTTCCTGTTATGGTAGAACGTAAATCTGGGTACATCTTTAACATCGGCTCAACGGCTGGTAGTTGGCCATACGAAGGTGGCAATGTTTATGGTGCAACTAAAGCCTTTGTAAAACAATTCTCTCTAAATCTTAGAACCGACCTTAAAGGTACACATGTCCGTGTAACCAATGTTGAACCAGGATTTTCACTGACAGAATTTTCTGATGTACGCTTTAAAGGCGATAAGACAAAAGCAGATTCTGTGTATAAAAACACAACGCCTCTTTCTAAAGAAGATATAGCTAATGCCATTTTCTCTTTAGCGGAACTTCCTGAGCATGTTAATGTCAATCGCATTGAAATTATGCCAACGGTACAAAGCTATGCGGGACTTAGCGTAGAACGAAACAATTAAAGTTCTTTCAGAACTTTTGACACGTCTTTTAAGTAAAGCTCAAAACGAAGTTTCCTTGAAAAGACTACGTTCACACTGGGTACACTTGCGCAGAATGCCCACGCGCCATTAGCGCTTAGAGTTCTTACAAATTTGACTTTGCAAGAACTCTATTAAATCTTTTTACATGTAAATCCATTTTTGAGGAATCAATGAATAATAACGAACCAACCAAAAACCCACTTCACGGCGTCACGCTCGAAAAGCTTGTCACCGAACTTCAAGCACATTATGGCTGGGAAAAACTGGATGAGATGATGCGTATGAACTGCTTCCATGTCAACCCAAGCATCAACTCATGTCTAAAATTTTTTCGTAAAACCCCTTGGGCACGCGAAAAAATCGAAAAACTTTATATCCACTTTCGCAACAACCAAACAAAGTAATCCCATGAACTACACCAAAGCCTTTGGGATTACAACCCTAGGCATGATACTGATGAGTTTTGAATCACCGCTGATTAAAATGACGCATGTCCCTGCTCAAAATTTTACATTTTACTTTGGTTTGTGTATGTTTTTAACAATGAACATCACTTTATACTCAAAGCATAAAAACAGTGTAGCTTCCCTTTATAAAAATCATCTTTCCACGATTTTATGGAGCGGGCTTTGCATAGGACTGAGCAATCTTTTATTTATTCTTGCTATCAAACATACCAGTGTTGCCAGTGCCGTGTTTATTTTAAGTACAGGACCGCTTGTAAGTGCGATGATCGCCTTTATTTTTTTCAGACAAAAAACACCACGCCGTACTTTTGGAGCGATATTTTTTGTGTTTATAGGACTTGCTATTATTTTATTCAATGACTTAGAACTTGGAAATATGGAAGGCAACCTCTATGCTTTTGGGTGTGTCTTTGCCTTTGTGTCGATGTTGTCTGTTTTGGAGCGAGACAAAGAAGCCAACCGCCTTGCCTGTTTTGGAACGGGCGCACTTATGGCTTCCCTTTTAGCAGCACTGACAGCGCCAATGATCGTACCAGATAGTTATTCATTGTGGATTATTGTGTTTATGGGGGGAGTGCTTACACCGCTTTCGCGCGCATTTATCGGCATGGGTACGAAAACCTTACCTTCGGTTGAAGTGGCACTTCTAACGATTATTGAACCTGTTCTTGCGCCTCTTTGGGTGTGGATTTTAATGGATGAGAAACCGCAGATCAATACACTTATGGGAGGTGCCATCATCGTGACGACCTTGATCGTCCACTCCATGATGGCGTATAAAGAGGCAAAGCACTAAGAGTTCTTGGAACGCTTAATGATTTTCAGCGACGTTAAGTTGTCCGTACAATGCGTTAAGGTCACCTAAAACCCATGCATCAACAATTTTTTCATTTTCAAATTTGAAAAAGCACGCACCTGAGTAACGGATACGGTTTCCGGTAGGCTCAAATCCAAAGAGTTTTCCTGTATGTGTCGCTGTATAAACAAGTCTTACAGCGGCTTTATCGCCATCAATGACAATGTCTTCAATGACATGGTAAAGATTAGGGAAAGCACTAAAAAGCATCTTTGCGTAGTCACAAAAACCATTAATGCTGTCAACGCGCATACCTAAAGAGCCTCTAAAATTAAGGGAAGGATCTAAAAAACGGTGTGCTTGGTCGAGTTTTTTATCATTCCAAAGCACTTCATAATACTCTTCAATCAGTTGTCTTATCTGTTTTGCCATCTACTTTTTTTCCTTTTCTAATCCCTGTTTTACAGGTGCCTTGTGTGCAGGGGCTGCACTTGCGCCACCTTCAAACCAACTCTCGCTTGCATCGTACTCAAACTCAAAAACTTTATCCAATCCTTTGGCTTCAAGCTCTTTGTCTATTGTCTGAGGGGTTAGCCCCTTTTTCTTGCAAATCTCAAGAATCTCCTCAATGTCTTCCTCAGGGATTCCACTATAACGCATCTCTAAAACTGCTTCGTTGACCGTCATTCTCTTATTCTCATTATTTCTATTAGGCTTTAAGACCTTCAAATCCGTTTGAAAACTCAAACACCGCCTGCACTATTAGACTTCTTTCCTGACCCATTGTAAAAAGAGTATCGCTCATAGCCCATCACTTTTAAAAACTAAAAATATCGCCATAGCTACGGCTATGACTCAATTTTGAGTTTTTAAAATTAACGCACTCTTAGCAAACTCTTACTCTTTTCAAGGGTCAGGAAAGAAGTCTATTGAACAAAATTATAATCATATTTTTTCAAAAAAGAGCTAAAATTCTTTTAAAAGGAGTTTACATGCTACGACTATTTTTTTCTTTAGTGCTATGCTGGCTTCCATTGTCCGCTCTTGAGTACATCGAACACTATGAAATATATGTAAAACAGTACCAAGAAAACGATACTCTCTTTCTTATCTCACGTCGTTTTGAGCTTTCAAGTATAACCTTTTACCTTACGACCAACACGCAAACACTGCAAACAAAAGTACTTTCGTTGGATGCTTCAAAATTGATGCCCTTAGATGAAAACTTTTCAAAAACACTTTTTGCAAAACAGCTGAGTGAGGCAACTACATCCTATGTGAAAGGTGGCGCAACGCATGGTGTCACACAAAATGATAAAGCGATTTATCTTACGATGGATTTATGCCCTTCCACCAAAAAAGGATATGAAAGTGAATTTATAGAAAAGTTAACCAAACAAAATGGCAAAACACCTATCGCCATTGCACTGAGTTCTGGATGGAAAGATCACCATGAAAAAGAGTTTGAAGCACTTGTGAAAAATCCACTTTTAGAGATCACGTGGATAAACCACACGCATACCCATTTTTACGACCCAAAACTTCCTGAACGTCAAAATTTTATGTTGCATGCAAATACAAATGTAAAAGCCGAAATACTGGGAGTTGAAAAAACGCTTTTGGAAGAAGGCATTACACCCTCTGTTTTCTTTCGTTTTCCAGGCTTAATTGCAGATGAAAAATTAATGCGTGAGCTTAGAGAAACCTACTTTTTAATTCCTTTAGGGTCGAATGCATGGATAGCCAAAAATGAGCCTGTTAAAACAGGCAGTATCATTCTCATTCATGGCAATAAAAATGAACCTCAGGGAATTACGATGATGGAGAAGAAGCTTCCTGATGTCGTGAAAAACTATAAGTTCCACACCATTCAAGAAGCATTTGTAAAGTAATCTTACTCGTAGTATTCACTGTCTTTTTTATCAGTCACAAACATGTGCCCTGGAGAATGCGTGATTGCAAAAGGGAGTTTCATGCTTGAAATGACGTTTTGAGGTGTGACACCACATGGCCAGAAAAGGGGGATTTCATCGGCTTTGATCTCAATGGCATCGCCATAATCAGGTTTTGAAACATCGTTAATGCCGATCATTTCTGGGTAACCCACTTGAATTGGAGAACCGTGCATGCGTGGGTAATGGCTGGTGACCACACACGCATCGGCTACTTTTTCTTTTTTGATCGGGCGCATACTGACCACCATTTCACCTTCAAAACCTTCAATGGGTTTTAGCTTGATGTTGGTACGGTACATCGCAACGTTCTTTTGTTGGTCGACATGGCGAAGTGGCATACCATTTTCAATCAGTGCGGTTTCAAATGAAAAACTACAACCAATGAGAAAGAAAACAAGATCAGGATTGTAATACGGCGTAATGTCTGTAACCGTTTCAACAACAACACCATCTTTGAGAATGTTGTATTTTGGTATCTCTTTTAAGATGTCCGCACCTGGTGCTAAGACTTTGGAGAGATGTCCCTCGTGAATAACTTCTAAAACAGGAATTGCTTTAGAGTTTTCTTTTGCAAATGCTTCAAACCGCTTCGCATATTCTCTTGGAAGTGCTACCATATTCATCTGAATGTATCCGGGGCATTCGCCCGCGGTGGGTCTTGTAAATTCGCCTTTGGCAATTTTAGCGCGCAACTCATGTGGTGACATTTTAATCCCTTTTTTTGGTTAAATTGTATCAAATTTTAGGTACAATTTTTCCAGTAAACTTTTTAGATGCAAAGGCTTTCATGCGCAATTTTCATACCATTGAAGAGATCGTTCTCCAGCACTCTACCCGCAATATGGACAAAATTCAGGCCCACTTTCCCAATGAACATACCAAAAATGCTGTTAATGCTTTCATCAAACTCGATAAGGGTGTTGTTTTCATCTATACAGGTTTTTACGTTGCAGGGTTTGCTGAAACCGATGGTCCTTTGGGAGCATACTTTTTAGCCAAAGCATTTTTGAAACTGGGCTATACGCCAGTCATTATCACCGATTCATTTTGCGAGGACTATTTTCCTGACATCAAAACGCTTTACATTCCACTTGAGGGTTTAAGTGCTCAAGAGATCGATATGATTTTAAACACATACAAACCGATATGCCATCTTTCCATTGAGCGTTGCGGACAAAATGCACAAGGCGATTATCTTAACGCAAGGGGTGTTTCGGTCAAGGAATTCACCGCACCTGTGGATGAACTCTTTAAAAAAGGAAGTCAAACAGCCCCAAGTTTTGGCATCGGTGATGGTGGCAATGAAGTAGGCATGGGAAGCTTCGCAGCCATACTTAAAGATAAAGAGTTTTTTTACGACTACTGTGTCATTCCCTGCGACTACCCGATGATCGCTTCGGTTTCTAACTGGGGAGGTTATGGTTTCATTGCTGAACTCGAAAAAATTTTACAGGTAAATGTGTTGCCTACCTTTGAAGAAGTTGAGAAATACCTTGAATTTATCGTCTCCAAAGGCTCAGTGGATGGCATTAAACGTGAGTCTGTCATGTCTGTTGATGGCAAAGAATGGTCATTAGAGCCTGAAATATTAAATGCCTTAAAAGAATACGCTACAAAAGGATAACCTATGAAAGTTATTTGTCCCTCTTGTCTTGCAACCAATAATGTCCCAAAACAGGACGTCTATAAAAAAGCAAATTGCGGAAAATGCAAAGTTTCCTTGCTTGACCCACACCCTCTTGCGCTTACAAGCGACACCCTCGAAGCCGTGTTAGAGAGTACCGATGTTCCCGTCATTGTTGACTTCTGGGCACCTTGGTGTGGTCCATGTAAAATGTTCGCCCCCATTTACGAGCAAGCCGCACGCGCTTACCCTCTTCGCGTTTTATTCGCTAAAGTCGATACCGAAGCCGAGCAATTTCTCGCTTCGCGCTTTAAAATTCGCTCTATTCCTACACTCATTGTTTTTAAAGATGGTGTCGAGGTTGAGCGTGTAACGGGTGCTATGAATGATGAAGGTTTGGATAGATTTATTGAGAGGTTTTTGTAAGTAACTACATAATTTAAAACCTGAAAAAATTATTAGAGTTCTTTTAAAACTTTAAAAGCTACATTAATACTATGTTTGCTTGGGTAGAATGCCTATTATTAGTTTTGAAAGAAGTCAATTTATAAAGGAATTGAATCATGGATAATTCGGAGCATAGACTACAAGAAGTCTTTTTTTATGGTTTATACATGGATCCAGAAATCCTTACTAATAAAGGTGTAACTCCTCGAAATCCCAGAATTGCTACTGTAAAAGGGTATAAACTTAGAATTGGGAAATTGGCAACTTTATTAAGAGATGAAAAAAGTCAAGCAAGTGGCATTATCTATTCATTGACACATCATGAAATTGATAAGTTGTACAAAGGTTCAGGACTAGTAGCTTATGTACCCGAATCTTTAAGTGCTACAACAGAAAATAACGTAACACTCTCTGTCTTATGTTGCAATTTACTTATCCAACCAACGACGGATGAAAGCAATCCTGAGTACTTGGAAAAATTAACAACATGTATGAAAAAATATAATGTCCCAATTTTTTAGAATAAATGGTGTAAGTAATTCTTTACATGTAAAGTAATTTCTTCACCATTACCTCTTCTTTTTCTTTCATTCTGAAATATTTTTAACCTCCCTTTTCCCACTTTGCTACCATAACCGCATAAATCAAAACAGAGGTGTGTGATGGTTCTTGGTAAATGCCCATACTGCGGTGGAGCGGTAGTATCACAAAAGCTTACCATTCAAGGTCAAAAGGTCAATCTTTACAGTTGCGAACATGCGAAAAAAGAGCGTGACATCAACGATGACTATGTTTTTAGTAGCGATGCCTCGTGTCGTTTTCGGGTTTACTCCAACACTTTTTTACGCTGGAACAAACGAAGTTTGAGTGAATACGAAATGAAACAACTGCTTAAAGAAGGGCAAATAACAGTGCGTTTGCATGGCAGAAAAGGAACGAGCGAATACTTCAAATACATCATCCCAGACCCAGAATATGGCGTCTCAATACTATGGGATACAGAAGTCGCTTGATCTGCCTAAATAACAATTTGCGGTGAAGGCATGTCGATAAAATAACCCTGTGAATAGTCAATGCCTAAGCGTTTAACCGTTGAGAGAACTGTGCTGGAATGCACAAACTCTGCAACCGTTTTGATGCCCAGTTTCTTGGAAAAAGCGACAATAGTTTCAACAACGATCTGTGCGTTTTTATCTTTATCGATGTCTTTTATGAGGCTACCATCAATCTTGATAAAATCAGGATTTAACTTTATAATGTAGGAAAAGTTGGAAAAACCGCTCCCAAAATCGTCTATCGCCACTTTTGCACCATAGCGCTTGATTTCATTGAAAAAATGCACTACTTTTTCAAAATCATTGACCTTTTCGGACTCTAAAAGCTCAAATGTAACACGATGCCCCATGTTAGAGTCTCGTAATTTATGGATGATAAAGTCATAAATTTCTTGGTTGATGATGTCCTCAAAAGAGAGATTAATGCTAAAGTCAAACGGATGCGTCTCAAATGTTTTAAAGCTTTTTTCTATGATGGCTATGGTGATTTTGTCATACACCTTGATCATTTTCGCAACAGGAATAAAATTGTGCGGTGAATGAATAATACCCTCTTCATCGATCAAGCGAGCGAGTGCCTCAAACTTAATGATTTCATTGGTTTTATTGTCAATAATCGGCTGAAAATAAGGCACAATCCCCGAAAAATCAACAATCGCTTTGCGCACTTTGGTGGCATACTTGAGGTTGCTTTCATACTCTTGGGCAAAGTTCATGGTATCTTCGTATATCCAAAACTTCAATTGTTCTTTTTTGGCGTATTTGAGCGCCATGCTCACTTTGGAAAAAATGTCGTCGTTTGAAAAACTCGCACTTGATGAAAATGTACAGTCTACATAAATCTCTGTCTGGGCGTATGCGTATTTGAGATGGGTCAGTTGTTTGGAAAGGTGGTTAAGATAGTTTTTGAGTAAATAAAAGCTCAGCTTTTCACGCAACATAATGGCAAATTCATCACCTGCGATGCGGTAAACAGCAATCTCTGTTAGTTCTATTTTAAGGGTTTTCGCAAATGACTCTAAGATGAAATCCCCAACGACAAAACCATAGAAATCATTAAGAAGTTTAAAGTTATCGATGTTGGCAAGAATGAGTGTAAAGTCATTGGTCTCTTCCAAATCATGACGCAATTTATAAAGGTTGGGTAACCGTGTAAGCGGGTCAGTGTAAAACTGTTCTACAAGATTTTTTTGCACCACACGTAATTCACGCGATAAAAGTTTAATCTTTTGTTCTTGCTCTTTTTCCACACTATTTTCCATGCAAAGCCTTTTTATAAACGTGCGACAATGTGAAGAAGCTTATTGTATCCTAAAGATGAATAAATTATGAAATTGTGACATTTTAGTTGCTTACAATCAATATTGAGCCATCTTTTGCTACAATTGAGAGAAGATTGACGAGGGAGAAATGTATGTTTAGCGGAAAAAAATTGGTATTTATTTGTGGCGCTGTTCTTTCCATCAGTACTTATGGTATAAGCAAATCGCAAGAAATTGAAATACCCAGAACTGCGTATAAAGATATTTATAAATACTACGTTTTAGAAGAAGGTAAACAAGCAACAAACAGTACGATCACATTAAGACGCCAAAGTTTTGATACGATTGTCTATATTAAGGCAGAAATAAATTGTCCTTCACGCTATATAAGGCAAATTGGTAGCAGTACACGCTCGGCTAGAGAGATTCAAAACAATCCAACACAATGGTACCAACCTACCATTGGTACCGTCGAGTTAGATATTATCACCTATGTGTGTCGTTAGCTCATTAATTGATCTAACAGTGGTTTCATCTCTTTATAATCAGACCGTTTGCTAAATGCTTCCATCAGTTGCATTTTTAAGGCACTCACTTGGGTGTCAAAAAAGTCAGATGAGCTCACTGATCCCATAATGTCAGATCCATTAATTCCCAATGTGTTCATAGCTTGCCACACTTCGGGTGAGTTAAGCGCATTGGAAGTATCTTCTTTAACAAGCTTGGTTAGCCATGAACTATCCTCTTTGTTGGCTCCTGTTGAGTCATAGTGCAACAAAAAGTCCTCAAAACTTCCTTTACCACCCTTAACTGAGTTGTAAAGCCCGTAACTAATGCCTGCATAAGGGTCAATTTGAAATAGTCTGTTGTCCATAGCCACTCCTTTTTTACATGCCAATGTACAAGCAAAAAACATACCTTATGAACTTTTTGCAAAAAGTTAAAGCACCAAAGAGGTGCGTTGGCTTTTCGCCGAGGAAAACATAGTATTAACGTAGTGGTTAAAGCAAAGCTTTAACCACGTATCAAGAGTTCTGAAGAACTCTATTTAGAAAGTGTCTCATCTAAAAATTCAACCAGCCTTCTCCATGATTTTTTATCGGCATCTTCACGATATCTGTCTGTTCCAAAAACGGTAAAGGCATGAGGCGCACCACTATACGCGATCATTTCATGTTTAATGCCTGTTGCTTCAAGCTCTTTTCCAAGTCCTGCAAATTCATCCATACTCACGCTTGCATCGGCTGATCCGTGTAAAACAAGCACAAACCCTTTTGTCTTTTTATAGTCTTCTCCCGCCGGCGTTGCTAAGCCTCCATGAAAGACAGCAAAGCCTTTTAGCGGTGTTCCCATACGTGCCATTTCTAAAAGTGCCGCACCGCCAAAGCAATAACCAATTCCTATGGCATTACCCACATTCGCACCCTCTTTTTTAGCCGTTTGATAACTGGCATCAAGAAGTTTTTGCATCTTTGCTCGATCATTGTAAAGTGCATTCGTCAATGCCTTTTTTTCTTCAATGGTAACAGGTTTGACACCTTGCCCAAAAAGGTCTATAGCAAAAGCACCATACCCAAGAGCATTAAGCATTTTTACACGTTGCATCTCATACTCATTAAGTCCATCCCAATCGTGAATAATAAAAACCAACGGCGCCTCATTTGAAGGGGTACTGTAGTAACCTTCGTATGTTTTACCATCTACACTATACGTCACAAAACCCTCCTTGGCAAAACCTAATATTGTCATACAAAAAAACATCATCGTAGCTAAAAAATTTTTCATCTTTTTCTCCTTGGGGCATAATTTTATATCATTGTAAAATAGCTTACTTCAAGCTCACTATAGGTTATCGTTTTAACGCTACTTTTTAAGTTTGTAACACAATTGTAACTCTTCTTCCTTACCATTTTACTAAATCATATTTTTGGAGGTTACTGTGAAAATCGTCAAGCCCGTATTGGTTTCCCTCTCTTTAGTTGCTTCAAGCTTGTGTGCAGGAAATACAGTTGAATTTATCGGTATGGAAGCACCCTCTACACCTGGAAAAATGGCAAAAACGTACTCTGAAGCGAAAGTCATTATACACACACCAAACGGTGGAAAAATCGAACGTAATCTCTCCTATGAAACACTCTTTGGCGTCAAAGACAAAGTAGGAACCAATAAAAACCCTGCAGGGCAACTTTACTCAGCTTCCATGAAACCACTGATGGATCCTTTTGGCAAACCTCTCATTGCTGAAACACCCGATAGCAACTCACTTTTAAATGTAGATGGTTCACTCTATCTTGTCACGCATTATGAATACGACTGGATTTTAAGCGATGGCTCTTCGGCTGAAAAAACCGATGTTTGGCATGAACGCGCACCCATGAGCATGACCCTTACAACCATTAAACAAGATATGAAGAGTGGAAAACTTAAAGCCGTCGATCAATACCCTATAGATTTCTCCAAAGTCGGGGGCATTTGGATTCCCTGTGCTGGGTCACAAACACCTTGGAATACGCACTTAGGAACAGAAGAGGACTATGATCTTTTCTTTACAGCAGCAAGTGGTGTGGAGTATAAAAAAGCTCAAAAAGGCTTAAAAGCGATGAATGAGCTTTACTTTGAAGGTAAAAAAGAGGCAAATCCTTACGATTATGGTCATATCACAGAAATTGCAGTGGATAAAAATGGCAAAACAGATGTCACCAAACACTTTGCGATGGGTAGAGGAACGTGGGAAATGGCAAAAATCATGTCCGATGGCAAAACCGCATTTTTTGGCGATGATGGAACAAATGTTGGTCTTTTCATGTATGTTGGTGATTCCAAAGGCGATTTGGACAATGGAACGATGTACGCGACTAAATGGCATCAAACCAATGAAGATGGTGCTAAAGATGGCGGTCAAGCAACCCTTTCATGGATCAAATTAGGACATGCCTCCTCTAAAGAAGTGCGCGAATGGAAAGACAAATACACCTTCAACGATATATTTGAAGCCTATGCACCTGCAAGCTTTGATGCCACAAAACATGAAGGGTTTAAAGCAATCAAAGCAGGACACTCTGAGATAGAATACCTCAAACTCAAACCGGGAATGGAAAAAGTTGCGGCATTTTTAGAAACCCGTCGTTACGCGGCATACCTTGGAGCAACAACGGAATTTAACAAAATGGAAGGGGTTGCATTCAATCCTGAAGACAAAAAAGTCTATATCGCGATGTCGTACATTGAAAAAGGAATGGCAAAAGACAGCACCTTTGCCAACGATGACATTAAAGTGGCTAAAAATCGTTGCGGCGGAACCTACGAACTCACCCTTTCTAGCAATGTCAACGATACCAATCATGAGCCAATTTTAAGCGAATTTGTTCCCATTTCTATGCACGTACCAAGTATGCTCCTCGGCGAAGAGATGGCAACGGATAAAGATGGTAATACCTGCGTTGTGGATAAAATCGCCAATACCGACAATCTCTTTTACTCCTCCCGTGCACGCACGCTTTTCATCGGTGAAGACAGTGGCGCACACGTCAATAACTACCTTTGGGCGTACAACATAGACACGAAAAAACTCTCTCGAATTCTTTCAACTCCTGCAGGTGCTGAATCTACGGGGCTTCAAGTAGTCGAAAATCTTAATGGACACGCATACATCATGAGCAACGCGCAACATCAAGCGGATTTCACCAAAACAACCAGCAAAGAGCTTCAGCAAAAACTAACGCCATTGATTGATAAATTTCAAGCACCGATTGGATACATCTATGGCATCCCTGGGCTTTAAGCGCCTCATCTTTTTGCTCTGCCAAAGCCCTATCATGGGCTTTGGCGGCTCATTGCAAGGGGAGTTTGTGAGTCGAACGACGTTTGAAAACCCCTATGCGAACATTCCTGCGCAGTGCTATATCGAAACCAGTGAGGGAACGCAAAACGCCTGTATGTTCTGCCATACCAATGCCCCTGCTCGCGCACGTCTTGGCAACAATAACCCCCAAGCAGGACTTTCAAGCATTACGGGCAATCTGCAAACCACCTACAGCTTTGCCCCTGCCACCCAGCAAACCAAATCTCCGAGTATCAACCCTTGGGAAAACACTCTTTTTCCTGAAAAATTAGAAACAGCCTATCAACAAAGTCCTAACCGCTTTGATGAAACCAAAATGCTTGGCTATTTAGAAGAAGATAATTGGAGCGAAGCCTATGCCAAACGCGGTGGAAAAGCGGGATGGGAAAATGGAGACGATGACTCAGCTTGGCGGCTTTTTCCTGATCTAAGTCCTTCTGATCTTCCTGCCAAAGAGGATGGGTTTGTGCGAACCAAAGCTAAAACACGCGCCTTATTTGCAGATATGACGGGTTGGCGTGCCATCAACTTTATGCCTTATGGCATTTTTACACCGATGAGTGGGAGTGTCTCTGGCATTTACATTCGTCTGCCTAAAGCTTTTATGCAAGATGAAAAAGGGGCGTGGAGTGAAGCCATTTATGCTCAAAATCTTGACCTTTTAGAGCGCGCTATTACCGACAGACTTGAATCCAACGATCCTAAAACTTACTTTGGAAAAGCAAAAGAGATCGAAGTTCATCGTGGGCTTTACCCACTGTACACCGAGTTTGCTCATCCTTTGCATTATGTCGATCTTCGTAAAAATGGCACGCGCGCTACGAGGGTAAAAGAGATACGCTATATGGTCAAAACGCGTATGTATTACCCAGGGGAAGCGGCGGAAAAAGAAGAAGACGCGCCCCTCTACCTCAATGAAAAACAAGGGTGGATTAACAATGGTGCTGGTTGGATTTTGGCAGGATTTATCGAAGATGCCAAAGGGCATTTACGCGCACAAAAAGGTGAAGAGCTCATGCAATGCGTAGGATGCCATAGCGATAACTACGGTTTTGAACCCTCCTCGTTTACCTCTGGAAGCAGCAATACGATTGATTCGACGTGGGCGTTTCCACGTAAATTTGCAGGGAAATTGGGTTGGACGGAGATGGATTATCTCGCTTACACTATCAAAGAAGGCAAAGCAACTTCAGGTAGAGGTGATCCACTCAACCGCAAAACACTCCAAGGCGAATTTGGCACTTTTTTAAAACACGTTGTGGGGGCTAATTTGTACGGTGTTATGCCTGAAAGTATGGAAGCTTTTTTTAAAGAGCGTATCACAAAAGAGAACGGTTATAACGATAACTGGCGTGCATTGGACTTGAAAACACCCCATATTCTCGTAACACAACAACGTTTACATGTAAAACTCATGGGTGAGTTTGTGGCAAAAAAAGCGTACCTCACGGATGAAGGGTTTATTCACCCACGCTTACTCTATCCTACAGAAAAAGAGGCGTTAAATGCCGCTGTGGGGTATCGAAAAGTGGTGGCAACCCAACGCTTTACTTTAGGCAAAGATGTGTTTGCTCAAACGCCTTTTACCTTTCGTTATTTTAGAGAAGAAAAAGAGGCATACACACACCTTGATGGTACGCCTTATGTTATGGGAGAAGTCATCACCGATCGTCCTATTGAAAAAGAGGCAACTTTAACCCAAGGGGCAGGCATTGTCCAGACCTTAATTGACGAAAATGATGCTATGTATGAGGGTGAATATGTACCACTTTTAAACTATCCTTTGGTTTACGAGAAGGCTTCCAAATAACTTGATTTTTCTAATATTTAAAGGTTATAATCCAGTATAAAACCATTTTAAAAGGAGTCATGATGGCAAAAAAAATTCTCTTTATCGTCGGAGATTATGTAGAAGATTATGAAGTGATGGTGCCTTTTCAAGCCTTAGGCGCAGTTGGACACGAAGTCGTCGCCGCTTGTCCGAACAAAAAAGCGGGTGAATTTATACGAACCGCCATTCATGATTTTGAGGGTGATCAAACGTACAGCGAAAAACCTGGTCACAATTTTACACTCAATGGCACATTTGATGCCATCAAAGCCGAAGATTTTGATGCCCTTGTTGTCCCTGGAGGTCGCGCTCCCGAGTATCTTAGACTGAATGAAAAAGTACTCGAGATAGTACGTCATTTTGCCAAAGCCAACAAACCAATAGCTGCGATTTGTCATGGAGCACAACTGCTTGCAGCCGCTGATGTTTTAGGAGGAAAAAGTTGCTCCGCTTACCCTGCGTGCGCACCTGAAGTCACCAAAGCTGGAGGAACATACAAATCCATCGAAGTCACCGAAGCTACGGTCGATGGAAACCTTGTCACTGCCCCTGCATGGCCAGCACATCCACAATGGATCGCAAAGTTTTTAACCGTTTTAGGCACAAAAATCACGCTTTAAACGTTATCTCTCATGAGGAGTACATTCACTCCTCATTTCCTAAGGAATTAGCATGTCATTCATTACGCACTTAGACCATCTTGTGTTAACGGTTGCTAACATTGAACAAAGTTGTGCTTTTTATACCACGGTTTTACAAATGAAGGAGATAACCTTTAAAGGGCGCAAAGCACTCAAATTTGGTCATAGCAAAATCAATTTACATGAAGTAGGACATGAGTTTGAACCTAAAGCTGCGCGACCAACCGCAGGTTCAGCAGACCTATGCTTCATCACACTCATGCCCATCGAGCAGTTTTTAGAGCATCTACACCATTGTGGTGTTGTCTGCACGGAAGGTCCAGTAAAACGCACAGGTGCTAGGAGTGAGCTTTTATCGGTTTATTTTCGTGACCCTGATGATAACCTCATTGAAGTCGCGAATGAACTCATAGTGCTTTAATCCATGATACCACTTATTTTAGGCTTATATCTTCACAGATAAACGGCACACTCATACACGTTAACCCCGCTTCGGCTTTAACAAATTCACTAATATTCACCGAATCAACTTTATAGCCAAGCGTTTTTACCACTGCAATGCTTTTGGGGAATGCTTCGTTCATACAAAGCGTATCACCGATTTTGAGTACGTTTGCACCAAAAGGCTCATCGCTTGGCACTTCAATCAGTTCAAAGCCCTCAAAATCACTCGCATCAACCCAAGCTGAATTGATGAAGATCGTTTTTTCATCGAGTGCTGTAGCCCCTGTTTTAAGGTGCAAACATCCTGTTACTTTCACAGAAAAAACTTCATAACCAAACGGTTTAATGATCGTTTTTAAAGCTTGAATGCCCTCTTGATTCGTGCGAGCAGATTCGCCTACAAAAATCTTTTTACCGATTTTCAGCACATCGCCACCTTCAATTTTTGCTGGCAAACTGATGCGTTCAATTGTCCGATACTGTGAAAAAACTTTTTTCATATACTCGCTCTCTGCCCTACGAGATACTACACCCATAGAAGTAAGCACTGCAACTTCATCAAAGACGACAATGGGGTCTTCCACAAAAACACTATCGGGTAAAACACTATTTTCGTCTAAAACAATCACTTTTACACCACAACGCTCTAACATAGCACAATAATTTTTATGCTGTTCTTTTGCCTTTTCAATCGAAATAGGCTCACTTTCGACAAAGGTAAGTTCACAATGTTGCAACTGGGGAGATGGCACATGGGTTATGGCACAAAGCATCAAAAATCCTCACACATAAAATAAAAAGATCATCATAACACAACCCCAATGTGCTTTAAGTAAAATTGAAGTAGCATAACCTTATGACTCATTTTGAGGAGATGACATGGCACATGAACCACTTTCTTCGTTAGAACTTCAACGCATTAACGCTTACTGGCGTGCGGCAAATTACCTCTCAGTAGGACAAATTTACCTGCTTGATAATCCTCTGCTTCAAAAGAAACTCTCTTTAGAACATATCAAACCTCGTCTTTTAGGGCATTGGGGCACTACTCCGGGGCTCAATTTTATCTATGCGCACATGAACCGTGTCATCCATAAAGATAACCTAACAATGCTTTTTATGGCAGGCCCAGGTCACGGAGGTCCTGCCGTGGTTGCGAACACCTACTTAGAAGGCACGTACAGCGAAGTTTACCCTGACATATCTCAAGATGAAAAGGGGCTTCAGAAACTCTTCAAACAGTTTTCTTTCCCTGGTGGCATTCCTAGCCACGCTGCACCTGAAACGCCTGGCTCTATCCATGAAGGTGGTGAACTTGGCTATGTAGTATCCCATGCGTATGGTGCTGTCTTTGACAATCCTGAGTTAATTGCCTGTTGTGTCGTAGGCGATGGAGAGGCCGAAACGGGTCCTCTTGCTACCGCATGGCACTCCAATAAATTCCTAGACCCAAAACGCGATGGAGCCGTACTTCCCATCCTTCACCTCAACGGCTATAAAATCGCTAATCCAACGATACTCTCTCGCATTAGCCACAATGAACTCGAAAAACTCTTCATCGGTTATGGCTATGAGCCTTACTTTGTTGAGGGTGATGAGCCTGAATATATGCACCAAAAGATGGCAGAGACGATGGATGTCATCATTGCCAAGATTAAAACAATTTGGCATGAAGCACGTGTTAACAATGATACCACTCGCCCTCGTTGGCCTCTCATCATTTTACGTAGCCCCAAAGGATGGACAGGTCCCAAAGAGGTTGATGGACTCAAAACTGAAGGGCACTGGCGATCACATCAAGTGCCACTTTCTGAACTCGATAAAAAGCCTGAGCACATCACCATTCTTGAAAATTGGATGAAAAGTTATAAACCTGAAGAGCTTTTTGATGCCAATGGAAAACTTCTCCCAGAACTAGCCTCCCTTGCCCCTAAAGGTGAAAAACGCATGGGAGCCAACCCACACGCGAATGGTGGCATTTTACTAAAATCCCTCCACTTACCTGATTTTAAAAACTATGCAGTTGAAGTCAAAGAGCATGGACAGAGTATTGCCGAATCCACGCGCATCTTAGGTAACTATCTGCGTGATGTCATGCTCTCCAATATGCAAAACTTTCGTGTGTTTGGTCCCGATGAAACAGCGTCCAATCGCCTTGGTGCGCTTTTTGAAGTAACGAATCGTGTTTGGATGGCAGAACACATAGAAGGAGATGACCACTTAGCGCAAGATGGGCGCGTGATGGAAATTCTCTCTGAGCATACCTGTCAAGGTTGGCTAGAGGGGTATTTGCTGACAGGAAGACACGGATTTTTCTCCTGTTATGAAGCGTTTATCCACATCATTGACTCGATGTTTAACCAACATGCCAAATGGCTCAAAGTCACAAGTCGTGAAATACCATGGCGTAAGCCTATCGCATCTCTCAACTATCTTTTAACTTCACACGTTTGGAGGCAAGACCACAACGGCTTTTCACACCAAGACCCAGGATTTATTGATGTGGTAGTCAATAAAAAAGCGCACATCGTCAATGTCTATTTTCCACCTGATGCTAACACCCTTTTATGGGTAGGTGAGCGCTGTCTTAAAAGCCGTAACGCCATCAATGTCATTGTCGCAGGCAAACAGCCAGAAGCTCAGTGGCTTGGAATGGAAGAAGCGATAGCGCACTGTGAAAAAGGTATTGGTATTTGGGAGTGGGCGAGTAATGATGAAGGAGGTGTTCCCGATGTTGTGATGGCATGTTGTGGTGATGTACCGACATTAGAGAGTTTGGCTGCTGTCAGTATTTTACATGACCTTGCACCTGAACTCAAAGTACGTTTGATCAATGTGGTCGATTTGATGAGCTTAGAGCCTAGTGAAGAACATCCTCATGGTCTAACCCATGAAGCCTTCAATGCCCTCTTTCCTAAAGATACTCCTACTATTTTTGCCTATCATGGTTATCCGTGGTTGATTCACCGTTTAGCGTACCGAAGGGCTAACCATGACCATTTGCATGTGCGAGGATACAAAGAAGAAGGAACGACCACCACGCCTTTTGATATGGTTGTTCTCAATGACATGGATCGGTTTCACTTGGTTATAGATGTGATGGACCGCGTTCCTAAAATGCATGCTCATGCAGAGTCAATTAGACAAAAAATGCGCGCAAAACTGTGTGAGCATAAAACATACATCGAAACATACGGTCAAGATATGCCTGAGATTCTGAACTGGAAGTGGACGAGGTAGCTTTACAGCACCTCTTTTGCCATTTTCTGCATGACGCTTGCACTCGTATGTAATGCGTCAAGCTCTTCGGGTAAAAGTTTATAATTGAGAATTTTGCTGGCACCTTCTTTGGTTACAACCACTGGAACATTGAGGACAACATCGTGAAGTTCATACTCACCATCAAGGTAAACGCCTAATGGAAGAACCGAGTGTTCGTTGTTAGCAATGGCTCGAACAATGCGAAAAACACTTGCGGCTATACTATGGTTCGTATTGCCTTTTTTATGGAAGATCTCAAAGCCCGCATTGATGACATCGTGGTAAATTTGTTCTTTATCCAGATGAGGCAAGCCGTTGAGTTCACAAAAAGTATCGACATCAAGACCGCAAATATTGCAAATACTCCAAGGAATCGTACTGCCTTTTCCATGTTCACCTAAAACGAAACCGTAGATATTTTTAGGGTCAATCCCCACTTTTTTACTGACAATTTTCATAAAGCGCGCAGTGTCAACCAATGTCCCCGCACTGATGAGTCGTTCTCTTGGGTAAAGCCCTTCTTTAAAAGCGATATGCGTTAAAACATCAACGGGGTTGGTCACCATGATAAGAATGGCTTTGGGGGCATGCTGGTAAAGTTCGTGTACCATATTTTTTATCAAAGAGGCATTTTCACCTAAAAGTTCATCTCTGGTTTGGTTGCCCTTAAGCTGAGCCCCCGCGGTAATAACAATCACATCACACTCTTTACAATCAGCATAGTCGCCATAATGTAAGTGTGTGTTTCGAGCATACGTAAACGAAGCAACATAGGAGAAATCTTCGATTTCTGCCCAAGCTTTCTCTTTGGTACGATTGACCAAGATAATTTCACTCATATTGCCAAGGGTCAAAAGATAATTCAACAACTCAACACCAACACCACCCGCTCCGATGATTCCTACGCGCATACACTTCCTTTGAAATAATGCAAAATTATAACATCCTTTTATGAGTGGGCTATGTTAAAAAATAATCATCTTATTTTAGAAAAAAGTTAAGTCCCATATAAATTGCCGACCCCAAACAAGCAGTCACGGGTAACGTAAACAGCCATGAAAGAATGATAACTTTGATAGTGCCCTTTTGTACGCCACCATCTGGTTCTGCTACCATGGAACCGGTCACGGCACTGGATAAAATATGCGTTGTACTTACGGGAGCATGAGCAAAGTTTGCCAACAAAATTGTCACCATCGCAGTTGCTTGTGCGACTGTTCCTTGCATGTAATTAATCGGTTTAGCACCAATTTTTTCACCAATAGTATGTACAATTCTTTGGTAGCCTATCATCGTACCAAGGCCTATAGCAAAAGCAACTGCCATAATAACCCAATAAGGTGCATATTCAATCGATGCTACCAGATACTTTCGCTGATTGGCAATGTAGTCAGACTTATCTTTGTCTGTTAGTAAATAAATCTTCTCCGCTTGTGCAAAAAAGTTATCCGAACAAAGAATACTTGTACGAATACTCCATCTGTCTTTTGGCGAAAGTTGAGAATAAGAACTCAAGCCATCCAATTTAGCAGCAACTTGCGATGTTGTAGTGGCAACTTGATCCACGTTACACTCTGCAATGGAATTCTTTGTTTTTAAAGCACTAATAAGACGTTTTTCATTGACAAGTTGCACTATTTTCTCGTTGTTATCCGCATAAAATCTTGCTAAGTTGTTTGCCGCATCTTTCGTTTGAATGATTTTATAGTGATGAGAGTCCATATCGAGCGCATAATAATTGGGCAAAATGCCAATTAATATGATCATAATCAAACCGATACCTTTTTGACCATCATTTGAACCATGTGCAAAGCTCACACCTGCACCTGTTGCGACAATTCCCATACGTGCTAAAAAGCTAGGATGTCTTCTTTTATTATCTTCATCATTAGGCGATTTAAATAATTTTGGATTATCAATATATTTTCGAGATAATTTCATCAAGACGTATGCAAAACCAAAACCAATAATTGGCGATAAAGCGAGTCCTGTTAAAACCGTATAAACAACTTTCCAATTCACACTGTGAGAAAGATCAAACCCATTTAAAATACCAAAAGTAGCACTCACACCAATGATAGAACCAATGAGTGAATGTGAACTTGAAACGGGTAAAGCAAAATACCACGTACCAAAGTTCCAAATAACAGCGGAAATTAACAAAGCATACACCATTGCCAATGCAGCATTTTGATTTGTTTCCACCATAATGTCAAGAGGCAATAAGTGAACAATGGCATAGGCAACACCGATACCACCCATGATAACACCTAAAAAGTTCATAATACCAGACATAACAACAGAATACTTTGCCTTCATAGAATGCGTGTAAATAATCATAGCAACTGCGTTTGCAGTGTCGTGAAACCCATTAATCATTTCATAAAATAAAGCAATACCTAACGATAAAAGTAATAAAGCGATTGTCAGTGCACCGACATCATTTAAGGCATCCCAAAGTACAAACATATATTATCATCCTAATTTTAGTAACTCTAACTTTATCTAATAAATCTAGTTATTTTGCTTTAATTAAAGATATTTTTGAGTATTTTGAGAGGTCTAGCTTTTAAATGTTAGGCAGAAATAATGGTTAAATACTCTCAAAAAAAGAGGAAAAGGGGATTTATTCTACAATTTCATATTTGATAGGAAATTTTCCTCTAGCGCCTACACCAAATTCAACTGCATTGATCAGTCCGCGTCTTTCCAGTGCTTTAACAGTTTGACTGTCAATCTCCCATTCGAGTTTAACCGTTCCATCAGGCGTTGATTTGGTTTTAACGTTTGGATAAGACCATCGCCCCATGCTACTAATTTTTTTAGCAGTAGGATCATACCAAGGATATTTTTTAAATTCAATGATGTGATACTCTTTGAGGGTATTTAATTTTTCTTGCATTAATGCAGAAAGTGCGCTGACCATTGTAGTGTTTGTCCTTTTGCGTTTGTATGATCATATTTAACAAATACGACACATGTTTGCTACGATCATAATATAAAATGTATTAAAAAGCAACGTACAACATTCCTGATACATGTATGATACACACTTGGAGAGAGTTTGGAAATAAATTTGGTTGAAATAGTAAATTTTGAGGATTAAAAAAAGAGTGGCTCCGGATGCTGGGTTCGAACCAGCGACCAAGTGATTAACAGTCACCTACTCTACCGCTGAGCTAATCCGGAACACTTTGAATGAGGTCGAAATTATAGTCAAAAAATATTTAATTGTCAAGATGTATTTGCATATATTTGATTAAAAAGTTTTTTGTCACACAACTCTTAAAAAAAACATAAGTTATATCTTTATATATAAAATTATTAAATATAAAGTAAGAAGAAAGATAGTAGCATAAAATATTCAACTATAAAGGAGTCTATATGCAAAAGAAACTTGTTACGTTAGCTCTTGCTGGAGCACTGAGTGTTCCAATGTTTGCCGCAGAGTTCATCACGATTGGTACGGGTGGCGTTACAGGAACGTACTATCCAACAGGTGGCGCTATCTGTCAAATGGTCAATAAAAATAAAAAAGAGACCAACATCAGGTGTTCGGTAGAATCAACGGGTGGTTCAGTTTACAATGTCAACACCATTAAAGCGGGCGAACTTGACTTTGGTATTTCACAAAGTGACACTGCGTATCAAGCATTCAAAGGTGAAGGTAAATTTACAGGAGCTGCTGCCGTGCCAGAGCTTCGTAGTGCAATTGCCATTTACCCAGAGCTTCTAGCGCTTGTTGTGAGCCAAAAATCAGGCATCAAAACAATGGCGGATCTTAAAGGCAAAAAGCTCAACTTAGACTCACCGGGTTCTGGAACGAATATGACCGTTGATGTTGTTTTTGAAGCATTGGGCATTAAACGTTCAGACTTAGCTTTAGCAAATGAGCTTAAATCAACGGAAGGTCCTACAATGCTTCAAGATAACCACATCGATGGTTACTTTTTCGTAGCAGGTCATCCAACGGCTAACATTAAAGATGCCTCAAACTCTGTAGACATCAACATCGTTCCTATCGAAGGAGCTGCGATTGATGCATTGGTTAAGAAATACCCTTATTATGCAAAAGGTATCATCTCAGGCTCATACTATAAAGGTGTGCCAAACGATATTCCAAGCATTGGTGTCAAAGCGGTTCTTATCACCAGCAGTAAAGTGAAAGATGAAGTGGTTTACCAAGTTGTCAAAACCATTCTTGACAACTTTGACAAATTTAAAGAACTTCACCCTTCTTACAAAACAATTACCAAAGAGAGCTTACTTGAAGGCTTAAGTGTACCACAACATCCAGGTGCCATTAAAGCATTTAAAGAAGCAGGACTTCTTAAATAATTCTACAAACTATTCTTACATGTAAGGCTTTTTGAAAAAAAAGCCTTATAGATTCACATAAAGGTTTAACGCGTGAAAACACTTGAAGAACGACTAGATGATGCGAAACTCATCAGCGAATTTGAAGGACATAGAGATTTTGAAAACAATACGTGGCAATACTGGTTTGTTGCCGCTGTTGCTTTTTGTTGGTCTTTATACCAACTTTACATCGTCATCGATCCAGGTAATAGCGCTCATATCAGAGCGATTCACTTGGCATTTGGTATTACGCTTGCATTTGCAATGCACGCTATCAGTAAAAGCCCAAAATTAAAATCGACGATTACATGGTACGATTTTGTTATTATGATTGTAGGTGTTGCTGCCATTTTATACCAATGGTATGCCTACAAAGACCTTGCAATGCGTTCAGGTGCATGGACACAGACAGACATCATTGTCGGTATTGCAACCATTTTGGTTGTTCTTGAAGCATCACGCAGGGTTATGGGATTACCTTTAATGCTTGCGGCAGTGGTATTTTTAATGTATGATTATTTTGGTCCTTACCTTCCCGATATGATTGCCCACAAAGGTGCAAGTATCAATAAAATTATGGGGCAGATGGTACTCACAACAGAGGGTATTTTTGGTGTACCACTGGGTGTAAGTGCTAGTTTTGTCTTCTTATTTGTTCTTTTTGGCTCACTCCTAGATCGTGCAGGAGCGGGTGAATACTTCATCAAAGTCGCTTACACCATTTTGGGACGATACGACGGAGGTCCTGCCAAAGCAGCCGTTGCGGCTTCTGGTATGTTTGGTATGATCTCAGGCTCATCCATCGCCAATACCGTCACCGTTGGTACGTTTACCATTCCTTTAATGAAACGTCTTGGTTTTAGTGCACACAAAGCAGCAGCTGTTGAAACAGCCGCTTCGGTTAATGGTCAACTCATGCCACCGATTATGGGAGCTGCTGCGTTTATTATGGCTGAATTTTTAGGGCTTGATTATACCGACATCGTTTTTGCAGCTTTTATTCCTGCGTTTACCTGTTATGCTGCACTTTTTTACATCGTTCACATCGAAGCCAAAAAGCATGGGCTTAAAGGTGAAGATCCCAGTGTTCTAGGGCGTACATGGCCTATTTTTATCAGAGGAATTCACTATCTTATTCCGATCTTTTTCTTGATTTACACGCTTATTATTCTTAAGCAGTCCGCACAAAGTGCTGCTTTTAGTGCCATTATGTTTTTGATGATTATCATGGTTGTTCAAAAACCTTTTAAAGCATTGCTCAATAAAGAAAAAATAACACTTCCCCTGATCCTTGAAGGCTTTGCCGATATTGGAAACGGTATGGTTATGGGTGGTAAAAATATGGTTTCCATTGCCGCTGCTACGGCAGTTGCAGGTATCATCGTGGGTTCTGTCACACTAACAGGTATTGGTCTAGTCCTTGCAGAAGTCATCGACAATCTCTCAGGTGGTTACATTTTAGGTGTCTTATTTTTAACAATGTTTGTCTCTTTAGTGCTTGGCATGGGACTTCCAACCACCGCAAACTACATTGTTATGGCATCGTTAACGGCTCCGATTATTATGGAATTAGCAGCCAATAACGGCTATCTCATCCCTGTCATTGCAGCACACATGTTTGTCTTTTATTTTGGTATCTTGGCCGATGACACGCCACCTGTAGGTATGGCAGCGTATGCCGCCGCCGCGATTGCGAAAAGTGATCCTATTGTAACTGGCTGGCAATCATTCATTTACGATATGCGTACAGCACTCCTACCTTTTATGTTCTTTTTCAACAATGAACTTCTTTTAATTGGTGGTGTTGATCCAAGGGACCCAAATAACGCGTCTAAATGGTTATGGATCACCAATCCGTTTGAAATAGCACTTATTTTTGGGGGAGCAGTACTGGGTATGTTTGCCTTTACTTCGGCAACACAAAGTTTTGTTCTTACAAAGATCAATACTATTGAGCGCATCGGCTTAATTGTTGTTATTCCATTTTTGATGCTTCCAAAACTTATAGCTGCAAAACTTGGATTACCAAGTCACTATATCGCTTATGTGATAGGGCTAGGAATTTATGGATTAATCTATTTTGGACAAAGAATTAAATACAAAAAACAGCAATTAGCAATGGCATAATTCATAGTGGGCGATTTCGCCCACTACAACACTACTTTATAAAAATCAACCCCTGCAATATTTTTCACATATAAACATTTTTCTTCGACCAAACTGTTGAGATTTTCAAGGCTTTGTTCATCAAAACACAGAGCGATATCTTCAAAACTTTGAGGTCTGCGTTTGAGAAGTTCAAGTATTTCTTCTTCATTAAAATGGCGTTTTTGCGGTATGTAATTTTTCTTGTATGCAATGTTTACATGTAAACCTTCTAGAAGGCTTGCAAGCTCCAGCAAACGTTCAATACTCACACCTTTCACCTCATATGCAGGTGGACGATCTATCGTTCCCACATCAATACGATCAGGCTTAATTTCATGTAATACTGCATTTAAAGCCTTAAACTCATCTAGGGTATCATTCAAGCCATCAACCACTAAAATTTCTACGACCAATTCACCCAAGTAACGCTTTCTAAAGGCTTTCATCCCTTCAATAATCTGGTTAATTTCAATGCCCTTATGCGCACGATCAAGCTTTTTAAAACATTTAGGGCTCACGCAATCCAAAGAGAGTTTAACAATATCCAGTTTTGAGAGAATATTTTGAATAGAAGTATCAACGATCGTCGATCCATTGGAGAGAATGAGAAGTTTTGTCTCTTTTTTGATTTTTATGATTCCATCGACCAAAGTATCAAGCTCAGGATAGAGAGTAGGTTCACCATTTGCGGTCAAAGTAATCACATCTAAATTGTGATGTTTCAGAAGTGCCTCATTTAGGGCGTTTAATACTGCTGTAACAGAAGGTACATCACTCGCTTTATCGACTGTTTTGGCACCTTTAAGTTCGCAATAAAGGCAGTCAAAGTTGCATTGTTTGGAGGAAGGGCTCAGGTCTATGCCGAGGGATTGCCCAAAACGTCTGGAGGTAATGGGTCCGAAAATGATATTGCTCACTCAAAAGTCCTTTTCAGGTGAAGAGAATATGCCCTATTATAGGGCATACTGTTATAGTTTAGTACGTGTTTGGACTTGCTTGATGAAGTATTTTGCGTGCTCTACTGGGATGTCTGGCAAGATGCCATGTCCCAAGTTAAAGACATGTCTCTCATTTTTCATTATCTTTACAATATGAGAAATACCCTCATCAATCGCCTCTTTGCTGTAAAGACGGGTTGGTTCCATATTGCCTTGAAGGACATATTTATGACCCAATTTTTCTTTGGCAAGTTCAATCGGTGTTGACCAATCCACACCAAAGACATCAAATTCACCATCAATTTTATCCAAGTATCCGCTAATGCCTTTAGGAAATAAAATCACAGGAACATGCGGATATTTTGCTTTAAGATACGCACTGATCTCTTTCATATACGACCAGCTAAATTCAAAGTAAGCGCTCTCTTCAAGTGCGGCTGCCCATGAGTCAAAAATCATCACGACATTTGCACCACTTTGAATCTGGCGCTCCATATAACCTTTAAGCACTTCGGTTACTTTTTTGAGGAGTGCATGCATAAATTGAGGATTAGAATAGATCATTTTTTTCACAAGTGCATACGTCTTAGTTCCTTGACCTTCGATCATATAGGTCGCAAGTGTCCAAGGCGCACCACAAAAACCAATCAATGCTTTATCGGCAGCCAGTTTGCCACGAATTAGTTTGATCGTCTCATAAACGTATTCTAGTCCATCAATCGCTTTTTGAACATCAAGCTTATCAAGGTCAGCTTGGTTTTTAATTGGATGAGAAAAAACAGGACCTTCACCTTTTAAAAACTGAAGTTCCATTCCCATCTCTAAAGGAACTACTAAAATATCGCTAAATAAAATAGCCGCATCAACACCCAAAATATCGACAGGTTGAAGGGTTACTTCACATGCTTTTTCAGGGTCTTTACATAACTTGAGAAAATCTCCTGCTTTTGCTCTAACTTCCATATATTCAGGTAAATAACGTCCTGCTTGACGCATCATCCAAACTGGAGTATACGGAGTTTTCTTACCAAAACACGCATCTACAAAAATCATCAGTGTTTTCCACCCTTATGTAAAAAATAAAGCCCTAAAGAAAGTGCCAAAATTGATAATGAAAGATACAACATCTCTAAAGCACCTTTGTACTCAGCATGCAATACGCGCTGAAAAAAGCTTACAACAAGTACCATAACGATGACTTTTCCGATTTTATCTTTAAGTTCATCTAAAGAACTGACATATAAAATTTTCTCGCCACCAGAATCTTTTGCAACATCAATGTCGGAAATAAAAAGCTCATAAATACCAAATCCAAAAATCAGTAAAACTACAGCAATCAAATAAAGATCAATTGCACCAATAATTTCAGCAACAATATCTTCATGAAAATTTTCAGGAT
Organism: Sulfurospirillum sp.; assembly: GCF_036802865.1. NCBI lineage: Bacteria > Pseudomonadati > Campylobacterota > Epsilonproteobacteria > Campylobacterales > Sulfurospirillaceae > Sulfurospirillum > Sulfurospirillum sp. The sequence goes on along the minus strand of NZ_DAIRVK010000001.1, from coordinate 332,147 downwards.
GAATAGCTGCAAAAAAGTACTGATAGGTCGTTACTAAAACATAATACAAATCAGCACTTGCAACAAAGAAAAGTGCAAATGCTGCTAATATACTAAAAATAACGGCTGTCAGTGTAATAAATCTACTCGACCATAATGCTGATTCGAATATTTTTTCGAACATTAAGCCTCTTCCTGCTTAATCCATTTTTGTGCAATCCTAACGGCATTAGTTGCAGCACCCACACGAATCTGATCCGCTACACACCATAAATGAAGGATGTTATCGCGGTTGATGTCTTTACGAATTCTTCCCACGTAAGTCTCATTGGTGTCGGTTGAAATGATTGGCATTGGGTATTCTTTTTTCGCTGGATTATCCAAAACCACAACATTCTCAGCATTTTTAAGTGCTTCAACGGCTTTTTCTAAATTGACATCTTTTTCAAAGTGAATCGTAATTGCTTCAGAGTGACTTCTCATAACAGGAACACGCACGCATGTTGCGCTGATTTCCATTTTTTTACCCAAGATTTTTTGAGTCTCATTGACCATTTTCATCTCTTCTTTGGTATAGTCATTGTCCATAAAGACATCAATATGAGGAATGACATTGAGTGCAATTTGATGCGCGAATGTTTTAGGCTCACATTGATCCAATTTGAATGCAAAAAAGTCTTGCATTTGGTTCACAAGCTCTTCCATACCGCCTTTACCAGCACCACTGACCGCTTGGTAGGTTGCTACATCAACACGAGTAATGTTAAAGAGATCATCGAGTGGTTTTAGAACTTGCACCATTTGAATTGTAGAACAGTTTGGATTAGCAATAATCCCTCTGGTTTGCCATTGTTCAATATCTTGTGGATTACACTCAGGTACAACCAAAGGAACATCCGAATCCATTCTAAAATGGCTTGTATTGTCAATGACAACAGCTCCAGCTTCGGCAGCATATGGAGCATAATGTGCAGAAATGTCGCCACCTGCACTAAAAAATGCGATCTCTACATTATTTTCTTCAAAAGCTTTTTCAGTAAGCTCTATGACTTTATAGGTTTTACCTTTGAACTCAACATCAAGACCAGCACTTTTACTACTTGCCAATGGAACAAGATTATTGACAGGGAAGTCAACCTCTTCTAATACTCTAAAAAGCTCTTCGCCAACCGCACCAGTAGCTCCAACGATTGCTACATTGTACTTTTTCATTTCTCTTACCTTATTTTTTAATGTGAGACTTTTTTAATAACCCAATAGAAAACGTATTAAGTTATCAAAAAAGTCTATTTATTTTGATTGCTACGAACTAAACCAGTTACGACTCTCTAAGAAAAGATCTTCTTTGCTAATCGCTTCGGTATCACTCAAGATCACGGCACGCTCAACGACAGAGATCAACTCTCGAATATTTCCAGGCCATCGATAGGTCATTAACGATTCGATTGCCTCTTCTGAAAAATAACGTTTTTGCAAACCATATTTTTTAGTAACTCGCTCTAAAATTACCTCGCATATAGGCAAAATTTCCTCTTTACGTTGTCGTAAAGGTGCAATTTCAATAGGAATTGTATTAAGCCTATAATAGAGATCTTCGCGAAATTGTCCCTCTTTGATGCTTTTTTTAATATCGGCATTGGTTGCAGATACTATACGCACATCGATAGGTAACTCTTTTGTTCCACCCACGCGTACCATCACACGCTCTTGAATCACTCTTAAAAGCTTTGCTTGAAGCATCATAGGCATCTCACCAATTTCATCTAAAAAAAGTGTTCCGCCATTGGCAACTTCAAAATAACCTTTTTTCTCCGCTATAGCATCGGTAAACGCACCTTTTTCATAACCAAAAAGTTCACTTTCCAAAAGATTTTCGGGGATGGCTGCCATATTGATCGCTACAAAGGCGTTTTTGGCACGTGGAGAATTTTTATGCACGTAGTTAGCAAAAAGCTCTTTACCCACACCACTTTCACCTAAAAGAAGGACACTGACATCAGTCTTTGCAGCTTTTCGCGCAATTGTAAGTGCTTTTTCAAGCTCTGGAGATGTCGCTATAAAATCGCCGTTGTCTTCTTTAGAACTATCAATCTTTTCAAAACTCTCTTTAACTTTGGTTCGAATTTTATCATGTCGTTTGATCGCTTCAACCAATGTTTCAATCTCAAAAGGCTTGGTTAAAAAATCTTTAACACCTAATCGTACAGACTCTATAGCGCGGCTTAGCGTTGCGTTGCCAGTAATGACAATTATGTCATAAGCACCATCAAGTTTTTTAATAAACTCAATACCATCCATGCCTGGCATATTGATGTCCGTTACAATCAAATCGACACTTTGATCAATTTTTTTGAGTGCATCCAGTGCGCTTTTATAGGTAGAAATTTTAAATTCTTCGTACTCCCCGAGTGCTATCTCAAGGGATTTTCTCATATTTATATCATCTTCTACAATAGCAACATGCATTTTTAATTAATCCTGCCAAAAGAGTTTTACCTAATGGCATTTATGGTAGCAAATTCATCTTTAAAGTCTACTGTGAAGCGTACTGGCTCGATGACCAACTCTATTCTGTCATTGCCATGTCTAATATGCTGTTCATTGTGAGATAAAAGGCGTGTTGAGAGTGGATAGAAACAAGGAAGTATCGTATCATAATGCTTTCGTAAGAAGACTTCCTTAGGAAGATTAGCACTGTTTTGTAGAGGCAACTCACACAAAATTTGCTTTTTACCTTCATAAGGAATCATTGCAAGCGCAATGTTTTTTTCTTCATGAATAACAACGCTATTGACAGTGACGATTTTGTATGAAAACCAAAAAACATCACCGCAATAGAGTAATTGTGCTAAACCTACTAGTAGGCAAAAAGTTCTTGCCACCTACGTGCACTCATTGTAATTTCCATTCTTACGCTGTATAGACCATCTTTAAAGGTTGCATCTGTCACAGCCGCATCTTTAATCAAAGCGTTAACTTGTGCTGTTACACGAGAATCTTTCAACATAGCATCCTTCACGGTGTCAGTTGAATTAATTTTCACACCATAAAGTTTCTCACCAAGTTGACGATACCCATCGGTAATTGCCGCACGTTTTGCAAGGGCAACTGCTTGTGCTGGTGAAACAGTATGTACTGGTGCGATACCTTCTCCATAGACGACAAATGATTTCTCATTACTAAAATCATACATAGCGTCTTTTGGATTTTTCGGTGGCTCATCTTTTTTTGCTGAACAACCCGAAACAATAAGCAGCAAACCTAAACTTGCCAAAAGTGTCATAAACCATCTATTCATAGCTACACCTTTAAATATTTTTTTATCTTAAGCAACTACCATTCCAATTACTCTTCGCTTTGAACATCATCAGGAAGAATCAAACTACCTTCTCCTGAAATCTCTTCGCCTTCCAAACCTTCATCATCAAGCTCATCAACCTCTTCTTTAGGGCAACGTGCAAGACTTTGGACGACATCTTTACCTTCAACAGAAACTACTTTAACACCGCTGGTATTACGTCCCGCTTTACGGATTGTCTCCATATCAACACGAATCATTTTACCACTGCTGGTGAGTGCCATAAGGTCTTTATCTTCATCAACAATGACAACACCCACTAGATCGGCAGTTTTTGGAGTAAGTTTCATAGCGATAACACCTTTACCACCACGTCCTTGTAATCTGTACTCTTCAGCTGTTGTTCGTTTACCAATACCTTTTTCTGTTACAGTTAATAACTCTTCTTGATCGTTATAAATAACCGCAGCACCGACAACTCTATCGTTCTCTTCTTTAAAGCGAATACCCGTAACACCACGTGCCGTTCTACCGATTTCTCTAGCATCACCTACTTCAAAGCGAATACACATACCTTTTTTAGTCACGATGAAAAGGTTCTTAGTATCGTGTGTGACCACTTTTGCGGTTACAAGTTCGTCATCGTCATCAAGGGTAATCGCTCTAACGCCAACAGAGCGAATATTTTTAAATTCACTAAGATTCGTACGTTTGATAACACCATTTTTAGTAAAGAACGCCAATGATTTGGTCTCATCAAAGTCTGTTGTTGGAATAATAGCCATAATTTTTTCATCCGCTTGTAGCTGAATGAGGTTGACGACTGCTTTACCTTTGGCTGTTCTACTTCCCTCAGGGATTTTGTAAACTTTGAGCCAGTAGAGCTGTCCGCGATCGGTCACGAACATAAGCGTATCATGGGTATCAGAGACAAAGAAATTCTCGATAAAGTCATCATCATACGTCGTTACAGCGATTTTACCCTTACCACCACGCTTTTGTTTTTCATACTGTTTAGCTGGTACGCGTTTGATGTACCCACGATGTGTAATCGTAACGACCATTGGCTCATTAGCAATTAAATCTTCTACATCAATATCATCATAATCATCAACAATTTCAGTAATACGTTTTGATTTGAATTTATCTTTAATTTCGATCAACTCTTCTTTGATAAGCGCATTTAACAATGCTTCACTACGTAAAATATCACTGAGACGTTGAATCTCTAAAAGAAGCTCTGCAAGCTCATTTTCGATTTTGTCTCTCTCAAGTCCTGTAAGACGTTGAAGTCTCATATCAAGGATAGCACCTGCTTGGACTTCACTCAGATTGAATCGCTCTATCAAGCCATCTTTAGCATTTTTTGTATCAGCACTTCCTTTAATAAGAGCGATAATCTCATCTATATTATCGAGTGCAATTTTTAAGCCCTCTAAAATATGTGCTTTTGCTTTTGCTTTTTCAAGTTCAAAAATTGTACGGCGAATAATAACCGTTTTACGATGGCGTAAAAACAATTTGAGAAGTTCAATCAATGTAAAGATTTTCGGCTCTTTGTTGTAAATAGCCAACAAAATAACACCGAAGGTCACTTCAAGGTTGGTTGATTTATAGAGATTGTTCAAAACAATGTCGCTCATCGCTTCACGTTTGAGTTCAATAACCAAACGAATACCATCTCTGTCACTCTCGTCTCTAATTTCGCTGATACCTTCGATCATTTTATCTTTGACAAGTGCCACGATTTGCTCAATCAAACGTACTTTATTGACTTGGTATGGGAGCTCATCGATAACGATAATATCTTTATTACCTTTTTTCTCTATATGTACTTTTGCACGTATTCTAACACGACCTCTACCTGTACGATATGCCTCTAAAATACCTTTTTTACCAAAAATAATACCTCTTGTTGGGAAATCTGGTCCTTTGATAAACTCCATAATTTCGTCCAGCGTTGCATCAGCATTTTCTATCAACAACAAAAGCGCATCAAGTAATTCATCTAAACAGTGAGGAGGAATATTCGTTGCCATACCAACCGCAATACCGCTTGATCCGTTAAGGAGAAGATTGGGAACACGACTTGGCAATACATCTGGCTCAATCATACTGTCATCATAGTTTGGAACAAAATCAACGGTGTCTTTATCAAGATCACGAAGAAGCTCTTCAGCAAGCGGTGTCATACGCGCTTCCGTATAACGCATCGCAGCTGCACTATCGCCATCGATGGAACCAAAGTTTCCTTGTCCATCAACAATCGGAATACGCATAGAAAAAGGTTGTGCCATACGAACAAGCGCATCGTAAACAGCAGTGTCACCGTGTGGGTGGTACTTACCGATAACATCACCAACGATACGTGCCGATTTTTTATACGGACTGCGTGAAGAGATCGCAAGATCGTTCATCGCATATAAGATTCTTCTGTGTACGGGCTTTAGTCCATCTCTCGCATCGGGAAGCGCACGCCCGATGATAACGCTCATCGAATAGTCAAGATAACTGGTCTTTATCGACTCTTCAATGCTGATCGTTTTGATATCTTGGTTTGAATCAAAAATATTATCCATTCATTAACCTTGCAATGTAAATTATTTTATTATACTTGAGTTTTCTTTTGCATCAGCTTAGTCTCCCTACAAAAGGGGTCAGGGCTAAACTTTTAACTTTTAGGATTTTACTCACACCTGCCACACTCAAAGAAAGGTATCGTGCAATATCACTTTTACTGTGCCCATTCTTATACGCAACTTGTATTGCCTCATTGCGCTCCTGTTTTGTCTTAACATGTAAAAAATAATTTGCTATATCACTTTTTTGTATAGCTTCTATTTTTCCATCAAGTTCTTTATATCTTGTTTTATGCAATGCTTCTATACTTTTGGCTTCTTTTTGACTCATTGGGATACTCAAAAGATCAAATAACTCTTTGGTATTATACTCCCGAAGCACAAATGAATTTTGCAAAAAAGGCGGTACAGCATCTATAAAGATACTATAGGTAGCGCTGTACCTATACTCACCTATTGTATGAGTTATTTTTGCTTTTATTGGATTGGACTCAATGTATTTAAAGAGTGTAAAAAGATATTTGTCATCTAATACATACCACGACTTGTAGCGACCTTGCCATAAATGCCCTACTCTTGCGTGACGTCTATTAAAATAACTTGCATATTGCGCATTAAGTTGTCGCATACCTGAAGAGAGATTTTCATACGTATTTTGTACTAAAATGTGATAGTGGTTATCCATCAAGCAAAAGGCATGAATATTGAACTTGAACTCTTTGGAAATTGTTGCCACTAGCTCTATAAACTTTGCTTTGTCTCTTTCATCTGTAAATACATTGCTTTTGTTGACACCTAGGTTGTAAATATGATGGTAACCACAACTCTCAATACGCAATCTTCTTGGCATGCATACCTCTTTTTATAATATTCTTGCATAACTCTTAGTACGTTTGCTGCTCTTCGGCAACCTGCCAGAGCAACCTTTGTCCTTTGCTTTCTCTTTTGCAAACTTGACTTTTGAAAGAAATTTAATGAAAATTATAGCAAAAAGTTAAAAGTTTAGCCCTGACCCTTTTTAAACTTCTGATTATTTTATAAACAATTTTGACATGAAAAAGCTACGGGGTCACACAAATTTTTGTTATACTTCAAGCTTTATAAATAAGGAATGGTAGATGTCACATCAACGCACGACACAAATGCTCAATTCTCAGGACTACAAAACACTTTCACTCTCCGCTTTTGGTGGTGCGCTAGAATTTTATGACTTCATAATTTTTGTCTTTTTTTCAAAAGTGCTTGGAGGCTTATTTTTCCCTGCCGATATGCCTATATGGCTTAGTCAACTTCAAACCTTTGGCATCTTTGCCGCTGGCTATCTTGCACGTCCATTTGGTGGGATTGTCATGGCACATTTTGGTGACTTGTTTGGTAGAAAACGTATGTTTACGCTTAGCATTCTTCTTATGGCAGTACCCACACTCCTGATTGGTTGTTTACCAACCTATGTAAGTGCTGGTTATTTTGCACCTGTTTTACTTTTACTTCTTCGCGTCTGTCAAGGTCTTGCCGTTGGTGGAGAAATTCCTGGAGCTTGGACATTTGTAGCCGAACACGTTCCCAAAGACAAAGTAGGTCTTGCATGTGGGACACTCACATCAGGACTTACCCTTGGTATCTTGCTTGGTTCGCTCATCTCTATCATTATGCAAAGTAACTTCAACGCAGAAGAGATGCACAGTTGGGCATGGAGAGTCCCGTTTATCGTAGGCGGAATTTTTGGATTTATTGCGATGTACCTTAGACGTTGGCTCAAAGAGACCCCTATTTTTTTGGAAATGCAAAAACGAGCCAAAGTGGAGAGTTCAAAAAAATTACCCGTTTGGGATGTTTTATCTAACCATTTACCTCAAATAATTATCTCTATATTGCTGACGTGGATCTTATCCGCAGGCATTATGGTTGTCATTGTCACTTCACATGTTTATTTACAAGGACAGTTTGGCTTCTCAGAGATAGATGTTTCCGTATCAAGACTTCTTGCAACCGCTTGTTTAGCAATTGGAGCAGTTATTTACGGCTATCTTGCAGATAAATTTTCTGTTGGTAAAGTGATCGCAATCGGCTGTTTATTTGCAACTTTTGCAATTACAACATTTTTCTTCTCGCTATCGCTTGGTGGAAATATCTTATACATTACTTATCCTATCGCTGGGTTTAGTGTTGGCATTGTAGGGGCGTTCCCGTATTACATGGTACGAGCATTTCCTGCCAAAGTAAGATACAGTGGAGTCGCTTTTTCGTTTAATATTTCTTATGCCATCACGGGGGCTTTAACCGCTTTTCTTATCCCGATTCTTGCAAACTTTTTCAGTAAATATGCTGCAGGATTTTATGTTATAGCAGTTTTCTTCTTTGGTGCCATTTTAGGCTGGTACTTAATTCGTAAAGAAAAAGAGTTGGCGGAAGATATTTAAGATTTTTTAGCTACTATAAAATGACAAAGAACCTAATTGACGTTGACTTTTTTAAGTTCAAAACAACGTTCTATGTCATTTGACTTCTTTTGAAGGAACTTTTGTGTTTGCACGATCTAATAAAACCATTCTTAAAGTAGCAATTATTCTAGCCATCATTTTGATGCTTATAATGCTGTATGTCACGGGTATAATTTTTGTACTTAAAGATTTCACACCATCTAATCTCATCGTACATAAGCTAGCGGCACTTTTGATTCTTGTGCTTTTAGGTGTGCATACTTGGCTGAGAAGATGTTCTATTAGAAAACTTCTACAAGAATGTATTGCTATCATTTCTAACAAACATATCCGCCATGAAGACAACATCGACTTTCTGATGCAGAACACAAAAAATCAAACGTTTAGAGAACTTTGCTTGTTGTTTAACTGCGATGTTTCTCTTCTCCAACAAAATCTTTTGGAAAACCATATTAGGGTTGAAAATATTGATGATACATTAAAAACAATTGCGAAACATAACGATAAAGATATATACCAAGTCTTTTTACTTATGATTAAATTGCATGTTGAAAAAAATAGTACCTCGCCTATCTATACACCTTCGTGCGATAGAGCATAAACGTTTAATTTTCTTTTGCATCCGCTAATACAAGCGCAAAAAGTACGTTGACTCCATGCTTTTTTAGTGTCTCATATGCCTCTTCCAAAGTGCTTCCTGTAGTCACAATATCATCAATCAAAATAACATCTATTTCATCTTTACATGTAAAGATGAAATCACGTTTATTGGCTTGCCTAAAGGTTTTACTTTTTCCAGAATAACTCTCATGATTTTTTGCTCTTAAACTTCCGTAGAGTGGCATTAAAAAAGGTTTGGTTGCTTTAGCTAAAATCGCGCTGTGTGAATACCCATGTCTAACATGGTCGTCGATGGGAATCGCAAAAATACCCGCAGGAAACTCAAACGTTTTTAAAAATTCAAAGAAGGTGTGCTTTCCTAGTTGTGCAAATATTTTAGCACCTATGTAAGTATGTTTAGTGTGAAGCAAAGGAGCAATGTCTGTGTAGTTGTAAAACGAGTAGACTTTAAGCCCACTCTCCAACACTCTAAAAGCAGGTGTTGGAGCTAAAATCGTTTGTAAGCAATTCTTACAAAGGGGTTGCCAACTAAGCCTAAGGCAGAGATGGCAACGCAAGGTTTTAGTCGATTTTGAGAATGGTGAGAAACGCCTCTTGCGGTAATTGAACTTTACCGATGGATTTCATACGTTTCTTACCCTCTTTTTGTTTGTCGAGGAGTTTTCGTTTACGGGTAATGTCACCACCGTAACATTTTGCTGTCACGTTTTTACCCATAGATTTGACCGTTTCACGTGCGATAACTTTCGTGCCGATGCTTGCTTGAATCGCCACTTCAAAAAGCTGACGAGGAACGATCTCTTTCATCGCTTTAACAAAGTCACGCCCTCTAGTTTGCGCACTGACTCTTGGAACGATGATGGATAGTGCATCCACAGGCTCACCTGCAACCAAAAGATCAAGCTTGACCAAATCACCCACTTGATACCCAATCGGCTCGTAATCAAAGCTTGCATACCCTTTGCTGACCGATTTAAGTTTGTCGTAAAAATCCATCACGATTTCATTAAGTGGAATTTCATACTCCAAAAGTACACGCTCAGGACTAAGGTAGTCCATTTTCTTTTGCATACCACGTTTGTTATTCATCAAAATGATGATATTGCCTAAAAATTCGGTTGGTGTTAAAACAGTTGCTTTGACATAAGGCTCTTGAATCTCTTCAAATTCATTCACTGGAGGAAGTTGACTTGGGTTTTGAATATCAAGCACCGTTCCTTTAGTCGTTTTAACTTTATAGGTTACTGTTGGTGCTGTGGCGATGAGATCAAGGTCAAATTCTCTCTCTAAACGCTCTTTGATAACTTCCATGTGAAGTAAACCTAAGAAACCAACCCTAAAGCCAAAGCCAAGTGCGGCGGAAGTTTCAGGCTCATACGAAATGCTTGAGTCATTGAGTTTAAGCTTATCAAGCGCGTCTCTAAGTTCTTCAAATTTATCGGTTTCAATCGGGTAAAGTCCCGCAAAAACAAACTGTTTAACCTCTTTAAAACCAGGAATAGGCTCTTTCGTTTTATTACGAAAATCCGTAATGGTATCGCCCACTTTAACATCGCCTACGTTTTTAAGACCAAGTACGACAATGCCCACTTCACCTGTCTTAATCATCGGTGTTTTTTCAAGAACAAGTGGATGCGGATACATAAGGTTCAAGACTTCATGTTTTTTTCCTGTACCCATAACGTAAACTTCTTGCCCTTTTTTGATCGAGCCATCGTAAACACGAACCAACGCAAGAGCGCCTAGATAGTTGTCAAACCAGCTATCGTAAATAAGTGCTTTTGTCGGGGCATCTTCATCGCCTGTAGGAGCAGGGATTTTGTCAACGAGCGTATCAAGAAGTTCTCTGATACCAATACCACTTTTTGCACTCACGCTCAAAGCTTCAGAACAATCAAGTCCAATGGTATGTTCGATTTCATCTTTTACACGCTCAGGATCAGCCGCAGGGAGGTCAATTTTGTTGAGAACAGGAATAATTTCTAAGTTATTTTCCAAAGCAATATAAACATTTGCAATGGTTTGTGCTTCAACACCTTGTGAGGCATCAACAACTAAAAGTGCTCCATCACTCGAAGCCAAAGAACGGCTCACTTCATACGAGAAATCAACGTGACCAGGAGTATCAATCAGGTTAAGAATATAAGGTTGCCCATCTTTAACATACGTCAAACGTACACTTTGAGCTTTAATGGTAATGCCACGCTCTTTTTCGATGTCCATGGTGTCCATCATTTGAGTGGTCATCTCGCGCGCACTTACCGCCCCACACTCTTGAATAAGACGATCCGCTAAGGTACTTTTACCATGGTCAATATGAGCAATAATTGAGAAGTTACGAATATTTTTCTGCATTAAACAAAAAGTCCATTTACACTTTCATTGTGATACACACGACGAATGACTTCTGCAAAAACAGGAGCAACGCTTAAAACTTTAATCTTTTCATTGGTCTCTTTAAGAGGGATAGTGTCAGTCACAACAAGCTCATCCAACTCACCTTTAGCAATGCGCTCATACGCTGGACCACTGAGAACTGCGTGCGTACAACATGCCATAACGCTGGTTGCACCTCTTTTTTTGAGTACTTCAGCCGCTTTGACAATCGTTCCTGCTGTATCAATCATATCATCGACTAAGATAACATCTTTGCCTGTAACATCACCAATGATATTCATCACTTCAGACTCGTTCGCTTTTTCGCGACGCTTATCGACGATAACCATGTCAACGCCAAGTAATTTTGCAAAACTACGAGCGCGTGCAACACCACCGATATCGGGACTTGCAATAATTGGGTTTTTAAGGTTTTTAGCTTTTACGTAATCATTGAAGATGATAGAACCATACAAGTTATCAACAGGGATGTCAAAGAAACCTTGAATTTGTCCTGCATGAAGATCGATCGTAACAACACGGTCAATTCCCGCTGTTTGGATCATATTGGCTACGAGTTTTGCCGTAATCGGAACACGAGGTGCCGCTTTTCTGTCTTGTCGCGCATAACCAAAATAAGGCATAATAGCCGTGATGCTATTAGCTGAACTGCGTCTTAGTGCATCTGTTAAAATTAAGAGCTCCATCAAGTTAACATTAGCAGGTGCACACGTTGACTGGATGATAAAAACATCTTTTCCACGTACACTCTCACTGATTTGAACACTGATCTCACCATCGCTAAAGGTCTTAATCTCAGCTGCCGAAAGAGGGAGAGAAAGATGTTTTGCCACTCGTTTTGCAAACTCTGGATTTGCCGTTCCTGCAAAGACTTTATAGCCTCTCATATTGAATATCCTTTACATCAAAAAGTTCTCTATTTTACCCAAAGGGGACTTAAGATAGCGTTAACGTTTAATGCCCATGAAAGGTGTAGTTTTGATACTAAAAAAGATAGAAAATCTCAGAAGAATGAATTACAATAAAACCAGCAAAATAAGAGGTGAACCTTCACCTCTTATGCTCGACTTGATATGAAAATACCTAACACAATAAGTGCTAAACCTAGAACTTTATAAAGTGTAACACTTTCGTTAAATAAGAAAACCGATGAAACAAATACAACAACAAATGTGAGCCCCATAAAAGGGTACGCATAACTTAATTCAAACTTTGTCATTGCCGCCATCCAACACAACGAGGCTACAAAAGCAGAAACAAATCCGCTTAAAATAAATGGGTCTAAAAAGAGCTTGAGCAAAAAAATGATTTTTTCAGTACCAAGGTCGGGTAAATGCCCATGAAAAGGGATACGCCATTTAATAACCAATTGCCCATAAACCGTAAAAAAGATTGTTCCAAAAATGTACAAATGCGCCATTAACGTACGCTCCATTTCATCAAAATCTCACAAACAGTATCAATTTCTTCAAGCGTTAAGCCATAATACATCGGCAAGCGAACCAATCGCTCACTCTCTTTAGTTGTATAAAGATCTTCACCAAACATGTGTCCAAATTTCAAGCCTGCTGGGGCGCTATGCAGTGGAATATAATGAAAAACAGCGCCAATATTTGCCTCTTTGAATTTTTCGAGAAGTGCTGTTCGCTCTTCCAAGTCTTTCACTTTAAAGTAAAACATATGCGCATTATGAACACATCCTTCAGGAATAAAAGGAAGTTCAATCAGCCCTTTTTTTACTAATGGTTCAAGTCTTTCATAGTACGTCTTCCAACTGTTCATTCGGTGCAGTTGGATAGTATCCACCATCTCGAGTTGTCCCCATAAATAGGCAGCTTGAAGCTCACTTGGCAAATAACTGCTACCGATGTCTACCCAGCTGTATTTATCGACCATACCTCTGAAAAACTGACTACGATTCGTTCCTTTTTCACGAATAATCTCTGCTCTATGTAAAAAACGCTCATCGTTAATGAGTAGCAGTCCACCTTCGCCACCACTGGTGACATTCTTAGTCTCATGGAAACTAAACGCTCCTAAATGACCGATGGTTCCAAGGGGTTTACCCTTATAGGTACTTTCAAAGCCTTGGGCAGCATCTTCAACTACAAATAGGTCATAGCGTGTTGCAATGTCCATAATGACATCCATATTGCATCCAACACCTGCGTAATGCACAGGAACAATTGCTTTTGTCTTTGGTGTAATCGCCGCTTCAATCAATCTTTCGTCAATATTCATCGTCTCAGGTCTGACATCGATAAAAACAATTTTTGCTCCACGCAAAGCAAACGCATCAGCCGTACTTACAAACGTATAGCTTGGCATAATGACTTCATCGCCCTCTTTAATGTCTATGAGTAATGCTGCCATTTCAAGGGCATGTGTGCATGAAGGGGTTATTAATGTTTTCAAACAGTGGTAACGCTCTTCAAACCATTTCTGACAACGCTTTCCAAATGCGCCATCGCCTGAAATTTTAAGGCTATTCATTGCTTCGAGCACGTATTTTTCTTCATTGCCTGTTTTAGGAGGTTTATTGAAATGTATCATTTATTTGCCTGTACTTTTAAGATAATTTTTGGCATTTTTGCCTTCATTTAAGATCAGATCGATCACACTCACACCATGTTCAAACGGAGGAAACAGTTGATGAGACTCAACATACCCACTGTAATCCATCCACTCAACCACAATACCTGCTTCTTTAAAAATGGATTCATCCAGATAATCTTTAGCTGCAGGACCGCTTAAATAATGCGTTGCCCCCAAATCTTGACACAACGCTAAAAGCCTCTCGCTTTTGCCATCGGCTAATACAAATTCACGTGAGTCTCGAATAATAGTCTTAATGTCAAGCATTGCGCATATTGCATCAATAAAATGACGATTTATTTCACTGATACCTTCTTGTGTTGCACTTCCATACAGCGCTTCAAATTGTTCTTTATACTCTTTAAAACACGGAGCTTTTGCATAACTTTGTGCAACGCTTTTCCAATGATTCACGTTCCATTTTGGATCCGTAATTTTTGTCTCGTTGATCTTTTGGTGTAAACTCTCTTGGCGTACAGGAATACTGAGCCACTGAAGTCCATTTTGCGTTTTGATTTTATTGCGGTTACGCCAATCATTTTTCGTGTACTGCATATCATCATACAGAACAAACTCATCTACACTGCCAATAATGTCAAAATACCCCTTCCAAGGGATATAATTTGATTGTAAAATAGCTATTTTTTTCATAAATTGATTGTCTCTTGAATAATATAAAGAGGTCGTCTTTTAACCTCATCAAAAATCTTTCCAATGTAAAGCCCTGTAATGCCAATAATAGCAAACAACAGTCCAAACATGAAAAACATGGATACCATCAAACTTGTCCAACCTTCAGCCGGTGTATGGTAAAAGAAGTAACGAACAACAAGCCAGCATGCATAAATAAGGCTTGCTAATGCAATGACAAAACCTAATTGTATCGAGAGCCGCAAAGGTTTGTTAGAATGTGAAACAATAGAGTCAATGGCAAGACGAATAAGTTTGGAGAGATTGTAGGAAGATTGCCCATACGCACGAGGAGCATGTGCGATGTCAATCTCAGCTTTTTTAAACCCAACCATTTGTGCAAAGAGTAAAAAATCGCGTGTATGTTCACGGTAACGATTAATCGTTTCTACCACTTTTTGAGCATAAATACCAAAATTGGCTATACTATTGTCATGTTTCGTCTCTGTAAAATATTCCAAAACTTTGTTAAATGCTGATGATCCAAGACGTTTGAAGAAGCTATCTTGCCTATCGACACGCTTACCAAAAACAATGTCATAACCATCTAATGCTTTATTGTAAAGCTTGATAATCTCTTCAGGTCTATCTTGCAAATCACAATCCATCACGACAACCCAATCACCTTTTGCATGATCAAGTCCTGCTGTAATCGCATAATGTTGACCAAAATTGCGTGAGAGATTAATACCTTTAACCTTAGGGTCTTTAGCACACAACATCACAATGCGCGCCCACGAAGCCTGTGGACAGGCATCATTGACGAAGATAATCTCGTAATCTTCAGTGATTTGACTCAGTGTTTTTACTAAACGATCATAAAGTTCAAATAAACACTCTTTGCAGCCATAAATGGGGGAAACAACACTAATCTTGACAGACTCCAAGCTACGCCTTTATATAGAAATTATGGAGCTGTCATTATACGCTTTTTCTTCCTAGCTTCTGCTTTACTTTTTTTCACATAAAGCGGATTTTTTTCAAAAACGACAATCGTATATTTTCCAAATTTAAATTCTTCAATGGGATCAGGCATATTGAGATTTTTAATTCCTACTTCAAGATCGGGTATATCTTCATGCTCTACGAGGAAAAAAACTTTCCCATCGGTTGAATCTCTTTGATACCATCTATCACTCGATAACCATTTAACCAGTGTTACACCTTTTTCATCGATATCAATAGGGCGAATATCAACCTCACCATCACTGAAAACAGTATAAATATGGGAATCCCAATACGAAGCATACCCAAAATGTAATCCTCTACTTTTAAGCTCTTCAACTAAACCGATACGCTCATCAACAATACCCCTCCACTCTTTAGGAGAAACATAATTCCATGATAGTCCCATTGCCATCGCTAAACACAATGATAAAATCACTTTTGATATAGGATTAAAAAAGCGCCACATAATGACATTGCACACTAAAATCATCATAACAAAAGGTGAAATATAACGAATATTATTACGTGCTGCCCATGCGTGTTCATGCAATCCTGTGGTCGAATAAAGTATATAAATAATTGTAAATCCTACATAGGAGAAAAGAACAAAAAAGCGTTCCGTAGAACTCATTTGATAAAAAGATTTTTTAACGTGTAAGGCAGGAATAATTAAAACCAAAGGATAGAGTGCAAATTTTAAAAGTGAAATAGCGCCCTCTAAAGAAGATGCTCGGACACCCTCATTCCACTCAGCCCCTATAAAATTAAGTAACCCTAAAAGTGCATGTGCGGCATGAACGGGAAGAATTTCAAGGGAAACAAGGTTCGCGTTATTTGCACCTCCTGCTAAATGCAAACTTTCCAAGAGATTAAAATGTGCCATAGCCGCCAAGCCCATAATTAAACAAGCAAAAGCAAATATAACAATACGCTTTACAGATAAAAGGCGATACACAACATGTTGAAACGTCTTAAGACTGTCTCTTGCAAAATAGATGGAAAGCGCTAAAGCTCCCAAAAATGGCGCTACATAATAGACAAAAAAGCGTACAGGATTTGCAAGTACAAGTAAATACAGCAACATCATAAAAAAGATAAAAGCCTTAATCTGCGTACTTTTACTAATAACATGAGGGCTGAGTTTGCGAAAAATAAACATAAATGCAATCATAAATAAAAAATACCATGTATACGCAGCCTCACCATACAGTTCACGTAAATACATCGGTGAATATCCTATACAAACGACAACACTTCCCATAATAGCAGATGCCCGAGAGAGCATTAAAGAGCGCAAGAAGAGGTAGATAAAAATGATCATAAAAATACTAACTTCGAACACGGTGAAAGCATGTGCAAAGTATCCATTTTTTCCAGCAAGAACCCAAGGAATAACTAAAAGTTGCTTATAAAAAATCCATATATCATTATTAACATACCACCAATGACTTGGGAAAAAACTTCCTGCTAGTACTATCTCTTCCGCTAAGATATTAGCGATGGCGGCATCCGAATTAAAAAAAGCACGATAGGTTTTAAAAATATAGAAACTGATCTCATAAAGTACAAAGCTGAGCAATAAAAGTGCGCCCAAAAGAGGCAGATGCTTTTTCAATAAATGTTTGTAATACAATCTTTTTGTCATTCTTACTCTTGATTTGATAAAAATTCTACAGCTTGTTGGTAGTAACGACTGTTCTCTAAGCCTTCATTTTTGAGTTCATTCGTATAGAGTACTAAACGCTCATCAATTTTAGTAGCGATTTCATTTAAATCATCCGTTAAAATAATCAACTCCACATCTTCTGCACGAATCGTATGATGCTCAACCAATGTTGTAGCAATAAAGTCATAAAGTTTTTCCCAATACTCTTTACCGTATAAAAAAATACTAATTTTGGTAATTTTACCTGTTTGTGTGAGAGTCAACGCCTCAAACAATTCATCCAGTGTACCAAAACCACCGGGGAAAATGACATAGGCTAAAGAGTATTTGATAAGCATTACTTTACGAACAAAGAAATAATCAAATGTAAGATGCTTTGTCGTATATTGATTGCCAGACTGTTCATGTGGTAAATTGATATTTAATCCAATGGATTGGCATTTTCCTGCATCGAAACCACCTTTGTTAGCAGCTTCCATAATACCTTTTGAACCACCGGTAACAATAGAATAACCTTTTTTACCTAGCTGATACGCAAGGGCATGCGCATCTTTATAGTAACGGTTATTGGCATTAAATCTTGCACTGCCAAAAAAAGTAACCGAAGGTCCTAAATCTTGAAGCTCATCAAAACCTTTGACAAAATCGGACATAATGCGAAGAACACTCCATTCATTACTACGTTCCGTATCTTTAATATGCTTTCGTTGTTCCATTGATGCTTCTATCTTAATTTTTCAAGTCGTTCACGTTTAGTACCGATCTCGCCTATTTGCACACCAAAGTTACCATCAACAATAACAACTTCACCCATGGCAATCACTTTATCACCTACTAAAATTTCTAAAGGATCATTCGCCAACTGATCAAGCTCAATAACGGAGCCGATATCCATACTTAAAACATCTTTTAAAAGCATTTTTTTAGAACCAATGCGTACACGAATTGGCAGCCTAACATCTTTAATAAGCTCGATATTACTTAACTCTTCTGGACTCATACTTGGCATAACTTTCTTTGGTTCTTCAAAAATAAACTCTTGTGTTGGTGCTGATGACTCAATAGGGGCAGGACCATCTTCTCCAATGAGTGGTAATAATTCATGTGAAATTGAGAATGCAATCGTATCGTGTGAATTATGAACAGCCAAATTATAGATAAAAAGTTTTTCAAACCCTTTAAAATCAATCGTACTATTCGCATCTATATACTCTATATTTTCAATCTCGAATTCAAGTTTAGGCATATTTTTTTGGCTGCCAAGAGAGCGCGAAAAAGAACTTAAGATATTTGAGATAATCTCTTTGGTCGCATCAAGATCTTCTGCGTCCATCTCCTCTTTTTCATCACCTTCACCACCAAGCATCATATCGCCAATAGCCGTTGCGATGGATGTTGCCATTGTCACGCGCATTTTACCATGCAACTCGCCACCAACGGTGACATCAAGTTTTGCAAGTGGAGGACTTAACTTGAGCTTGCTCTCCCCATTCTCTTCTGAGTTCAATTCAACCGTAGGTGCAATACCAGTTAACCCCTCTATTGTCGAGACTACTTCTTGTTGTAGTAATTGTACAAATGTATTCACACCTTACCCCTGTTGCGTTGTATCAAATGATGAAATCTTAGATTTTCGAATCTGCTCTAACTCTTCTAAAGCACTTTTAACTTCATCTTTATCTGTTTTGACTAAACTCTCGATTTTAATCGATTTTCTAAAACGGTGTAGCCCAATTTCTGCCAAAAATAGCTCTTTTTTATCAATCATTACAATGGCCTTATCATCAGCAGGTCGATCCAGTCTAATAATATCGCCTTTTTTAAGCTCCAACAACTCTCCAACATTAAGCTCAGCTTGACCAATAATTGCTTCATTAAAAACTTCTGCACGAGAAATAAGTGTATTGAGCTCTTTATTACGGCTTTTTTTAGCACTTGTTTCACCCAGCATAATATCACGATTCGCAAGACGTGAGAGGATGGGTTCAAGGTAAATAACAGGGTAACAAAGGTTAATCATGCCACTGGAATTTCCAATGATAATCTCCATAACCACCATAATGACAATCTCATTTTGAGAAACGATCTGAACAACGTTAGGACTGGACTCTTTGGTCTCAACGGTCGGATACATATCTGTAATCGGTGACCATCCCTCTTTAAGACGCTGCATGATAATACGTAAAATGGCATCTAAGAGATTTAATTCTATGTCTGTAAGCTCGCGTGTTGCTTCATACGACTCTCCCAACCCGCCAAGCAATCGATCGATCATTGGAAAAGCGATGGAGGGGTTAATTTCGATAATGCAGTTACCATCCAACGGCTTTATCGAGAAAACGTTAAAGCTGGTAGGACTAGGAAGTGACATCAAAAACTCACCATAAGTCATCTGATCAACAGAATGCAATTGAATTTCAACGATACTACGCATAATGGAAGAAATCTGCGATGCAAGATTTCTCGCCATCTTATCGTGAATGCCTTTTACAGCACGTAATTGCTCTTTAGAAACACGATTGGGTCGTTTAAAGTCATACAGAATAACCTGTCGTGTATCCGTTGGCTCTGTTTCGGAGGAGAGTGTATCGCCCTCTTCTTCTACTACCTCTAAGAGCGCATCGATCTCTTCTTGACTTAGTATATCAGCCATGGTTGATTCCCAACTGTTCTTTGATCTTTGCTAAAAGTTTTTTATGAATTTGAGAAATTCTCGACTCACTAATCTCTAAAATCTCACTGATTTCTTTAAGATTCAGCTCCTCAAAATAGTAAAGTTGAATAATCATCTGTTCACGCTCATTAAACGTCGAAAGTATACTTTGTACCATTTCCAGAAGTTCATCTTTTTCTACTTTTTGGGCTGTATCTTCGCCTGAAAGAATGGTCACTTGCTCATTAAGTGACATCACGGAGACTATCATAGCACTGTTGCGAGCTTCCGCTATTTTTTCAATATCTTCATTTAAAACTTTTGCCAAGTACGCATCATCAGGCTCGTCTCCATGCTCACCCAAATAAGCAGTAATCTCATGGTCAACCATTTTAATTAAACGTCTATTGGCTCTACTCATCGTATCCAGTGATCGTAAAAAATCAAGCATAGAACCATAAACGCGCTTTTTACCATAGCCCCAGAAGGAGTCATTTTGGTCTTTATCATAACGACGGGAAAGTTTAATCATCTCTTCAGTACCAATAGAAATCAAATCATTGACATCTACCGAAGCGGGAAGCCTTTCACGCAGGCGATACGCCATAGCACGCACTGCGGGAAGGTATTGCAAAACGAGTTCGTCTTGCTCTTTTTTAAGATTTTGGCTGTAAGGATTAGGCTGCTGCTTTTTTAGTGTAGGATTCATTACTCTCCATTGAGCCTTTCATGATCTTATCATAGTGCTGGTTCATATTATCAATGCTTGCTAAGAGACTGTCCATCACTTTTTCTCTGTTTTCAAGCTCTTGAATAAAATAATCACCAATATTTTCGTGATCTTTCTTATCGAAAATAAATGTCGCCATACGGTCGAAATCAAAGAAATTCATCACAGCAACGTGAATAATGAGATAAAAAAACAGCGTTATCTCTAACGTGTAAAAAAGTATCTCTTCTGGCTCTGAGAAATTCAATATCGAAAACATCAATCCTATAAAAAATCCACATATCGTGAAAAAGTAGATGAAATTTTCTGATTTGACCATATAATGCCTTTACAAAATGTATCTAAAATTGCTCAATAATACGCTTAAAGAAGCTTCCAAAACTCTTATTCGTATCCGTTTTAAGCACTTTTCGTTCCAATTTATAAACTAAATTGTTGACGATACGTTTCATATCCAGTGATGCAAGTGAATTGGGAGCATCATTTGTAAAAAGTGTGCGTTGTTTAATACTCTTAGAAATGAGTTTATCCTCAGGCAATTTACCAATTAAGTTCAGTTTTAAACCATTGCCGATATTTGCCATAGCTACTTTATTGATCTTATCAAAAATAAGTTGCGCCTCTTTTTCGCTTTTGGTCATATTTAAAATCACATGAATATTGGACTGTGTCTTACTGGTAATTTTAATCGTTGCATACGCATCCGTAATTGCTGCAGGATCAGGTACCGTGACAACAATGACCTCATCGGCAGCTTCTAAAAAAAGCTGTATATGCTCGCCAATACCTGCACCCGTATCAATAATCATAAAATCAAGATCATTGAGCACTTTTGTCTCTTCCAAAAAGCGTTCAAACAAAAATTGCTCAGAGTATTTTAAAATCTCATCACCACTTTCTCCAGGAATAAGCAGTAAATTTTTCTTAATTGGTACAATGACATCTTGTAAAGAGCACTCACCTTTGAGCACATGTAAAATATTTTTATCAATGCGAACATTGAGAATGACATCAAGATTCGCCAGACCAATGTCCGCATCAAAAAGACCTACTTTATAACCATTGTTGGAGAGTACATTTGCCATATTAGCACTCACGGTACTTTTACCTACACCGCCTTTACCACTGGTAATGGCAATAAATTTGGTATTGCTATGCTCTTTTGCTGAGGCCGCACCGACTAATTCTTGTAGTTTATTCGCCTGCGTTTCCATGTTCACCTCTTTTTTTCTCAAAACCATCTAAAATACATTCAACCAAAAAGTCGCTGGATGCTGGGATAATGTCATCAGGAACCTCTTGACCAATTGAAAAGTAACTCACAGGTTTATCCGTATCGTAAATCAAAGAAAATATCGTTCCAAAAACTTTGGTTTCATCAAATTTTGTAAAAATGAGCGTGTCAATATCAAGAAAGGAGAAGTTTTTATAGATCTCTTTAAGATCTTCTAGTTTACTGCCCGCTGAAAGAACCAAATTGACATCAATTTGCAGTTGAGAACTTTGAATAAATTTATTGAGTTTAATCAGTTTATCTTTATCGTACTGTGAACTTCCTACGGTATCGATGAGAATAACATCGCAATGGCTAAGAGAGGAGAGTGCGCTGTTAAAATCATTAGGATCGACCACATCTTCTATCGGTAACCGCATCATTTTGGCATACTGAAAGAGTTGCTCTACTGCTCCAATTCTATACGTGTCAAGCGTAATAATACCTACTTTGGCACGCTTTTCTTGAATGTACGAGTAACGTGCAGCAAGCTTAGCAATCGTTGTTGTTTTACCCACACCCGTAGGGCCTACAAACATCATGATACGTTTATTACTTTTGGGCAATTCCGTTTCCATACGCACAGGGATGAGTTTGCGAAGTAAGACTTGAAAATAGCGCTTAATCGTCTCACTGCTGTTTTTCATGCGTACGGGCATATGTTCTAAGGTTAAGTTCATGATATTTTCTAAATGATCTTCACCCATTCCACTCGTTTTAGCGAGTTTGTAAATTTCTGAAAATTCTGAAGGAATCGCTAAATTATTGCGGTGCGGGGCTCGCTCTTCCCAGAACATCTCTTGGATGAGTTTAATTTTATCCGCAAGTTTTGTTATCTCACATTTAATCTCGCCAATGCCTTCATTGTTTTGTGCCCTCTCCGCTTGTCTAGAAGCGTTTGAGCTTCCAATATCGCCTGTTGCTTGTGCAATCTGAGAGATCTGCTTTGCCGCTTCAGAGAGGCTAAAGAGAACATCTTCGCCACTTTTGTATTTGTGCTCAGGCCTTGGTTCTGGTTGTTTTTGAGGAGTTGGGGGCATAGGCTGATCTTCTTCGACTGCCACCACAACTTCATAAAGTGCTGAAGTGCTGATGGTTTTTTTGCGAATCTGCTTGGTGCTTATGACTAAAGCATTTTCGCCACACTCGTGTTGAGCCTGCTTGAGTGCTTCTGCTGGTGTTTCACCACTAAACGTATGAAATTTCACCTCTATCCTTTAAAACTTTTTAGCGTAAAGAGTGGAACGATAACCGATGCTCGCTCCTGCCATCTAGGATGTGGAACGATTAAGTTAGGTTGTTGAATCTTTTGATTATCGAAAAATATTATATCTAAATCCAGCGTTCTTGGTCCATTTTTAAAAAGCCTTACACGCCCAAAAAAATGCTCTACCTGTAAAAGTACTTTTAGCAAAGCTTTTGCACTTAAGGATGTTTGTAACACCATGACAGCATTGTAAAAATCAGGCTGATCAAGGTAGCCAAAGGGTGGGTTTTTAAGGACGGCTGAACTCTCTTGAATAAAAAACCGTGGATCGTTTAAAAATGTACGGTAAAGCTTGACAAAGCGTTTCTTAACATCACCTTCATTGCCACCCAATCCTATAACAACACGGTGTGCAAAATGCTTTTTAGCCTTTTTACAGGTAGGGAAAAAACGAATACGTTCTAACTTCACCCCAGAACCTCAGCGCCGTCTTTGCGAGCAATGATAGTATCTTCAATCCTCACGCCAAACTGCTCTGGTAGGTAAATCCCTGGCTCTATGGTAAAAACCATATTTTCTTCAATGATCGTCTCAGAACGTGAACCAATGACTGGTAATTCATGAATGTCGAGTCCCACGCCATGACCTGTTGAATGAATAAAGAACTGACCAAAACCCGCTTTGTCAATCACATCGCGTGCAGCTTTATCGATTTCTTTCGCTTTTACTCCCACTTTGACTGCTTTCAAAGCAGCCTCTTGAGCAAACAACACTGTATCATAAACTTTCTGTTTAAGGGTCTCTTTGAAATGCTGTTCTTTTTCAAAATTAAAATGCTCGTCAAAAAAGCTTGTTCGTGTTCTATCAGAGCAGTAACGCTGGTATTTCACACCTGCATCCAAAAGCACAAGTTCACCTTTTTGAAGTGTTTTATGCGTAGGAAGAGCATGTGGTTTTGCCGCATTTTCACCCAATGCTACAATAGGAGCAAAACTGAGTTCCAACGCACCGCGATGTTTAAAAATAGACTCGGCTTCAAAATGTGCTATCATCTCATCTATGCCCAAACCATCGCGTTTTAAAAATTCTCCAAAACGATGAAATGCATCTTTACCAAAAAGTGCAGCTTTCTTGAGAAGATCAAGTTCAGCTTCTGTTTTGATAATGCGTTTTCGTTGCGAAAAATTAGGTTTTTTCTGAAAATTAAGGCTCAGTTTATCACTCAATGTTGCGTACGCATCGACATTCCACTCAGAAGGATTGTACATCAAGGATTTAATGCCACTTTTTCGGATTAATAGGCGCGCTGTTTTAAGCAAATCGCGCCTATCTCCCTCTAAAACAGTCGCATTTTTGATAATCCCTGATGCTTCTGTTGTATAACGTGCATCGGTAATAAAAAATGCCTCACTTCCAAGTCTCAGAAAAACCGCATGGTCGCATGAAAAGCCGCACTCAAAGTACTGTGCATTTTCATCTTGGAGTATATAATTCACGTTACGCTTGTGCTACTTGTTGTTGTGCAGCTTGTGCTTTACGAAGGGCATCAAGCTCACCTAACATTTGCATCATTGAGATCATCGCAAGGTGGTAACCAAACGGTCCAAAACCACTGATTTGACCTGTACAAACCGCAGCTGTCATACTTTTTTGACGGAACTCTTCACGTCTGTAGATATTGCTGATATGCACTTCAATCGCTGGCAAAGAAACGGCACTAATCGCATCACGAATCGCGATAGACGTATGTGTATAAGCTGCTGGATTGATGATGATACCATCAGCATCACCCAAACACTCTTGAATACGATCAACGATCTCACCCTCTAAATTGGATTGAAAAAACTCAATTTCAAAACCATTTTGTTTTGCAACTGCTTCCATTTGAGAGTGAATCTCTTCCAGTTTCATACCGCCATAAATGCTTTGCTCTCTGTGACCGAGCATATTAAGATTTGGACCTTGAATCACGACAACTTTCATTGGTTACCTTTTGTTTAAAATTTAGTCTTATTATATCAAGGCTTAGTTTAGGATACAATTACGCCAAAAAAGGATCGATGTGAAACTGTTAGTTGCAGACTTTGTACTACCCTGTAACGCTTCTTTTGAAATTATAGAAAAAGGAGCTGTTGCTTTTGATGAAAAGATCATTGAAGTAGGACTGCGTGAAGATTTAAAAAACAAATACCCTCATGCTGAGTTGATTGAAACCCCTCAAAACAGTGTCATTTTACCAGGGTTGATTAACAGTCATGTGCATTTAGAATTTAGTGCAAACCAAAGTATGCTCCGTTATGGCGATTTTATCCCATGGCTTCAGTCTGTTATTAAACACCGAGAAGAACTCAGTGCTCTTGCCACAACAGAGCTTATCAGCGCAAAGCTTCAAGAAATGCTCAAAAGTGGGACAACCTCGCTAGGGGCTATCAGCAGTTTTGGAGCCGACTTGGAAGCGTGCGCTAAGACACCTCAACGTGTGGTATACTTTAATGAAGTCTTAGGCTCAGTTCCCAGTGCAGTGGATGCGATGTATGGGGATTTCAGGGGAAGATTAGAGAGTAGCAAAGAGTTTAAAAGCGAGCGTTTTATCCCTGCGGTATCAGTGCATTCACCCTACTCAACGCACCCTATTTTAGCCAAAAAAGCGCTTGGAATTGCACAAGAAGAAGGCTGTGTGGTTTCCACACATTTTATGGAAAGCCCTGCAGAACGCGCTTGGGTCGATGAAGGGAATGGTGATTTCCAAACCTTCTTCAGTGCGTTTAATCCTCATGCTAAACCGATGTGTAGCGCAGAAGAATTTCTTGAGCTTTTTTCGCACAATCCTACGTTGTTTACCCATGCCGTACAGGCAACTCAAAAAGAGTTACATCTCCTGTCTAAGCAAAAAGCAACTGTGACACATTGTCCCGTTTCCAACCGACTTTTGGGCGTTGGAAAGCTCGATCTTACAGCAATAAGTAAAGAGAACATCAACCTTACCTTGGGAACCGATGGACTAAGTTCCAACATTTCCCTGAGCCTTTGGGATGAGATGCGCTCAGCACTGATGCTTCATCCTGAATGTGAACTTTTACATCTTGCTAAAACACTTTTGCAAAGCGTTACATGCAATGCTTCCAAAGCGTTACGACTTCCGTGCGGTGTCCTTGAAAAAGAGCATTACGCTGATATTATTGTGGTAACTTTACCTCAAATGTGTGAGATTCAAGATGTTGTTTTACAACTGATCTTACACACCCAACAAACCCATTTAACCTTTATTGACGGAGAAAAACAATGTTAGACCTTATTAAAAAACCTTTTATTTGGGTAGGAGCTGTTCTTAGCTACATCCAAAATCACTTTAAAGCAATGCTTTTTGTACTGCTTGTTGTCCTTATTTTTGGCTCACAAGAAGAGCTTAAAAACCCCAATCTTGCGATTGTTAAAATAGAAGGTGAAATCCTTAATGTTCAAGAAGTTCTTGAAAGCATTGATAAAGCAGACAAAGATGACAAAATCAAAGGGGTGCTTTTACATGTAGATTCTCCTGGTGGCGCACTTGCTCCTTCCATTGAGCTTTCTATGGCAGTCAAACGTTTGGCTGAGCACAAACCTGTCGTTGCGTATGCAGCAGGAAGTATGACCAGTGGAAGTTACTATGCCTCTATTTGGTCTAATTATATCATCGCTAATCCAGGTGCATTTATAGGCTCTATCGGAGTGCTTTTTCAAGCACCTAATGTGGCGGAATTGGCTAAAAAACTAGGCATCTCTGAGCAAATTATTACAGCAGGTGACTACAAACAAATGGGGACATTTACTCGTGAATGGACACCGAAAGAAAAAGGGGCTCTCAAAGAGTTGATTGATGATGCATACACACTTTTTATCACCGATGTAGCAACAGCTCGAGGTCTTAATCTTGCAAAACCCAATGAATTTGCAAACGCACAAGTTTTTATAGCGCGTAAAGCACTGGGACTTCACCTTATTGATGAAGTTGGATCCATTCAAGAAGCTAAGACAAAAGTTGAAGAACTCGCCCAAGTTAAAACAGCTGTTTGGGAGAAACCTGACAAAATGGACAAATGGTTGAAAAAATTTGAAAGTAGTTCAAAATTGCCTATTTTTAACTTGATGGGGTATCTTAAATAATGAAACAGCCTTCAAAATCACTGCAAGTCTTGCACTATGTTTACGTACTCCTTGGAACCATGTCGATGGCATTTGCCGTTGTTTGCTTTTTGTCGCCTAACAATATGGTCACAGGTGGAGGCATCGGTATTGCGCTGATTTTACACTATATTTTTACGTCATTAACACTCGGAACACTCATCATTATGGTGAGTGTTCCTTTTATTGTCTTAGGCTTTGTCTATTTTGGGAAACAATATACTTTTAAAACATTGCTTGCCATGCTTGCAACCTCTTTTTTTACCGATCTTTTTAGAGAATTTTTGCACCTCAAACCTCTGACAGATGACATTCTTTTAGCCGCTATCTTTGGTGGTATTTTTATTGGTCTTGGTGTTGGATTGGTCATCAAAGGACGTTCTTCCACAGGAAGCACATCGGTTGTGGGTGAAATTGTGGCAATGAAAAGTAAATTCAAAGCCTCTGAAGTTCTTTTAACCATCGATGTAACCATTATGCTTGCGTTTATCATTGCACACGGTGACATCAAAAAAGCGCTTTACAGCATGATAGGCGTCTATGTAACGGCAAAAGTTCTCGATGTTATCCTTACCGGTCGCCCTTCTAAAAAAGTGGTTAAAATTGTCTCAAACAATGTAGAAAGTTTAACCGAACAGATTAGAGAACGCATCGAAGAACATGGTACTATCTTCACAGGAGTTGGATTGCACCACCAAAAACAGATCAAAACAGTCATCTTACTCTCCGTAGAAACTTCTAAAATTCAGCTTCTCAAAGACATTATCCGAGAATACGATCCTGAAGCATTTTTGATCATTTCCGAAGCTTCTGAGTTTTTAGGAAGAGACTAATACTCGCATACTTTTATTATTATTATTTTGAAGGTAAATAAAAGAAATGAAACAACAACGAAATGCTCTGTGCTGGTGTAGTAGTGGGAAAAAATATAAAAAATGTCATGGACACCCATCATATTTAATTCCAACTCCTACTTCACAAATCATTCAAGATCAAAAAGATCAATATCCACAGGACAGATGCTATGTGCCAGATGAGTATCGTAATGAGTGTAGTAACAAAATTATACGTGCACATACAATATCCAAAAGTATAAATTTGAATCCAATTGCGCAAAATGAGCATGTATATAGCTTTATAGGATCAAGTTTTGGTCAATTAATAAAAAACAATGGAAGATTCATTGCCGAAAAAATCAGCATTAAAAAAGCTTCAACATTTGGTGGTTTTTGCGATAAGCATGATAGTGAAATATTTAAATCACTCGATTCTGGATTTGATTTTACTTCCGAACAAATTTTCTTAAACTATTATAGAACCTTAGTACGAGAATTCTATATAAAAGAAAAAAACGTACATTATCAAACAACTATAATGAAAAGCTATGACAAAGGATTTTCTCCAAGACAACAAAAAAAATATCAAGCCTTTCTATCTGATGCGACAACGGGAACAGACATTGGACATCGCGATCTACAAAGAATTAAATTACAAATGGACAAAAAACTAGTATCAAAAAAATTTACTTCTATGAAATATTATGGCATTCTTATTGATACAATACCTGATATTATAAGTACCTGTGTATGGGTAGTATCATGCGATTTTGAAAATAATCAACTTGCTGATTTATCAGATTTTTCTAAATTTTATAATTCAATATCCGTTTCAACACTGATATTTTCAGACAAACAAGGAGTCGTATTATTTAGTTGGGATGATGAAATTAGTAGTCCAGAATGTCACAGTTTCATTCAAAGTTTACATAAATTATCAGATAGTGAAAAAATTAAGGCATGCATATATTGGCTTTTTGCTGTTAATGAAAATATATATTTTGCACCTGCATGGTGGGATGCATTAGAAAAAACAAAACAACAACAAATAACAGATATCTTTAATAATACTCTATTAGATAAAAAAGACTTATCTCAATATAGTTCACTAGATGTTGTAAATTGGAATATCCAAGAAATTAAAACAAATATTGCCTTATAATAATAAAATGATTTATTTGAGGAGTACTTATGAGCATATACGATTTTGAAGTCACAACGATCAGTGGTGAAATCATCACTATGGATGCTTTTAAAAATAAGCTTCTACTCATCGTCAATGTAGCAAGTAAATGTGGTTTTACCGAACAATATGCAGGGCTAGAAACTTTATACCAAAAATATAAAGACAAAGGGCTTGTCATCTTGGGTTTTCCATGCAACCAATTTATGAACCAAGAACCTTTAAATGAAGCGGAAATCAAAAGTTTTTGCTCACTCACGTATGGCGTTACGTTTCCCATGTTTTCCAAAATCGATGTCAATGGTGAAAATACGCACCCCCTCTATAAATACCTCAAAGAAACCAAAAAAGGGCTCTTAGGCAGTGAAGCAATTAAGTGGAATTTCACTAAATTTTTAGTCGATAAAAATGGCACTGTGATCAACCGTTACGCACCAGCAACAAAGCCCGAATCTTTGGAAGTGGATATTTTGCTCTACTTATAAACTCAAAGAAACTTTGACGATATAAAACCCACCAAAGATCAACCATAAAAATAAAATACTTGCCAAATAGATGGGTTTCATTCCCACATTTTTGAACTTTTCTATGCTCGTTTCCATCCCCAAAGCACTCATCGCCATCGTCAACAAAAAAGTGTCGATGGCATTGATGTTTGCTATCAGTGTTTGAGGTAAAAGATCAAGTGAATTAAATCCCGCTACGACAATAAACCATACGGCGAACCAAGGAATCATGATCTTATTTTTCTGTTTTTTTACAATACTTTGTGAACTTTGGAGTAACCAAAGACCCAAAAATACAAGAAAAGGGGCAAGCATCATCACGCGGATCATTTTAACGATCACCGCTGTTTGAGAAGCTTCTGTGCCTAGGGCATTACCAGCCGCTACGACGTGCGCCACTTCATGCAGCGTTCCGCCAATGTAAATGCCCATCTGTTCAGGTGTTAAAGGTATCAGTCCCATTTTGTAAAGAAATGGATACAAAAACATAGCAATCGTTCCAAAGACTACAACGGTAGAGACAGCGATGGCACTTTTATGAGGTTCTGAATTCAGAACAGGCTCTGTCGCCAAAACTGCAGCAGCCCCACAAATAGAGCTTCCCGCACTGGTAAGTATGGTTGTCTCTTTGTCAAGTTTCAACCATTGTGTCCCTACAAAATAGCCGATAACAAACGTAGAAATGACCACCATCGCACTGGTCGCAATACCCGCAAGCCCTACAGCTTCTATGTTATAAAACGTAATGCGAAAACCGTATAAAATAATGCCTAGCCTTAAAAGCGTTTTCGTTGAAAATAAAATACCACTGCACCACTCTTTAGGAAGTTTCGAACGCAACGTATTGGCATAAATCATGCCTAGTACAATGCCAATAATCAAAGGGCTGATTCCTAAATGCTGAAAAAACGAAAACTCTCCAAGATAGGTTGCGGACATCGCAAAAAGAGCAACAAATAAAATGCCACTGAGGGTGTTATTGCGATTTTCTTTTTGAAACATGTGTGTCCTTAAAATGTTTCAAGGATTATAAAATGTTTTTTTTCACAAGTAAAATAAATTATATTCGTTATAATCATAAATATTTTTAATAATGGAGCTCGTATGACCTTTCAAGAGCTACGATTTTTTTATTATCTCTGTGAAGATTCACACATCTCAAACTTAGCGCAAAAGCTTGAAATCACACAATCTGCCATCTCGTTAGCTATAAAATCCCTTGAGTCACATATTGGAGAGCCTCTGTTTGATCGTATTGGCAAAAAGTTGGTACTCAATGAAACAGGAAGACTTTTTAAAGAAAAAACCCATCACCATTTTTTAGCCCTCAATGATGCTGAAAACTTTTTCAAAAAAGAGAAGATATCGGGTATTTTAAATGTAGCTTCTAGCAAAACCATTGGCGATTTCATCACGCCACATATTGTTTTCGATTTTCTAACACAACACGAACATGTCAGTATTCACAAAGACATTCAAAACTCTGCGCAGATTATTTATATGCTTAAAAATGGGCTTATTGACATCGGATTTATCGAATCTTCGTGTGATGAGCTAGACCTCATTAAAGAACCTATAGGTAATGATGAGCTCATTGTTGTCAGCAGTGATCCCTGTCTTGGAGAAGGAGATTTTTTCATTGATGAACTGTTTCATAAAAAATGGATTTTAAGGGAAAAAGGCTCAGGAACGAGAGAGATCTTTTTAGAAGCACTGGGCGACATCGCAAAAGAACTCAACATTTTCATGGAGTTTTCAGAATTTGAAGAGGCAAAAACCATTTTATTGAGCAATCCTCAGACCATCACCTGTCTCTCAAGGGTTGCTGTTGCAAATGAACTCAAACGTGGCGAGCTCTTTGAAGTTAACTTGGTCAATTTAAAAATTGACCGTACTTTTTACCTCATTTATCACAAGAGTAAATACCATACGAAACTTTTTAGCGTCTTTAAGGCATTTGTCCATACAAAAACAAAGCCCACATAAATTGTGGGCTTACGCTTTAGAGTTTATGCTCTTTACGATATGCAATAATCTCATCAATGCTCACAATAGGAAAACCATATTTGGAAGCTATATCAAAAATGGCATCGCCCACTGCCATCGTTCCATCTGGGTTGGTTAGTTCACATAACACAGCATAAGGAGAAAGGTTGGAAATTCGCATCAAATCAACGGATGCTTCCGTATGCCCCTCTCGCTCTAGCACACCATTGGTTTTGGCACGTAAAGGAAATACATGTCCAGGAGAGACGATTTTTTCTTTACCATCAGGATGAATCGCCGCTTGAATGGTTGTAAGCCTGTCTTTTGCGCTCACGCCTGTTGTGACACCCTCTTTAGCTTCGATAGAAACAGTAAAACCTGTTTGGAATTTGGATTCGTTATGCGTCACCATCATAGGAAGGGAAAGCTCATTGACTTTTTCCTGTGGTAAACAAAGGCAAACAATGCCACTGCATTCACGAATAAGAAGAGCGGTTTGCTCTGTAGTAAGAGACTCAGCATGGAAGATAATATCGGCCTCATTCTCACGATCATGACGATCCATGACAATAACGCCATTTTGGTTTTGAAGCGAAGCAATAGCTTGCTTAACATTGTGGTGAAGGGAGAACTCCCTACAGACTTGATTCATGGTATACTCCTAAAAGGTGAGTAAACTTACCAGAATCAGGGCATGTTTAAATATAGGCACACGACCTTGTTAATGTAACAATGGCAATAATGGACTACATTCTCTCTCATCCGGACTTTAACCGTTGGTTTTGGAATCACACCAAATCTGCTTGACCTTTTAATGCTACCACTAAAAGCGCTCGCGGACTCTCTTTGTTATAAGATTACCGCCAGTAGGGAGTTGCACCCTGCCCTGAGAAATAAGTTTCGTTAGCAGTATACTCCACTATTCTTTAAAAATGTCACACACCTTTTTTGAATGTCGTTTGGAAGTTTGCTATAATTGGCAAAAAGAGACGCTATGAAAGAACTTATTGCAAAACTTCCCAAAACAGAACTTCATCTGCACATTGAGGGCACATTAGAGCCTGAACTTATGTTTCAACTGGCTCAGAAAAACACCATCACTATTCCTTACAAAAGCATTGAAGAAGTCAAAAACGCTTATAACTTTACCTCATTACAATCATTCTTAGACATCTATTATGCAGGGGCAAATGTCCTCATCACGGAGTCTGATTTTTTTGATTTGACATGGGCGTATCTTTGTAAATGTAAAGCTCAAAATGTCGTTCACGTAGAGATTTTCTTCGATCCACAAACGCATACCAAACGAGGTATCGCTTTTAAAACTGTCATAGATGGCATTACCAAAGCACTTGATAAAGGCGAAAAAGAACTGGGCATTAGCTCTTTTCTCATTATGTGTTTTCTACGCCATCTGAGTGAATCAGAGGCTTTTGAAACGCTTCATGAATCCTTATCATTTAAAGAGAAAATATTAGGTGTTGGGTTAGATTCAAGTGAAGTAGGACATCCACCGTCCAAATTTGAGCGTGTCTTTACTGAAGCAAAAAATGTAGGCTACAAGATCGTCGCACATGCCGGCGAAGAGGGCGATAGCTCGTACATTTGGGAAGCCATTAACCTTTTACATGTCAACCGTATCGACCATGGTATTCGCTGTGATGAAGATGAAAAATTGGTTGAACTACTGATACAAAAGCAGATACCTCTCACCGTTTGCCCACTTTCCAATGTTAAGTTAAGAGCCGTTCAAAAAATGCAAGAACACAATATTTTAAAACTCTTACGCAGAGGTGTTATAGTCACGGTCAATTCGGACGATCCAGCTTATTTTGGTGGGTATATGAATGAAAATTATGAAGCGATTGCTGAAAATTTAGCAATGAGTAAAGAAGAGCTCAAAAGTTTAGCCCAAAACGGTTTCAAAGCTTCCTTTTTAAGTGACACCAAAAAACAGCATTTTATAGACAGCATCTCAGTCTATTAGAAGGGCGGATTGCCCTTTTTTAGGCTTTTTTCATAAAAAGAGATTGAATTTCTTCCTGATTCTTTAGCTCTGTACATCGCAGCATCTGCCCGTTTTAAGAGGTCATCTTGACTCCCCTCTGCGCTATCAAACACCAAAACACCAATGCTCGCTGTGCAACTATGTTCCACCAATTGCTCTTCGTTCGTGTTATGTGAGATATTTAAAACATATAAAGCTGACAAACTCAGACGAATTTTTTCGGCTATGGTATGCGCTTCTGTGAGAGCTTTACTTTTATCTTCATGGAGTGCATTGAGAATGACAACAAACTCGTCTCCCCCAAAACGTGCAACGGTATCTATTTCACGGATACACTGTTTGATCCTATCTGCCACTTGGCATAGCAACACATCACCAATGCTATGCCCATGAAAGTCATTGAGTGACTTAAAATTATCCAAATCAAGAAAGAGCAATGCAGCATGCTTTTTACTACGCTTCATTTCAGCTATAACATAATTCAAACGCTCACTCAGTAAAAGACGATTGGGTAGCTTCGTTAATGCGTCATAATATGCTAACTCTTGCACTTTGTCTTGCATTATTTTTCGCTCCGTTATCTCTCGTGTAATGCCATGATAGCCAATGATCTCTCCGTTATCATCGCGTTCAGGTTTTGAGACAATTTCACCCCAAAGCGTTCTGCCATCTTTACAGATATGTTCGATTTCATATGTGACAAAATCTGTACAAATTCCTTTCTTTTCTGCTTCTTTCCTCTGCATTATTTTTTCCATCATCGTGTCGATGCCTTCAGGTGTAAACATCTCAAACACATGTCGTCCCAAAATTTCCTCAGCTTTATAGCCTCTAAGCCGCTCATCTGCTGGACTAATGTACGTAATAATAAAATCTCGATCTGTTTTCCAAATAACATCGCTCACCTCTTCTGTAAGACGCCTGTAAAGCTCTTCACTCTCCTTGAGCTTCATCGCTACCATACTCTTTTCTATCGCAATACACGCGAGATTTGCAGACTGTTCAATCAATAATATATCTGATTTTCGTGGAGCTTGAGGTTTCTTGTGGTAGATGGCAAATGTCCCTAAAACAATCCCTTGCGAAGAAAAAATCGGCTCAGACCAACAGGAGCGAAGGTCTGCTCGAAGTGCCACTTCTTTATAATCTTTCCAATAAGAATGTGTTGCAATGTCTTCAACAATAACACACTCTTTGAGGTAAGCAGCCGTTCCACAGGAACCAACATTACAACCAATATGAACCCCACGAATAGCTTCATTGTAAAAATCAGGCAAACTTGGTGCAATCACGTTTGAAAAAAATTTACCCTCTTTATCGAGCAATAAAATACTGCAAAGCATGCTTGGGTTTTCTTCTTCAACACCTTTGACAGTAGATTCAAGAACGTTATGTAATGGCACCATTTTGGCGATCATTTCAAGAATATTGTTACGATAATGTTCACGCATTTCTGCTGCTTTGCGAAATTTGATTTCACGATGCAGTCTATAATACCAATAACAAAAAAGTAAAAATAAAAGAAGTACTCCTGCGCTGTATTTGAGAATTGTCTCTACGTGCATGCCATGTTCTATACGCATACCAAGCCAACGACTCAGTATGACATTGGATTCATCCGCAGAAATAGAAGCCATCGCTTTTGTCATAATAGCTGCTAACTCGGTTTTCTCCTTTGGAAATGCCAGACGATGCTGACTTGAAAACTCTGTTTGCCCCGAAAAACGAAGACTCATAAAACCATTGTTATTCATAGCATAATTAATCGCGCTCATATCGCCTACATAAGCATCGGCTTTTCCATTCTGCACAAATGTCAATGCCTCTACGATATTCTTAGCCAATACCAGTTTAATCGCAGGATACTTTTTTGAAAGCATTTCTTGAATAAAATACCCTTCTTCAACAGCAACACGTTTTCCCGCTAAATGCTCTAGGCTACCTATAAATTCACCTTTACCATTATCTGCAATCATTGTTTGCGTATCGCGATAAGGTTCAGAAAAGATGAAATATTTTAAACGTTCAGGGGTTTGCACTATACTGGTTAAAATGTCCAATTCGCTTTTTTTCCCCATATCTAAAAGTTCATTCCAAGATTTTCCCTTGATTATCTCAAAATGAATACCGAGCTTTTTTTCGATCAAACGTAGATAATCCACAGCCATACCAATATAAATTCCATTTTTATCCATCCATTCATAAGGCGCATATTCAGAATCCATCCCTACATAAATCGTTGAATGTTTTACAAGCCATGCTTTTTCACTCTCTGAAAGATCGAGAAGGATTGTAGGGGGTACTTGTGAGGTTTGGGCACAAATAGAGATAGTGTTTAAGAAAAAAGTGAGAAATACAAAAAGAAACAATTTCATTATTTTACTATCTCCTTATATAAGGCTCTTTGATTAGAATAAATCGTCTTACTTGAAAGTATGCTTAACGAAGTCTTCCACAACCGTAGAAGTCTGAATAATTACCATAATAATACGCACGCTACTTCGCTTTAGTGCGATGCAAAAACACTGACACAATTTTTGCCTTGATTTTTTGCTTGGTACATCGCTTTATCGCAACGATTAATCAGCATATCAAAACTCATATCAGGGGTATAGGCACACAAACCAAAACTGCATGTCACGGTCTGGACATGTTCAAATGCACTTTGAGAAATAAGTAACCGTATTTTTTCACATACAACACGCGCCTCTTCTTGCGTAGCATGTGGTAAAATCACTAAAAACTCCTCACCACCCCAACGTCCAAAAGTATCATTGACGCGAATAGAGCTTTTTACCACTTTGGCAAGATGCTTTAGTACTTCATCGCCCACATTATGTCCGTAGGTATCATTGATATGCTTAAAATTATCTATATCAAAAAGCCCTACACATAACGACGTTTTATGGCGATGTGTGCGCTCTATCTCTGTTTGCAACACTTCACGTAACTTGTGGCGGTTGTACGTTTGCGTCAACTCATCTTCATCGGCCAATTTTTGAAGTTTACTATACGATTGATAAAGTGCCAATTCCATAATATAGACAACGAAGGTAAGGAGAAGTAATGAAAAAGCATAACGAAAAAAAGCGACTTTATCCCAAAGCCCCTGTTGCCATACACCAATACCTTGATGCGCCATCAAAAAAATAGCCCCATAAAGGACAAGTGTGTACATAAGCCCTTTCTTATGACCATTGAGGTTGATTGCGACAATACAAAAGAATATATTCCAAATCAGTCCAAAACTCTCATTTTTATTCAAATAGGTAAAAACGATAAAAAAAATAAAAAAATAACCTGTTACGATAAATGTGCTAAGTTCAATGCGATACGTTCGGTTTAAAAAAAGCATAGATGCGATTGAGACACTAACACCTATTGCATCAATAAAAGCAATACTATAATACTGAAGTACAAAAGCATTATAAAAAAAGAAAAAGCCAAATGTCGCCGCGCCTAAAGCCGCAAAAGCCATGACAAGTGTATACTGCCTACTTGCATACGAGTTGGCAGATATCCGATTGGAAACAAAAATACGATAAAAAAAATTTGACATTAAGACTACTCCAAATAATCCTCATAATAAAGGCACAAGCACTATATCGGACAAAAGCTTTAAAAACTGTGATATATAATAAATAAAAGATCAAAATATTTTTGCACAAGGAATACTCTTTGCAATGGTAACGAAAATGTCACATTCGGAGAAGCATCATGGATGAAAAAGAACTCAAAAAAGAGTTAGCAAGACTCAAACGTTTAGCCGTTGAAATTGCGGGCGAAATTCACGATATTGTGGAAGATACATTGTGGGTCAAATACAACGATCTTCCCATACTCTCAGCAAAAATCGTTGAGGCAGTGAAAGAGGCTGAAGCGTTTAAAAAAACACACAACCTTTAATGTGTTACAACCCACTCTGATATTTTGGAGACCACCTCTTCTTCAACGCCATTATAACCGTGATAACCAAAGGCATTGCAAGGATCACCTTTGGTTTGCCCACCTTCTATTGCAACCATCTCTTTGGAAGCAGTGGTAGTTAATTTATGCATCACTGAAGGAATAAGATCAAACGAACAGTGCGAACAGCCATCATTTTTATGATGCACCACCAAAACAGGCATACGGAGCTTTTCTAATTTCATCTCGCTCACAGCATTGCTTTTTGCATCGTAAAGAATGGAAGAGGTCAGCACAATTCCATGAATGTCAGTTGGATTTTCGATTGCCACATAGGCAACCGATTGTGTGCCACGACTTGTTCCAACCAACCAAAGAGGCGCAGTCGTTTGTGTTTTTAACCATGAAATAACAGCCGCTATGTCTTGTGCATGCTCTTGTGTCTGACGAAAGCCATTCAGGTAAGGTTCATGTTGACGATCCGATGGAGCATCTACAATCACCACCATCAACCCTTGTTTTACAAAAAGCTCACGCGTACGCATTAAAAAGTTGCCCTCACCCCAGCCAAATTTCCCCTCGCTTGAGAGTTGAATGCCACCGTGCCCACCAGCAAATAAAACAACAACCGCTTTGGGATTTTCAGGGGAGAGAATTAAGAGACGTTCACTGACACCACTGCGTGTTGGAATATCTATAACACGAGGGCTAACATCCGCAAATAAAGCAAATGCTAATAAAATCAAAACCGTGAAAAAACGCATATTTTACTCCTATATGAGAGTTCTTTTTTCAAGTGCCTTCGCTTTTAAGATGACATGAGGTGTTTGTAACTCAAAGACTTCGCCCTCATCTATCTTTTCCAATGCCATTTTTTTGCCCGCTTTCACAACCTGTGCATAACACTCTTTTTGTTCACGTGTTGGCTCTTTTGAATTTAGGGCAATGGTATAAGAAGAGAGCATTTGCTCTTTTTTAGCAAGATTTTGTCTGGTCTGAAAATGAATTTGGTCTTGAAGTAGGTTGATGTGACGTGATTTTTCACGGTATAAAAGCGTAATTTTATCGTTGTATTGACTTTGAAGTATACCAATCTCATTTTTCCACAAAGCAAGTTTTTCATCAATAGAACGTTTCGCAAAAAGGCGTTTTAGATGGTCTAAACTCTCCTCTTTTGAATGTAAAATACGCCCAAAAACAAGTGTATAACGCTCCATCAAACCATCCAGATGTTGCAACATTTCTGCACTATCGGGAAGTATCATTTCCATCGCCGCAGAAGGTGTTGGTGCTCGCAAATCAGCTACAAAATCGCTAATGACATAGTCGATCTCATGTCCGACAGCTGAGACCACAGGTGTTTTACATCTAAAGAGTGCATCTGCAACAATTTCTTCATTAAACGCCCACAAATCTTCTACACTTCCGCCACCGCGTCCCACAATAATGACATCAGCACCCAATGTATCTGCTCGTGCAATATTGGAAGCAATGGAATGTTTGGCGTTTTCACCTTGAACCAAAGTATCGAGCAGTGTGAGTTTCACCAATGGCCAGCGTTTCATCGCGACACGGAGCATATCTTGAAGGGCAGCACCCGTTCCTGAAGTGACAAGAGCTACATGGCGAACAAAACGAGGTAATGGCTTTTTACGTTCCGCCTCAAAATAGCCTTTAGCCCCGAGCTTGGCTTTGAGCTGTTCATAGGCTTTTGCAAGGGCGCCACTGCCTGATGGTTCCATCATTGTGCAGTTAATCTGATACGTTCCACGTGGAGAAAAAACAGAGATAGAACCGTGAACGACTACTGCCATGCCCTCTTCAACTTGAAATTTTAAAGCTTTTGTATTGCCTTTGAACATCACACACGAGATAGAAGAGTCGGTATCTTTGAGGGTAAAATAGAGGTGACCGGAGCTGTGGTAGGTAGGGCGAGAAACTTCGCCCTCAACGCTTACATGTAAAAAGGTGCTCTCAAGCAGAGACTTGACTTGATTGTTAAGACTTGAAACACTAAGGGTTTGGCTCATTAACGTTTTTTAGCAATGACCAA
Organism: Sulfurospirillum sp.; assembly: GCF_036802865.1. NCBI lineage: Bacteria > Pseudomonadati > Campylobacterota > Epsilonproteobacteria > Campylobacterales > Sulfurospirillaceae > Sulfurospirillum > Sulfurospirillum sp. Next base: position 292,431 of record NZ_DAIRVK010000001.1, on the reverse strand, counting down.
GGTAGAAATATCCATCGAAAAACTTTTGACAAATTCGGTTTCAAACCCAGCCATATCAAGCTCTTTTTGAAGCATAGAAGGGGTTAAAAAACCTTCTATGGAGTTTGGAAGGTATTCATACGCTGCTTTATTTTTAGAGATAATTCCACCTAAAATGGGTAAAACTTTGTTGAGATAAAAATCTTTTAATGCAAAGAAAAAACCTTTTTTCTCATCTTTGGTAAATTCTAAAATGACAACATAGCCACCCGTTTTCAGAACGCGTGCAAATTCGACAAATGCTTCTTGACGACGTACTACATTGCGAATACCATAGCTAATGCTTAAGATGTCAACACGCTCATTTGGAAGTGGGATCTCCGTAGCTTCCGAGATAATAAAATCAAACTCAGGGAACTTTTGTTTGCCCACATCCGTCATACCAACAGAAGGATCAACACCTAAAATTTTACCGATGCTTCGTCCTGCTTTTGCAGCTTGTTTTGCCCAATATCCCATCATATCACCTGTACCACATGCCACATCGACAATCAACTCAATAGGTTTAGTGTAACGTGCGAAAGTCTCATCACATGCTGTTTTACGCCACTGAATGTCAATTCCCATACTTAAAACACGGTTTGCTGTGTCATATGTTCCTGCAATCTCATTGAACATTTGAACAATTTTTTGCTGCTTGTTGTCGTTATTCTCCAAAACAATTCCTACATTTAAAATATTTTGCCAAGAAATTGGCGAACTTAAATATCGATAGTATCGTAGCGTCAAAAGATTCTATTTCTGCCTCGCAAGAGGCAAGCTTTAGTACCCAGTGCAACGTAGCCCCAAGAGCTTTGCTTTTGGGGCGTGTAAAATGTTAACGTTAAAATAGACCAGCTACTTGTTGTGCAATTTTATCTTCTAAAATTGGTGTTGCTTCAGAAAGAGTAAGGTTCATTTTAGTTGCTTCTGCAAACATCATTGTTTTATGCTCTATAAAATCACTCTCATACGATTGTGAGCTTGAAGAGTAGGTATTGCTGTACATTTTCCCACTGGCATCTGCATCACGAATTGGGCCACCAAAGCTGTTCATAGTACCTGATTTTTGACCGTCTCTAATGCCTGCTTGTCCGCCAACAGTACCTGTGTTAGCCATAACTTTACCTTTGGCTTTTTCACGAATAACAATGTCAACTTGCATTTGGAAAATGGTATCTTCGGTTGCTTTACCAATCAAACCGCCTACAACAGCGCCACCGAGTCCTGCAAGTGCCATACTTTTGCCGTTACTACCAGAGTTGGCAATAGCACCTGCCGCACCACCCATCAAAGCACCTGTTGCAACATTGTTTTCACTTTTCTTATTGCAGAATAAGATATTTGTCATTAACACATAAGTTGCCATCTCAGGATCATCCACGATGGTATAACCTTTAGCATAAAGAGCCTGTACCATTCTGTTTTCTAAATTGATTTGCGCACCACTGGTGTTTTTTGTTGAAACAAAAATGGTTCTTTTTTCTTTTGCCACAGGATTAATAAAAACGCTCTGTGTCATACGGGCATTGGTTTGAAGCTCACTTGTAGCACAGCCTGTCATTAAAACAAGTGCGGCGCTTACTGCAAGACCTACATGTAATGTTTTTTTCATTGTTTATCCTTATCTCAAAATAGGTGCGATATTGTACCGCATTATCCCACATTATTGTTAAAATAGTACCGTCACCATCCTAATGAAATGTTAATAAAGCGCCTTCTTAAGCCGTTTAGCAATACGAAATTCTTCTTTTTTAAGATACTTTTTGACAAAAAACAACAGGGGCATCTCACTCTTTTTTAAAAGATAAAAACCACTCTGTTCGCGCAGAAAAAAACGCATATCTAAAAGTAAGGTTGCATAGGCTTGTTGTTGAACAAATTTGAGTAAAACTTCTCTGTCTTCACTCAAAAGTGGTTCAAATGCTTTTAACATTCTTTCTCGCATCATCTCATCATAAACAGGGCTCGCAATACTCAAAATATAGCGTATATTTTCGGCTATCTTGAAGAGATTTTTAGGCGCTTTCGCATGGTCGTCCAAAAGTAAGCTCACTTCATATTCTAAAAACTGTATCTCACGGTACAAAAGCACTTTAAGTACTTTTTGTGTACTCATGCCAGATGACAACGAAAAATCAAACGTACGTACACCAATTTTATCGCATTTTTTATACACATCGTACAGTGAAAAATCATAATTTTGGGGTAACCCAAATAACGAAAGATAGCGATTTTTGTAGCGTTTATCGCCACTTACATCTTCACATAAAAAAGAGTCCAAGTCATTTTCAAACGCGCTAAATTCCTTAATGGTTTGAAAACGTACTCCCAATACTGCTAGACGATCAGAAGCATTTGGATGATTTTCGACAAAGAGTTGTTGGAGATTTTTTTTATACGAAGGGAAAGTGGTGAGTATAGACTTCACCACTTCCTTAGGATTTTGAATCAGATAACGTCGTTTGATGGTACACTTTTTCACATCTACGCTTTTAGAACTGCTTTTCCATGACAGGGATTACCTGTTTTTTACGACTCAGCACACCATCAATCCACATTTCATGGTTAACAAGCTTTGTATTGAACGCTTTTTCAACACTGCTTTCATCATCACTGACCACTAAGAATTGTGAACCTTCAATCATAATGTCGGTTAGAAGAAGCATCACTGTATGACGACCACCCTCTTCTTTATAAGCTTTCATATCGGCAAATAAAGCCTCTTTCATACCATCGAAAACTTTGAGATCAACGACTTCAAGTTGACCAATACCTATTTTTTTGCCACCCATTTCAAAGTCTTTGTAATCACGAAGTAAAAGCGCTCTAGGCGATGCGCCTTTCACGGCTGACTTGACTAAAAACATCTCCATACCAAGGGCTTTAAAATCTTCAACACCCGCAATAATGGCTAATTCTTTAACCGCTTTGGTGTCAGCTTTCGTACACGTTGGTGATTTGAAAAGTACGGTATCACTTAAAATTGCCATCATCATCGCACCCGCAATGTTTTTAGGGATCTCAATTTTATAATGATCAAACATCTCTTTCACAATCGTATTGGTACAACCTACAGGTCTGATCCAACATTCTAAAGGTGTTGTTGTTGTGATATCGCCTAGTTTGTGGTGATCAACAATACCTAATATGTTCGTATCTTTAAGATTATGTGGAGCTTGCGCAAGGTCAGAATAATCTGTAATGTAAAGATTATCCCCCGAAAAATCATTTTTAAGCAGTGGTTTTTCCAAACCAAATGTCTTTAAGATGAACTCTGTCTCGGGACTAAGTTCACCTTGACGAGCAGGAGTACAAGGCTCTCCTAATTGTGTTTTTAGATATGAAAGAGAGATTGCTGAACAAATAGAATCAGAATCGGGATTAATATGTCCGCATGCATACGTTTGCATTAAATTTCCTTTAGTGTTTTTTATGTAATTATAACCGATTTGCATAGAATTTTAAAATAGCGTATTTAACGTCTATAATGACCATCGTCTCTGCGATCGTCATCTCTATCATCACGACGATCATGATCTCTTCGATCATGGCGTTCAGGTTCGCTTACCTCATAATAACGTTTTTCAACATACACTTTGCGAACAGGCATTTCACGACGATCTTCATAATGCCCATTGTATCTTGGCGCATAGTGTAAATCATGCCTTTCACGAAGTTCTATATACTCATTTGAATCAAGCCTAACACCTAAATTATAGGCTATATCACCCCAACCACGATTTCTTCTTTCACGGTAAACTCTTAAAATATACTCAGGCGTTCGTCCTGAGAGCTCGGCAAGACGAAAAATCATGTAGGCATCTGCTGGTGCATACACGCTTGATAAAATAACCATAACATCAGGTTCTCTATACCCAAAACGATCTGCTAACCCATATCTGTAGCTATAAGGATCTTCATGTGATCGGACGTTTAGGCTTACGATCCAATCAAAGTCAGCGGCAAGCAGTGCTGATGAACTTAGTATCACACTACCTAGCAAGGTTAAAATAAGTTTTTGTAATTTCATTGAAATGCTCCACTTTAGAATAAAAACATATTATAGTTAAAAAAGTGAACTTATCGTGAAAATTGCCCCCTTATTTTCTCCTTCTTTAGAGGTACTATACCTGCTTGATTTTTTAACATTTTGAGTTATAGAGCTATTTGTTTACATAAAAATTACACTCCTAGCTTATAATGGACTTGAAAATTTATTAAGGAGCGGTTTATAACAAAACGCATTCTTAATATCACAAAGAATCACTATAATTTTTTATTAATTTAAAAATATAAATAAGTATTAAGGATTAGAATGCAGTCCCGTCAATCGAAAATCATTACTAATGCAACCAGTTATTTTATGAGCCAATACACAAAACACTATTTACATGTGGAAAAACCCTCATTAGGATTACCGCCACCTCCGGAAGCAAAAAAGTATCTCCTGTATATTCATATTCCTTTTTGTACGATGTTTTGTCCCTACTGTTCTTTTAACAAATTTACTTACACCAAAGAAGCGGCTGTAAAATACTACCGCCACTTACGTGATGAGATTTTACATGTCAAAGAGTTGGGGTATGATTTTAACTATTTGGTGATTGGAGGCGGTACACCTTTGATTGATGAAGAAGAGCTCATTGAAACCATTGAGTTTGTCAAAAAACTCTTTTCTATCGAGCATGTCTCATGTGAAACCGATCCAAACCATATTCAAAAAGAGACCGTAACACGCCTACATGGTTTAGTCGATCGTCTCTCTGTGGGTGTTCAAACCTTTGATGATGATCTTTTGAAAAAACTGGGGCGTTATGAAAAATTTGGCACAGGTGAAGAGGTATACGAAAAAATTAATTCGATGTTAGGGATATTACCTATCACCAGCGTGGATCTCATCTTCAATTTTCCAACCCAAAACCAAGAAGGCTTACGTCGCGATCTTGATATACTTAAAAAACTCTCTCCTGAACAAACAAGTGTTTATCCGCTTATGACCTCTTCTTTGGTTAAAAATAGTGTTAAAAAAACACTAGGAGAATTTAGCCTTGAAAATGAATACAACTTTTTTGGAATTATTAAAGAATCCCTCAAAGAGAGTTATCCTTCACGTCATGGCTGGTCTTTTTCCAAAGAGAGCGATTTGATTATCGATGAATATATCATCGACAATGAAGAGTATGTCGGTGTAGGTTCAGGCTCTTTTAGTTTTCTAAAAGATACGCTTTATCTCAATGAATTTGCTCTGGATCAGTATGCAACACGTATACAAGAAAAACGCTGTGCGGTCACAAAAGAACGCACATTTCCCACCAATTCTCGCATGTATTATCGTTTAATGGTTGATCTTTTTAACGGGCATCTTTCTAAGAAAAAATTTCACACTATGTTTGAAAAAAATATCAATGATGTGCTTGGGAAAGAGCTTATGCTTCTAAAATTTGCCAAAGCTATCAAAGAGCATAAAGAGAGTATCACCACCACTGAGTTTGGTGACTACCTCTTTTTAGTGATGATGAAAGAGTTTTACATGGGGATGGATTGCATCCGCAATGAGGCGCGTAAAAACCTTACCCTTTAAAAGAGGCTAAGGAAAGGCTTTCACTCCATGTGAGCACAAAAAAGCCAACATGCTCTCCATTAATATCGACAATAGGGGTGTAAAGCACGTAATAATCACCCCGTTTAAGATAGCCTGTACCTTGCAGGTTGATCTCTTTAATAAAATTAAGCCCATTAATTTCTTGGTTTACAATCGTGTAATTATCAAGCATCAGTTTTTTACTGTAACTCGATGCATTGGCAATAGGTAAATACTCATTTTTCATGAGAACATACAGTTCAACACCATCTTTTTTAAAGTAGTCATTAAGATCTTTAAAATCTACCACCGTTTCTATGGTTCCAACATAGTCTTCTTTTTGGAAAACAGGCGCAATGGCACGCATGAACATTCCATACCGTCCAATCTCCACACCGTGAATAGGGTGCTTTGTCTGTTTTATTTTTTCAAGTGCATGTCGGAAGGTACTGAGATCATCATTATTTTGATTGCTGTAATCCCATAGGCGCATAAAACTTTTAAAATCTTTGGTATGCAAGTGCAACCTTGTATTATCAAAAATATTGGCTTGTGCCATACTATTTTTTATTTCAAGTAAATACTGCAAACAGTGGTCTCTCTCTTGTTGGCTCAAACAGGCAACCACATGTGGACTTTTGGCTAAAATCACAGAGCTGGCAAGTGAGATTTTAGTTGTCTCTTCAATTTTATTATGCAGGGTTAGCAAAAGTGCATCCATCTGTTTTTTAAGTGTCTCTTCCTCTTCATAAGCAATGGATTTATCATATAAAAAGAGCATGATAAGCCCAAAGAAAAGCATCATCGCCGCACTTAGAAAAAACCTTTTTTCTTTCATCGTTCACCCCTTGTTTCGTCATCATCCACACTGTCTAAGAGTTTCTTTTTATCAAGTTTAAAAACATACGTAAAACATGAACCTCTGTTTTCATACGATTCAATGTCTATATCGATGTCATTTTTATTGCAAATATTTTGAACGATATTGAGCCCTAAACCAAAACCACCCTGCACCGAATCTTCACGCTCAAAGCGTTGAAATACTTTGTAAAGATCTTTGATGCCCTGCCCATAATCTTGAAAACTCATGACACAATGCTCTTCATCTTTTGCATAGAGTTTGATCTCCACTTTACCTTGGAAAAACGAGTATTTGATAGCATTGGAAAGTGTGTTATCAATAATGCGTTGTAGTTCCACTTTACTGATGTAAATCAACATATCAGGTTCTACGTGATGTTCCAATACCATGGACTTCGAAACAGCAATATCTTCAAAAAAAGCAATACGCGAATCCAGATACTCTGAAAGATTAATGGGTTCTTTGTTATACGTCACTTTTTTGTGTTTGATGTAGTATTCTACGTCTTCATACGTCATTTGCATCTGTTTGGTAGCCGCGTTAATACGCTGAAGATGCTTCGAAGAATTTACATAACTTGAAAGCAATTCAACATTAATGTTGATGACACCCAAAGGCGTTTTAAGTTCATGCATAGAGTCATTAAAAAAGTCATTCATGTAGCGTTGCATTTTCTTATAAGGGTAAATACTTGAATTGATAAAGACATTGCTCATTAAGTAAATCAAAAAAAGTACAATAAAAAAAAGCATTGTGGTAATAAAAATGATTTTTGCATAGTTAAGTTGTAATTCAACCACAAGGTAAAAAAGCTCTGTATCTTTTTTAATCTCTTTTTGGTAGTACAAAAATGGATAAATCACACGCACTTTAAAATTAAAATCACTCAGAGATTCTTGAATGCCTTGATAATAGAGTGTATGGGTCGCATCGTAAATATTGATGTGAAAACGTACACTCTTTGGTATTTCAAAGTGCTCTTTTTCAAAAATACTCTTTTCATGGGCATCGACCCACTCTAAAATTTCTTGAGTCGCTTTGTACTTCTCTTCCATGATTGTGCTTTGAATCGCAAAATAACTGGGCACACAAAAAAGTGCCATCACGATGAGGGTATAAACTAAGACCGAGCGAAAAGGATTAAGCGATAACATCAATGCGGTATCCTAAACCACGGGAAGATTTGATAAGCTCTTCATCAACTTTAAGCCGAATCTTCCTGATATACATACGAATATCAGCGTAACTAATCTCTTTGCCTTCCCATACATTTTCACGGATCAACTCTATGTCACAAAAAGTATTTTTACGACGAATCAAAAAACGTACCAAGTCAAGCTCTTTGGAGGTCAGAGAAACGCTCTTATCCTCTTTTTTGAGCTCTCCTGTTTCAAAATTAAAAACAAACCCGCAACTGAGGTGAAACTCACCTGCTGTATTGGTTTGATAATGTTTTTTAATCAGCTCTTTCACGCGAAGCTCCAACTCTTTTAGCTCAAAAGGTTTTTTGAGGTAATCGTTACAGCCAAGCTCATAGCCAATTTCGATGTTATCAATATCCACGAGTGACGTCATAATGATAATCGGCGTTGTAATATTTGCCTCTTTAATATGTGTAATAAGCTGATGACCACTTATTTTAGGCACTTTAACATCTAACAAAAAGAGGTAGTAGCACTTTTGCATTATGGCATCTAGCGCACTCTCCCCATCAAAAAAGGCATCGACTTCATACCCCAAAAGCTCTAAGTACTCCTTAATGCTCTCATTGTAATTGTAGTCATCTTCCAACAGTAAGATTTTCATACCTTTTTCCTTAACCAAGATAAATTTGTCCCGCATAAATGATGTAGTAACGCAGCATCAATACGCCTAAAATAACGACCATCGAGTTAATCACGATGTAACCGACACGGTACACATGACTGCGAAGTGCCACAATAACCGTTAACAGCGGAAGTCCAAGCCCAACGCCAATAACGCCAAGCCAAAAAATTCCTGCCCAAAACCCCTGTGTGAGAGCTGCTTTTGCGGCACTTGGTGCATCGCCTCCTGCGTAAAACATCCCTATAAAAAAAAGCCCTAAAAGAGGCAACTCTGTTAAAATAACTCTGGTATCCAAAACCAAAAGATACTTAATGCTCTCCGTATTAATCGTGCTTTTGAAAAAAAGTAGTCCAATAAGAATGTTAACCGCAACGCCAGAAGAGAGGCTTGAGGTTAAAAATAATATAGGCAAAAGAGGACTGTTCCACAAAGGAATCGCATACAAAGCCGAAAGTAAAAACCCCGTGTAAGAACCTACACACAGCGCTGCACCAAAAAGAAAATACTCAATAATTTTAGCATACGAGTGAAAACTTTTCACAAGGGTAATCAGCCCTTCTAAAGGGGCTAAAAAAGGGTGTTTGATGACACTACGCTCAAAAACCAATAGCATAAACACCATGACAATAGGTGTATAAATCAGCAAAAAAAGCACACCCAAACTCATGACAGAGGTGATGTTATAGCGAATCAATAACCAGTAAAAAGAGAGCGGTCGTCCCAAATCGATTACCAAAAGAAGTAACCCTAAAAAAATTGCCATAGGAGCTACCACAGCACCCGCTTTGATAATGGCATCCCAAATAGAGGAGTTACTGCGCTCATGTCGGTTCCATTTTACGAGCAATGCCACAAGGATAGAACCTGAGCTAAGCCCCGCTAAGAAAAGATAAATCGCAATCGCCCATGACCAATGAATCGTACTGTATTGTTCCACACTTCCCCACATTGGACTCATGACTTGACTCCTTTACGGTTAGGAATAAACGCTACTTTAGGCTTGGTTCCAAGGTGTGCTTTTGGAAATATCAACACCTCTTTTTGCGATTTTTGATGTACCAAAGAATTTTTTTGACGCATATCACCAAACGTAAGAGCATCGGTCGGACATGTACTCACACAGGAGGGTAAAAGCTCTTTTGAGACACGTGTCTCATAACAAAAAGTACATTTTTCTACCACGTTTTTTAAAGGATTGATGAAACGGGCATGGTAAGGACAGGCGAGTATGCAGTATTTACAACTAATACACGCCCTTTCATCAATATGCACCAACCCATCTTTACTCTGAAATGAAGCATTGGTTGGGCAAACACTTACACAAGGAGGATTCTCACACATCACACAGGAGAGGCGCTCGTAGTTCATCCCAAGATTGGGGAAAGTCCCAAGAGTTTGCATATGCACTTGAACCCTGTACAAATCATCAGGCACACTGTTCTCCACCCGACACGCTACGCTACACGCTTGACACCCAATGCAAAGGTTTTCATCATACAAAAGTCGGTACTGCTTTTCCATTATGCTGCCCTATACCTTTGTAATTTTGACACCAACATTGGTGATCATTGCCCCACAGAGTGTTGCACTCTTGAGTGATAAAAGCTTTGAAGGGTTTGTCCCTTTACCATGTGCGCGTTTTAAAGCGGGTGCATCCCTCCCAAATCCCATATACGCAAAAAGTGTATCGGGGCGAATGCCCTCTGTGATGAATACACATCCCTTCTCTTTCGAGATACTATTTTGAAGAAAGAATGTGTCTCCTTGTTTTAAACCATGTGCTTTAGCCGTATCGGGGTGCATCCAAATAGGATTTGAGGAGAGCAACATATGCAAATAAGGAATATTCTGCGTGTGTCCATTGGTATGCACAGCACTTTTTCCACTGGTCAGCACATAATCATACCCTTGTGTCACATCCATATCTACAGCCTTTGGTAGACCATAGCCTTTAAAATATTTTTCAACCTCAGCACAATAAATCTCAATTTTTTGGGAAGGTGTTTTAAGCTGCCTCAAAAGATGACTAAAGAGTCCTTGGTTATCTCTGCTCTGCATGCTATGAGGAAAACGCTCACAAAAACGCTCCACGGAAGAAGGTGTGAGTGCCAAAAGAGGTGGCACATCAAATGAAGCAATACCACGCATGAGAAGCGTTTGTAAAAGCTCTGCATTGCCTTTAGCTTGGTAAGCCCTCAACTCCGGAATATTTTTCCACGCATAATGCTTTCCAAAGCCCATACGTTCCGCAAGATCACGAATGATTTCAATGGCACTCTTGTTGTGATGCAAAGGCTCGACAATACGGTTACGCATCGCGTACATAGGTGTTTTAAAACCACTTTTACTAATGCCCTCATCACGCTCCAAATAGGTCGATTCGGGCAAAACAACATCTGCCATCATCGCAGTCTCGCTGAGATAAATGTCATTCACCACAATAAATTCCAACTGATCCATCGCCTCTTTCATCTTTTGCGGATGAGCCACCGTTACCAAAGGGTTGTGCCTTGTTAAAAACCACCCTTTAATTTCATAAGGCGTTTGCGAAAGAATCGCATCAGGTATAGCTTGAAGAACACCATGTGAGCGGGAAACGAAACGATACGGTCCCTCTTCACCCGCGCCATCAAGGCGAGGCTCATTGATACGTGGTCTTGGGTAAGGATCATTCAGTTCAGGAACGACTTTTTCCCCCGCAAGGGCATTGATGCGCTCAGCTGTCTTAGCAAAATAAATACCACCCTCTTTTTCCACATTTCCCATTAAAATATTTGCCACCAAAATGGCACGTGTACGTTGGTACTCTGCTTGAGTGGTCGTGGCTTTATGCCCCCAATCTATAATGCATTTCGGAGCAGCTGCATAAACCTCCGCTGCAATACGTTCAACCACTTTAGCATCAATGCCTGTAATCGTTTGCTGCCATTGTGGTGTTGCCTCTTTTACTGACGCTACTAGTTTGTCAAAACCGATGGTATAGTCTTCGACAAATTTCTTATCAAATTTACCATCCCTAATCCATACATGCAAAAGAGAAAGCACAAACGCTAAGTCACTGCCAGCTTTAATGGGATGCCACTCATTCGCTTTAGAAGCCATAACGGAAAAACGAGGATCAAACACAACCAATTTTTTGGAAGGATTAGCGCTAAAATGTGCCATTGCTTTGGTGAGAGGAATATCTAAACCCTCAAAAAGGTTATGCCCAAAGTTCAGGATGTAGGTACTGTTTTCAAAATCACGGTACAACTTCTCGCCAAACGTATGGCTAAAGGCACTTTCTATGGCAATAGGACACGTACTCCAGTGCGAAAAAACATTGGGTGAGCCAAATGCCGAGGCAAAAGAGCGTAACAAGTCGTACTGTTCACCTGTTTTAGCGGAAAAAAGGACACTGCGAGCACCATAGCGCTCTTTAAGTGCAGAAAGTTTTGTGGAAATCAAACTTAACGCCTCATCCCAACTGGCTTCCCGCCACATGTTTTCACCACGTTTACCCGCACGAATAAGTGGTGTAACAAGCCTTTGAGTATCGTACAGCTGAGAAGCACCTGCAACGCCTTTGGCACATAAGCTCGTTCCCATCTCTTTACTAAATGCATTGCCTTGAATAAGAACCGTTTTGCCATTAACAACACGTGCTTCCATCGGGCAACGACTGCTACACATCTCACAAATGGAGCGGATAAATTTATCTTCACCCTTAAGAGCCATATCGCCTAATGCGCCCAAACTTCCAGGTATCAAAGCCGTGGCGGATACACCGGTTGTTACTACCTTTAAGAAGTCTCGTCGCGCTTGGAAATATGCCATACTTTAGCCTTGTCTAGTTTAATACTATTGTATGATAATTTGGCTTTAAAGTGAAATGATGGGGCTTGGTTTACTAAAGAGGTAACCTTGTGAAAAATCTACCTTTAAACTTTGTAATTTTTCTTGAACGCTCATGCGATCCACATATTCCGCAACAATAGAATAGCCCATTTTATGGGCAAAAGAGATGATAGTTTCAACCGTCATTGCACTGGTTTCATTGGTGTCAATGTCTTTAATGAGTGAGCCATCGATTTTAATAATATCAACCTCTAATTTGTCCAAGTAGGCAAAGTTAGAGTACCCTGTTCCAAAGTCATCAATTGCTATACGACATCCCAAAGATTTAACCTCGTGGATAAATGCTGTAATCTCACTAAAATTTTCAATACCCTCAGACTCAACAATCTCTAAAACGACCCGATGAGCGCACTGATATTTTTTAATGTTTTCATACAAATACTCTTTAACAGATGAGGAGAGAATATCGCCTTTGGTAAGATTAATCGAAAAATCAACATCAAAGTTTTGAAGGTAAGCAAAAGACTTTTGAATGATTATCTTGGTAAGCTTTTCATAAAGTCGTGTCTTCTTCGCTTGATCTAAAAAGTAGTAAGGACTCAGGTAAGTACCATCTTCTTCTTGCAGGCGCATAAGCACTTCGTATTTGGTAATTTTATGCAATTTATTGTCATAAATACCTTGAAAAAATGGCACGATGCGATCATTTTCAATCGCAGCCCTGATCTTTTGAATCACTTGAATATTTTGTTTAGTTTTGACTTTGAGTGTTTCATTGCTGTCATAAAACATAACCGCTTGATTGTGTAGTTTTGCTTCTTTGAGTGCGATATGCGACTGCATATAAATCTCATCGGATGAGCCTCTTGCAACCCCTACATTGAGTCTTACCACAACTTCATAGCCTTTAATCGTAAAGACCTTTTTTTCAAGACTGTGTATCATTCGCTTGATTTTCTCATGCAATGTATGGAGTATTTTTTGATCATCTTCCACCAACAAAACGGCGAATTCATCGCCATTGATACGAAAAACAACCTCGGCATGGTTATCAAAGGTTCTTACTAAAAAATTAGCGATTTGTTTTAAAAGATCATCACCGACATCGTATCCCAAATAATCATTGATCTCCGAAAATCCTACGAGATTGAGCAATATTAAAAGTTTTTGCTCAGTATCGAGACGAAGCCTATGAAAGAGTGCTTCGCGATTCCCAAAACCTGTGAGTTCATCTTTAAAATGCTGCTCTATGAGCTGCTCTTTTAAAATAAGATCCGTAATATCAATGCTACTGGTAATATACTCAACGATAGTACCTTTCTCATCTAAAAAAGGCATGACAGTACATTTAATATAATACGTTTTCCCTTTGGAATTAATGCAGTGAAGGACACCACTCCAAATCTCTTTTCGTTGCAAGCTATTCCAAAGGTCACGGTAAAGAAATATATCCGCATTTGGATGTCTAAATCTGCTGTGTTGTGTTCCTATAATCTCTTGTTTACTTAATTCTGTCACCCTGCAAAAAGCATCATTAACATAGACTATATTTCCCTTGGTATCCATTTTAGACACAATAGCGCTTTGATCCAAGATCATCTTATACTGATTTAAAAAGTTTAGATTGACATCAAGTTCATGTTGCGTCGTGTTAACAAGGTGGGTTAAAGACTTAAGCGTTGAGCAGTTCACTTCGGGTTTTTCGCCCAACGGATGCGAGATGATATAGTCTGATTCACTCAGCGCTAACACGGTGGTCGTGACATTGAGAAGTTGATTTTTGTGCTTTGAGTGAAAAAACTCTCCGTAGGTAAAAAAACCTGCACTGGGTGCGATTTGCTGCAAAAGTCCCAATTCATAATTGAGTTGTTTTTGTAAAAAACGTTTACGTACTGCACACGAATAAACGAAGATTGCTTCAACAGGTTTTTCATTAATCTGCTCCTGTATGGCAACAGCTTTATCCATAATTTCTTCAACATTTCCAATCGAAAAACGTACTTTCTCTCCCTCACTCAAATGCCCTGAAAAAATAAGAGAGCCATCAGCATTGACACCAATAAGCGAACGACACACTTCAATGTCATCACGTGTTGAAACAAAAGGAAACTCCATAGCACTATTGGGAAGATTTTGAAGAACATCGTTCCCTAAATAGTGCTGATAAACCTCTTGAATTGGTTGGTGGTCGATCTCATAGATCGTTCCTTTTTCCACCTTGGTCACGCTAAGTTCTTTACCCATTTGGGTCCAACCCAGTGAGTAGTTATTATTGACATGTAATGTTTTACCACTCAGGGTTACTATCACAATGCCTTGATCTACAATCTGATTTTCCCAGATAATAAAAGCACTCTCAAACAAAAATTCATCGGCTGCATTACCGCCTGCTATTGGCATATCTGCTCTTAGGCTATTAAATCCTTCTATAAAATCTTCACTATCATCCTTGGCAAAAGGGTGTGCTAATGCAATGCATACTTTGGTCTCTTTTTCTAAAAGACTTAAAGCTGCTTTTTGTCCACTTTCAAAGTTTACATCTGCAAAATAATAAGCTTTGGCAACGCTCTTTTCAAGATGGCAAAAGCTAATTTGTATCGTACCACTTTGAATGCGACCCGATTTAATTTCACCGGCTGTACTTGCACCTATAATAACTGTTTTGGAAAAATTTTGTTTGAAAAAGTGAAGAATTTCTGTAATTTTTGTTTTATCGACATTGCCACAAAAGAGCTGAATAAAAAGATGATCATGAGGTCTAAAATAAGTTCGTGTAAAGTGTTCTAATGCTTCCGGCGTTTCGTAGCTATAGTTAATCAGCTTCACTGTCTTGCCTTACTTATACAAAATATTATCTACCAATTTACCTAATATTTGCCTAATAGTACTTGTTTTAAAGAAAGATTGTTCTATGACACGATTTCATATTTACATATTGTAACTAAAAATGAAGGAACCCCCTCAATAGAGGGAGTTTTTACAATGAAAGGCTTATCCTACGAAGGTTTGACCTGCATAGAGAATATAATAACGAAGTGCTAAAACGCCCACTAAAACAATTAATGCATTAAAGATCACAAAACCATGTGAGTGTTTGACACCGTGAGGCAGTGCAAAATTAAGACCAATAGGTAAAATCAACCCAAGACCAATAACACCAATCCAAAGAAGGCTTGCAAGTCCACCTGTACTCAAAGCTGCACCAGCAACATGTGCCGTAGCACCTCCTTGATACATCATACCCACAAAGAGAATGAAGAGGAAGAAGAGTTCTGCAAAGATAACTTTGACATCCAGTCCGTGCAAGTAGCCCACATTGCTCTCGCCTGTTGAGCTTTTAAAGAATAAAAGTCCTACAACAAGGTTGGCTGAAATACCTGCAGATACACCTGAAGCCAAGAAAAGTGCTGGCAAAATTGGTGTATTTAACAGTGGATAACTGTTCATCGCTGAAAGTAAGAAACCGGTATATGCACCTACACCGACCGCTAAAACAAGTGTTATACTCTCTATCATTTTAGATTGAGCCAATGCAAAATCTGCAACAGGCGCTAAAAATTTAAACGGTCCATTATCAATAAGCTCTTTTTTAAAGACACCCAGTAAAAAGAGGATCACCACAGGGAAGTAAGCAAACAGGGCTAAAACACCCAGTGTCATTACCGAGCCAAAATTATAATGAATGAGTAATTTCCAAAACATCAATGGACGGGTAAGATCGAAAATCAAAAGACATAAACCCGCACCAATCGTAACAGGTGCCAAAATAGCGCCCGCTTTGATGATTCCATCGCTTGAAGAGACATCATTGCCTTTCATCCATTTAACCACAATCGCCGAAATAATCGCTCCCGCAGAAAGTCCTGCTAGGAAAAGATAGACCGCAATCGGCCAATGCCATACAACAGTTGAGTATTGCTCCATTGAGCCCCAAATCTGATTCATGAGTTGATCCCTCCTTTATGGTTCGGTACGATAAACATTTTTGGGCTTGTTCCCAATTTTTCTTTTTGACGGTAAGTAACTTTTTCAGAAAGCATTTTGTTGATCTTACTTTTTGGATCATTGAGATCACCAAATGTAAGTGCATCTGTTGGGCATACGGTTACACACGCTGGTTCTTCGCCACGACTTAAACGTGATTCATGACAAAAGGTACATTTATCAGGCGCTTTGGTTACAGGGTGAACATAACGTGCTTGGTAAGGACAGGCCGCAACACAGTACAAACAGCCTACACACAAATCAACGTCCACTAAAACAATGCCCTCTTCATTGACATGTGAAGCTTTTGTTGGGCAGACACTCACACATGGAGTATTTTCACATTGAACACACGATTGGCGGTGATATTCATAACCCAAACTTCCATTTGGGTACTCTTCTTGTTTCACCCATACTTGCAAACGATATACTGATTCTGGTATTTTATTTTCAGATCTACACGCAACGTTGCACGCTTGACAGCCAATGCACAGGTTATTGTCGTGGATCATTCCATATTTTTTTGCCATTGTTTTTTCCTCCCCTTACGCTTTTTTGACTTTGACGCCAACGACATGCAGGTTCATACCTGAGTTTGGCGATACCAAAGGCGAATAGAGCGAATTGCTGTTAACACCTTTGCCGTAAGCTCGTTTAAGCTCTTTGCTGATGTGACCAAATCCAAAGTACGCAAATACGGTGTCTTCTCGCACACCCTTGGTGACGAGCGCTTTACCTTTTTGTGTTGCATATTTATTGGAAAGTTCAATTTTATCGCCATTTTTAATGCCAAGACGTTCTGCCGTTTTTGGATGAATCCATACTGCCGCATCATCTAAAAGATTGTTAAGCCATGCATTGTTACCGTTATGACCGTTTGTACGAACTGCTGATTTTCCGTTGATAAAATAAAGCTCATCCGCTTCTTTGTATTTAAAAGGCTCATAACTTAAAGCACCTTTTTTGGAAACTGCTTCGAGCTCTGGGCTGAAAAGTTTGATTTTATGTGGAAAATCAATGGTACCTTCTTGATTCACTTTGCTTGCAGCACTTGGGAATTTTTTCACAAATTCTGCTACACTTTTTTTATCTTGTAAAAGAAGTGGTACACCAAAACTTGACATGCCCGTTGCTTTGAGTTTGGCTAAAAGATCGATATTATCACCCACTTGTTGCAGACGATAATCTTCAATGTCTTTGTAAGGGAAATATGCTCCTAAGCCCATTTTTTCGGCTAACTCTTTTGCCACTCTCCACCCTGGACGACACTCGCCAATAGGCTCAACCACTTTTTGACGACCTACTGAATAGCCTGGGTTTTTACCGCCACTTGCTGTAAACTCTTCATCTCGCTCTAAGTACGTTGTATCAGGAAGAACGATGTCAGCAAACCATGCGGTATCGGAGACTTGTATATCATAAACAACGACCAAATCCATGGCTTTAAGTGCTTTGATGACATTTTCAGTATTGGACTGTGTCATAACGGGATTATTACGTGCTATAAACCAACCATGAATTTTATAACCTACCCCTGGTAATTCATTGAGTGCGGCATGGGGAACAAGGGTAACGATACCGTTGCCTTTTTTTGCCAAGAAAAATTCACTGTCTTTTTCGCCAATGCGGTCTATTCGAGGAACCTCAACTTTTGGATATGCAGGAATTTTTGGCTTTTTAAGTGTTGGTGCTTTTGCATCACCTTCACCTAAGAATTTATTGTAAAAGCCCGCACCTTTGTTAAGATAGTAACCGCCTTCTTGCTCAACCGCACCAACTAAAACGTTACACATCATAATCGCACGGCGAAGCTCTAACTCTTGAGGCGTTAAGGTAACCCTGTGACAGAAATCGAAAATCGCTTTAGGCGCAGCCTTGGCAAATTCACGTGCCATTCGTTTAATAATGTCAGCTGAAATATCACACTCTACTGCCATTTTTTCAGGGGTAAACTCAGCAACAGAAGCTTTAAGTTCTTCAAAGCCTTCGCAATATTTTTCAACAAATTTTTTATTGTAAAGGTTTTCGTTAATGAGTGTGTGAATAAATGCTAAAACAAACGGAAGGTCATGCCCTGGTTTGATAGGATGCCATTCATTCGCTTTGGCTGCCATTGTTGAAAAACGAGGATCTAAACAGATAACTTTCCCACCATGTTCCATCGCATCCATGTACTGACGTGCGTAAGAGATAACAATTCCCTCAAATACGTTATGGCTTAGGTTAATAATATATTTTGATTTTGCAAAATCACGACTGATTCCGTTTTCAAAAATATCATCCATCGCCAAGTCATACGCCAATGGACAGGTTGCTTCGTGTCCAAAAAGGTTGTGTGAACCGTACGCTTGCGCTAAATTATGGAACCATGTTTTATTCCAGCCACTACGTGCGGTAAATGCAACGGTGTGTGCACCATATTTTTGTTTGATATCATCGAGTTTTTTGGCAATGAAAGTGTATGCTTCGTCCCAACTGACCTCTTTCCACTTTCCTTCGCCTCTCTCACCTACACGCATGATTGGTTTCACCAAGCGTTGTGGATCGTAGAGTTGATTAAACCCAGCACTTCCCCTAGCACAGACTTTACCACCTCGTCCTTTATCCGCTGGATTACCACGAATAAACATTCCTTTTCCATCTTCCACACGTGCTTCAATGGTACACGAACTTGTGCACATCTCACAAATACTCGGTGTAAATTTGGCATTGCCTTTAAGTTGCTTTTGACTCTCTTCCAGTGCGCCCAGCGTTCCGGGAATACTTGAGAGTCCTGCAACTGCTGCAGCGGTAGAAGAGAGCTTTAGAAAACTTCTTCGGCTAAGCATTTGAGTCATCTTTCATCCTTTTTCTAAGATTTCTATGGAGGTATCTTAGAATAGGTATGTAAATTTTATGTAAATTATTGAACTAAAGTAGTTTTTATAAAGACGATTTTTGATGCAATGTTTCAATCTCTTTATCGCTGAGTGTTAAGTATGAATCACGATACGGCTCTTTTGTATGCAAAATGCTTGACGAAGAAAGCGTAGCTACAAGACCCTTAATGTCGCTCTTTTTATCGTTGCTTACGCGCACGTCAAACCCTGCAAGATTAAGTCCCACTTGGCTTACATACAAAGAAGTAGATGCAACCAAAACACCGTTTGGGTTGAGGAGGTTTCGTAGTGCTTGAAAAAACTCTAATGTAACCAAAGAAGCGTTATTGCTCTCTAAAAAGGGGTCTAAAAAGATGACATCAAACGATTCACTCAAATGCGTGATGGCATAGCGCGCTTCAGTGTTCAGAAACTCAACCTTCGTATAATCACTTTCATAGTGGTTACATGTAAAAAGTGCCTTTAAAAGTTTTACATGTAAAGGATCGGAGACAACCTCTATGCTTTTTTGTAAGAGCATTCTATCCTGATCGATTGCCTTTACAGTCAAAGAATTTTTAGCTCCATTTTGAGCCAATTTCAATGCTTCAAGTACATTGTATCCCATCCCAAAACCAATCTCTAAAAGAGAAACATCGCTTTTTTCAAGACGTGCTCTAAGATCTGATTTTTCAATAAATTGTTCTTTAGCTTGGCGGTAAGCACCTGCTTTAGGGTGGTAATAATCACGATATGTTTCACTCCACGCACTCACACTGCCATCTTCAAGTAAAACCGTTTTTAAAGGAGAGAAAAGCACAGGCAGTTTTTCTATGTAATCGCCCTGTCTTATACCACGATAGTGCATGCTTTGCACTATATATTCTCCAAATTGCCCT
The DNA here is from genome assembly GCF_036802865.1 of Sulfurospirillum sp. NCBI lineage: Bacteria > Pseudomonadati > Campylobacterota > Epsilonproteobacteria > Campylobacterales > Sulfurospirillaceae > Sulfurospirillum > Sulfurospirillum sp. Next base: position 272,562 of record NZ_DAIRVK010000001.1, on the reverse strand, counting down.
TTTGCCATCTGCCATTTTGGGGCAATAAGTTCCAGATTGGGTGTGTCGGTAGCAAGACGTAAAATGGGAATATGCGAAGGAATATAGCGTAACAATTCCATCAACGCTTCGGCATATTCATACTCATTTAAAAGCACAAAAGGTGTTTGAGCATATTCGCGCGCCAAATCCGTCTTTTCGATAATGTGAAGGTTGTGAAATTTAATCCCATCGATGCCAGCACCCACTAAACCTTGCACGCTCTGTTGCCACATTTGTGGCGTTTCATCAGGTAAACCAACAATCAGGTGCGCGTAAACTTTCAGACCTTTTGCATGTAAACGTTTGATGGCGTCAAGCGAGCACGCTGCATTATGCCCACGGTTCATTCGCTTTAAACTTACATCATGCAAACTTTGCACGCCCAATTCCACTACGACATCGATTTTCTGAGCGAGTTCACTCAAATACGTGAGGGTTGCTTCGCTTAAACAATCAGGTCTGGTGCCAATATGCAAAGCGCGAAAAGGGTAAAGATTTAAAAGTTTTTCATACGCCTCTTTTTGCGTGACAAGCGAAGCAAAAGTTCCAGTGTAGGCTTGAATGTACAGAGCAAACGAAGAGGCTTTATAACGCCTTTTGGCAAATGAGAGTGCTTTTTGGATCTGCTCTTCCACACTCTTTGCATCGGCAATTTGAGCAGCACGTGCACCGTGTTCGGGGCAAAAAGAGCACCCTCCACTACCATCACGCTCACGGTTGGGGCAACCAAATTCAAGATTAACAGGAATGCTAAAAAGCGCCTCGCCATACATGCGTTGCATAAAGGCTTTATGGCTTAGATAAGGCAACATTATTTTGAAAAGAATTTTCGGATTTTAGTGAGTCCTAAGTGCATACCGCTGAACATCATAACATTCGCCATTTTTTTCCACATAGGCTTTTCATAACACGGATCTGGGCATTTACGACAGCTTGGTTTATGCTCATGCGGACAATTTTTAAGCTTACCATACCCATAAAGAAACAGGGTTTCGCACTCTTCACATAGATTAAAAGGTAGGTCGCACAAAGACTCTTCTTTAAAATTGACTTGCAAAACATCCTTTTTTTTAGGCACATCGTGATGCTTTTTGTCACAATGGAGTTGAATAAAACGATGCAGGGTTTGGGTGTCTAAGACCAATTTTTCTTTGTTCATGCATACTCTTTTCTGATTTTTACGAGAATTTTTACAAAACTCTCAACATGCGTTTCAAGCGAAGCTCCAGATATTGCGCAGAAAGCCCACCATTTGATTTTATAAGAGTATATTATAAAGAAATAGTCTAAACATAAAGTCATGACATGTAAGAAATATGGATTTTTAAAGTAGATGAGATACGTGGCAGAATAAAATCTGCCACGGTTTTAAGATTATTCCGCTTTTTTTGCAGGAATAATAATCCCTTGGTAAGGGCCAAATTTGTGTTGGTGACGCGTTTTGTTATCATCGTAAGGTCCAATATCACTATCAGGTACTTTCATACTAAGATCAGGGAAGTCTTTTTCACGATTGGCTTTGACATCGCGTGGTTTGTCGTAATTATTGATATACGCAGCGACATTATACGCTTGTTCATCCGTTAAAATGCGGTTGTGATTGTCCGCTCCCAAAGGCATATTTGCCCCAATCCAATCCGCGGCACGAATCACACGGTACATACCCGCTCCCGTGTTGTAACTGTCTTTTCCCCACAGCGGTGGAAATTCATAACCATTTGCCTTGCCTTCACGTTTGACACCTTGACCATTCTCACCATGGCACGAAACGCAAAACTCTTGATAGACTTTCTCACCTTTGATAGGATCAGCCGCTTGGCTCATAATCATCTTGCGATTAACCTGAGGGAATTCAGCACCTTCGACTTTAGCACCTAAAGGAATGCCCTGTCCTAGCCAATACATATACGTCACAATCGCGCGCATCTCTTTGCCATCTTCTGGTAAAGATTTACCATTCATACTGCGATTCATACACCCATTAACACGCCCTTCGATGCTTCCAATTGTCTCATCACGGTTGCGATACTGTGGAAATGAAGTAAAAGATGCCATGAAAGGTCCTGACCATTTTTTAGTTCCTGCTTCTTGATGACACGAGGCACAGGCAAGATTATTGCCAGCATAACGCATATTTTTATCAGCAACTTCTGGTCCTATGTATTTATAGGTTTCAGAAACCAACGCTTTACCATAACGCACTGTATCACCGAACATATTATTGGGAATCGTACTCTCATCGGGTGCTTTCCAATCCTTCACCACCACAGGTTTAAACCCTTTGTCGGAGCGTTTGTTAAGCTCAGCAGTATCAAGTGCAAAAAGCCCGCTTGCACACGATACAACGAGCGCTAAACGCAGCATTAAATCAATCTTCATAAAAGCCTCCTTTAGATTCTCATTTATACGATTATCTTACTCCTTTTGTGTCAATTTAACGTCAATTTCTCTGCTTCGCTTTTAAGGTATAATTTTGCAATGGTTTCTACGAAAAAGGACTCCCTATCAAAAATTTTCGCTTATTTACGCTTCTTATCGGATTTTTTTGTATCGCGATACTTATATTTGGCTTTTTGATTTATCGTGCCAACCATAATCTTTACATAGAAGATGCAAAAAATAGTGTGGAGAGCGTACTTGGACTTACACAAGAGCTTATTTCGCATGAGAAGCAACTCGCACTGAGCGTTTCTCTCATACTCTCTCAAAATGAAGCCCTTAAAGAAGGCTATCTTAAAAATGATCGAAAACTACTTTTTGAAACCTTGCAAAAAGAAATTCCCAAAATCAAACACTACTTGCAAATCGAAAATCTCGAAGTACAACTCCATACCAAAGATGCTAAAGCGTATGTGCGAAGTTGGGATTTTGAAGATTATGGCGATGATCTTTCCACGTTTCGCAAAGGTATTTCACTCCTGCAGCAAATCAAAGTGCCTTTAGTTGCCATAGAGCTTGGTAAACGTCTTAACATTAAAGCACTCTGTCCTATTTTTGACAAAAACGAGTTTATAGGTTCACTGGAAATCATTATAAGTTTTGATGAAGTGGCTCAAAATCTCAGTGCAAAAAAGATCAATTTTGTTATTTTAATGGATAAAGAGTTGTTAGAAATTGGCGAATGGATGAAAGAGCTCCAACAAATTGATGGCTATGTTATCGTCAGCAACAACTGCTCTTCAGGATGCATTAACTCGTTTATATCCAATGTCTCAACACCGATTATGCAACAAGGTTTTGCGCGATCCAATGGCGCACTTTTTGGTTTTACACCTCTTTTTGACATCGAAGCAAAACAAGTAGGTTACATTGGTATTTGGTTTGGAGAATCCTTACTTAAAGAGTCACTGTTGCTAAGAGCCTCCCTTGCGCCTCGTGCAATACCTTTACCTGTGAAAATGTTGGAGCCCGCCATTCAAGACTCCCTGCAACATGAGGTACTGATTCGATGAAGATTCTACTCCTTGAAGATGACTATACATACAATGAGAGCATCAAAGACTCTTTAGAAGAGATGGGCTACAAAGTCGATGCCTTTGATGATGGGCTTCTTGCACTAGATGCGCTTTTTGAACACCACTACCATTTAGCACTTTTAGATATTCGCGTACCGCATATGGACGGGTATGCCATACTCAAAGAAGTTCGCAAAGCTAAACTTGATCTGCCCATTATTTTCATTACTTCACTCACGGATATTAACAACCTCTCATTGGGTTATGATCTTGGGTGTAATGACTATTTGCGCAAGCCTTTTTCACTTAAAGAGCTTCAATACCGTGTTTCTCAAACACTCAAAAGTTATCATTTGCACTCTACGTTGGATGTTATACCTCTCACCCATGGCTTTGCGTACCACAGCAATGATCAAAGCCTCTGGTGTGAAGACATGCAAATAACCCTAAGTAATTTTGAGCGAAAACTTCTGTTTGTTTTAGTCAAAAATCGTGGTAATTATATCTCCACAGAGCTCATACATGAATACGTTTGGGAAGGAAAAGAGATCGGTAATAACGACATACGAATGCTCATTAAAAAACTACGGGATAAAACAGAGAAAGATTTTATTATTACCGCTAAAGGCATAGGATATAAAATTGAAAAATGAGACAAAAAATGCGTTTATTTTTGCGATCATTCTCACTTTTTTGACTCTGTTGCTTGTTTCTTTTCCGATTTTAAATTATCTCTCCGTTTCACTTAGACTTAATCAAGTAAATCAAGAAGTTCAGCTGCGAAGCTATGCCAAAGAGATTGAGGCAACCATTCAGGGTATTATGCCTTTGCAAAAAACCTTTTTATTTCCTCGCTCCATCATTTTTAAAAGTGCCCTTTTGGATGCGAACAACCACATTGTTTTTTCTCTGATTGAAGAACCTATCCCATCATTTAGCGATGAATTTGTCAAAAATAATACTTCACTGTTTTACAAATACCCACTGGCTTCCAATGCTTTACATGTAAAGTTTTTAGTGGTGCAAAAAGAGATTTCACATTCACAGGTTATTTTCGATATTTTAATTATTATTGGTGTTGTTTTGGTGGGAATGCTTCTTTTTTCTTATCTTCTTTTAAAGCTGTTACTCAAACCCTACATCGAAACCTCAACACGTATGAATCTCTTTTTTACGGATGTCATGCATGAGCTTAAAACACCTTTGGGTATTATGCAACTCAATATTGAAGGGTTAGTGAAAAAGTACAAAGATAAACGTCTCAGCCGAACCCTTGCAGCACTTTCAACACTTTCAACGCTTTACGATGATCTTGAATACCTCATCAAAAATAAAACCATCACCTACACAACAGAATTTCTCAATTTTTCTATGTTTTTAGAAGACCGTATTGCTTATTTTGAAGCGCTGAGTTCATCTAAAGAGATTACGATTATCTCATATATTGAGCCTGAACACTATTGTAAGATCAATCGTATTGAGCTTCAACGCATTATTGACAATAATCTCACCAATGCGATTAAATATTCACCTCCTAAAACGACAATCGAAGTATATTTAGAAACAAAAGAGAATGATCTGTGCTTTGGAGTGAAAGATCAAGGTGTTGGGATTAAAGAAATTGACAAAATCTTTGAGCGTCATTATCGTGGTGACATCTACAAAGGTGGATTTGGAATAGGACTTAGTATTGTTAAAAGTATTTGCGACAAATATAGCATTGTGATTGAAGTAAGATCGGAAGAGAAAAAAGGAAGTGAATTTAGATATTGGTTTAAAAAAGAGGTGGAGGAGAAAATCTCCTCCGAAGAATTATAGTGCTGTTACGTTCTCAGCTTGTGGGCCTTTTGGACCTTCGCCTAGTTCATAAGTAACTTTTTGGCCTTCTGCCAAAGATACACGACCATAACCTGATCTATTAACTTGACGAAAGTGTACGAATACATCTTTTCCGCCATCATTTGGTTGGATAAAACCAAAACCTTTTTCATTGTTAAACCATTTAACGGTTCCCTCTAATAAAGCCATCGTATGCTCCTGTTATAAAATCGAAAAGTAGAAAATTGAGTATTTTTGGAGTATTTTAGGATGCTAACTAAAGGTCACGTATCAAAAAACTACCAAAGATGAACTCGAACCTCATCTTTCTAGGAAATTAGTTTATCCAATTTTTTAAAATAAAGCAAATTTAAATTGCTTTTATCTATGCTCATTACATAAAAGTCACAAAATATACGTACTCTAGCGCACATTACGCTTCTCTTTTACTCTTATTCTAATGGTAAGTATATGCTTTAGTAAAAAACGTAAGTACAGCACTAAATCTTGCAAGAACAAAGTAGTCTATTTGAATGCTCTAAAGCGGTCTTAAATCTTGAAAGTACCTTTAGAAGACAAACACACATGCATACTCGCTTTTTAATGAAATGGTAGCGTATGTTAATGAATAAAACTTTATGAGAAATAACGATAATTTTGATCCCTTAACTACCTTATTTCATTTCTTTAATTTCTTTTTCTAAAAAGCAATTATATCGCTCTAAAATGACAAAAATGGCTCCTGTAAATCTTGATTTATCTGTATTTAACCTCATTTTCTATTTTCAAAGAGTTTTTTGCTTTTAAAATAAAAAATTTATCCAATTTATTTACGCTCATGCATTTTGCTTTTGACTCAAATATATTACATTGGATATCTCTTCTCTCTATCAAACTATTATCCATTTTGCAAAAAATTTGGTATTCTTATTGATAGCGAATGCATTGATAACTAAGAACTTTGTATCAACGATACATAAAGAGCTTCTATGCATTCCTTTAACCCTAAAATAAAGAGCCTGTAATGCTAGCAATTACCCAGTTTTTAAATGTCGTCGAAAACGATGAGTTTATTGAAGGTCATGAAGTTTTGGAAGAAGAGTGGCATCGTCTGAAAAAACTTCCTGAATCGGAGGATGAAGCAAAAATTCTTAAAGGGCTCATCAATGCATCTACAGCATTAGCCTTGGCATGTAAAGGGAAAAAAGATGGTGCCATTCAAGTATGGAAAACGTATGAAAAATATGCGCCACTCATTGATTCTACTCCATCGGACTACACCGCACTTTACAAAGAAGCACAAACCCTTTTGCTACGCAAATATGAACTCTACATGTAAAATGTAGAGAAAATCAGGAAGAAAGAAATTACCCACAATAAACGATTTAAAATTGTCGTATAAAGCTTTTCATCAATGCGCTCATGGATTTTATTTCCAAACCCAAAACCTATCAGTGCTATCCCTACAAATACCGCAATAAGCGTACTATTTTCCATAGTAAAACTTCCGTGGTACCCAAAAATGAGAACTTGCAATGTCTTATTGACAATAAAACAAAAACTCAAAACCCCAATGACATGTTTTTTATCAAGTTTCAACTCTAAAATTAACATAATCAGTACAGGTGACATAATATTCGCCATACCTCCAACCAAGCCACTCAAAAGCCCAATGAAAACGGTAATACTTTTTTTCTGTTTTGCTACAACTTGGGTCAAGGAAAAACGTAATCTCTCTTTATTAAGATACAAAAGCATCACAGCTGCTACTATCAATTTGTAATAATGGTTATAATAGACGACAAGAAGATGTGTTCCAATAATGCTTCCTACCATGACTGAGAGAATAAGTGGCGAAAATTCTTTCCAGATATCGCCAAAAGAATTTTCTTTTTTTAGACTGATAATATTGGTAACAAGTGTTGGGAAAAGGGTATATAAAACAGCGAGTTTAAGGTCTAAAAAAAGGACAAAAAGTGGTGTCGCCACCATGGGGAACCCAAACCCTACAATACCATGAAAAAAACTTGCAAAAAATACAATGAAAATTTCAAAAATAAAAAATTCATCAAACATGTTTATAATACCAACTCATGGTATCTTCTCCGATTTTTTGAGAAAATATCTTTTCTAATCCAACTGGTAGAACAATCGGATTCCCCTCTTTTTCATGAGGCGATTCAAAAATCAAATACCACTTTATTTTGCTTGAGAGTGCATTAAGAAAGCCTTGCCCACCTTCAACCATCACCATACTATAATCATTGATTTTGTCTATACTGTCTGAAATACTCACCAAACGATGTGGAACACCAAAAAGAGGAATTGTACGGTCAAAAGTATTTTGCTTAGAAAGAATCAATATATCAGGCGCTTTCCCCTCACACAATCTTGCATCTAAAATGGGACGATCTGTCCTTACTGTATTGCCACCAATCACCAAAAGATCACAACGATCACGTAAGCAATGCACCATTTTCCTCGAATCTTCGGAAGTAATAATCCCACCTGTCGTTACACCATTACTGCTCACAGCCAATTTAAAAAAAACAAAGGGTTTATTTTTTTCTTTACAAGTAAAAGGTGTTAAGAGCAAATCACATGCCTCTTTGAGACACCCAAAAAGAACGTTTACCCCTTTTTTTTCTAAAAATGCTCCACCGCCTTTAGCAGATACGCTTTCATCAAAGGAGCCAATAACAACGCGCTTCAGGCCAAGTGCTTCAATAAGTGATGCACAAGGGGGCGTCTTTCCAAAATGATTGCAAGGCTCTAGTGTTACATGTATCGTAAGATTGTGAAATAGTTGGTTGTGATGTTCTTTTAAAAAGGTATGTAATGCGGTCGCATCGTCTATGGCAGTGATGCGTGTATCGTTGGTTAAACTCTCATAAGCAGCTTTAAGTGCGAGAACTTCTGCGTGGGGAGTTCCTGCTTTTTTGTGTGCACCAATCCCCAAAATATCGCCTTGGTCATTGCTTACCACTGCGCCAACAGAAGGATTTGGAAATGTTAACACCTGATGCACCCAAGCGGCATCAAGTGCTTTTTGCATTAAAACAGCGTCAAATGCGCTTACCATTCAAAATAAGTTCGAGCACTTTCAATCTCATCCAGAGAAATCTGTTTGAGTTCATTTTCAACGCGCACAGAGGCAACGTTACCACTAAACGCTTCTAAAACACCAATAAATTTTTCTTTGGTATTCAGTTTTACTTTGACTTTCTCACCAACAGAAGCAACATACTGTTCTGGCTTTGTGAGTTTTCGCTCTATTCCAGGAGAACTTACTTCAAAAAGGTACTCACCATCAAGTGGTGGCTCTAAATCAAAAATAGGCGATAAAATACGGCTTACTTCAGCGCATTTATCAAGGCTAATGCCCTCTTTTGATGTAATATAAATACGGAAAATCTTTTTATCAAATTCGTTTGCTACTTCTGTATCGTATAATGAGACGCCACAACTCTCCACGATTTTAACAATTTGCTCTCTTTCAATCATCGCTTTTTTTACCTTTTTTTAGCTCTTCTTCAACCTTTGCAAACAAAACATCCATTTTATTTTGACGCTCAAGAGTATCATCAAAATAAAATCTGAAACTTGGACAGCGAAACCATCCTTCTGCTTGCATACAGTGCGTTTGGATATGTCGTTGAACGCGGTGTAAATGAGAAAGAATATAACTCTTTTCTTTTTCATCATAGACTGAACCATCTAAATAGACGATGGCATCATATTTTCCACGACTACATTCAACATCAATGACACAAACCCCACGAAGCATCTCATCATCTAAGGTTGAAAGTGCTTCAGGAATAAGTTCTTTTAAAACGCTCTGGGTTCTCTGAATTTTAATACTTTTATCTATCATAGCTTCGCTTTTTCTTCAACCTCTTTAAAGCTCTCGATATAATCGCCTACTTTAATATCGGTGTAGCCTTCGATACCAACACCACACTCATAACCTTTACCCACTTCTTTAACGTCATCTTTGAAACGTTTAAGAGATGAAACACTGCCTTCATAAATAATGACACCTTCACGAATAACCCTGATTTTAACACCTCTATTAATCGTTCCGTCCGTTACAATACAACCAGCAATGTGTCCAAGTTTTGGCACAGCGAAGACTTCTCTAACCATCGCTTGACCGATATTCTCTTCACGAATAACCGGAGCCATAAGTCCTGTAACGATATTCGTAACATCATCAATTAAATCATAAATAATATTGTATGTTTTAATCTCAACACCAGCACTTCTTGCTTTTTCTTTAACCACACCCGTTGGACGCACATGGAAACCTAAGATAATACAGTCTGAACTCGCACTTGCAAGGGCTACATCGCTCTCAGTAATTCCGCCGATACCAGCACTGACAATATTAACTTTAGTTTCTGAGTTTCTGATCTTCTCAAGACTACCTTTGATCGCTTCAAGACTACCTTGAACGTCTGCTTTAATGATGACTGGAAGTGTTTTTAAAGCACCCTCAGCAATCATCGCACTAAGGTCATCTAAACTAACTTTTGTTGTTTTAGAAAGCTCTTTTTGACGTAAGTATTCTGCTTTTTTCTTCGCATATTCACGCGCAATTTTATCGGTTTTAACACTAATGAGTGTCTCTCCAGCCCCAGGAACTTCACTAAGTCCAAGAACAACGACTGGCTCACCTGGTAGTGCTTCTTTGACAGACTGCCCTAAATCATTTAACAATGCTTTTACTTTTCCAAAAGCAATACCGGCAACAACAATATCACCGACTCTCATCGTACCATCTTCAATCACAACGGTCGCAACAGGACCTCTTCCTTTTTCCAAAGAGCTCTCAATAACAGTTGCTTTAACCTCTCTACTTGGATCAGCTTGAAGTTCTAAAAGATCGGCTTGTAATAAAATTGTCTCAAGCAAATCTTCAATACCCATACCAGTCTTTGCAGATACAGGTACAAATTCATGATCACCACCCCAATCAATTGGTGTGATGCCAAGTTCTGCTAATTGTGCTTTCACTAAATCTGGATTGGCAGATTCTTTATCCATTTTATTCACAGCAATAATAATAGGCACACCCGCAGCTTTTGCATGCTCAACTGCCTCTTTGGTTTGAGGTTTAACACCATCATCTGCTGCAACAACGACAATAACAATATCAGTTACTTTTGCACCACGAGAACGCATCTCGGTAAAAGCTTCGTGACCTGGAGTGTCGATAAAAGTGATATTTCTACCATTTTTTTCAACCATATAAGCACCCACGTGTTGGGTAATACCACCTGCTTCACCCGCAGCAACTTTGGCACTTCTAATATAATCAAGAAGAGATGTCTTACCATGATCAACGTGTCCCATAATGGTAATAACAGGCGCACGCTCTACAAGATTTTGCTCACCCGCTTCACCTTCTTCATCGTATGCTTTAACATAGTCAAAAGATTCTTGATCATTGACTGTTGTAACATTGATACCAAAAGTATCAGCTAAAATTTCAATCGAATCTTTATCTAAAAAGTCATTTTTTGTAAACATAACTCCCAATGAAAAAAGCTCTTTAATAACTTCGCTAACAGTTTTATTGATCTTTTCAGCAAATTCATAAACCCTAATTTCTTCAGGAATTTCAATCGCACTGATGGCTTCTACTTCTTGAGCTTGAGCTGGACGACGTCTACGTTTACGCCCTACTCTTTGAATTCCTTGCATTACAAAATTGGTTTTTTTGGTTGTTCTAATCTGACTTGGATCAATCTGTTTTTTCTTTTTTGCTTCTTCATTAACGGTGATACCAACGTTAAGATCCGGAAGAACGATCATTCCATCTTCTTCTGTATCAATATTCGTATCTGCCATCTCAATATTTAAAGCAATATCCAATTTCTCAGTTGTAGTTTTTTTCTCAGCGGGAACTTTTTTAAGTTTCTTTTTCTTTTTTTGAAGTTCACTTGCATTATTTGAAGAGGCAAACATGGACTCCATGCTACGAGAAGGAGTGTTTTCACGTGAACCATAAAAAGATGATGGACTTTCTCGCTCTTCAACTTCTACTTCTTTAACATCAGGTCTTTTCTTTTTAACAATCACCAAACCTCTACGCTTCTGCACATTGGTTGGATCTATTTTATCTTCCGTATTCTCTTTATCATCACCCACTATTTCAGAGACACCGTTATCGACTATCTCTTTTTTAGGAGCAGCTTGCACGATATGACCAGATTCGAGCTCTTTTTCTTTTAAGGTTTTGGTTCTAGGAGCAACAACTTCAGGTTCTTTTGGTTTTTCAACGACAGGTACTACTTCTACAACTTCAACTTTTTGTATTTCAGGAGCTTTTGGCTGAGGAGATGGTTTACTCGCTTGTGCATTTTCCCCACTCAATACATAGTTCATTAGTTTTTCGGCATCTTCTGTGCTGATTGAACTTGAATGCCCTTTGACATCAAGTCCAAGATCCACCGCTTTATCAACGATTTCTTTGTTCTTCATGCCTAATTCTTTTGCTATTTCGGTTATACGAACTTTATCCATTCGACCCTGTCTCCTTAAATATTTTACCAAATTCCATCATTGCTTTGTGATTTGTTTTGCATTTATTGTTGAGTATTTTTACAACTTTCTTTTCATTGTTTGTCATACATGCCTTGCAGATATAAAAGCTTCTTCCTACTTTGGAAAAGAGCACGAGCGCTCCATCTACAATCTGCAATCTTTGTAAACTGTCTTGTAAAGATCTTTCTCTACAAACAATGCACATTCGTATGGGTTGACTCATTTTTGCGCCTGATTATATCAAATTTTAGCTGTTTTTCAGCTTTTTACGATTTCAAAACCGTTATTATCTAATTCAAAGATTTCTACTCTAAACATTCCAAACGCATTTTTAAGTGCTGTTGCAACTTTTGGAGCATCCTCTGCCTTTACGAGATTGAAAAATGATGAACCGCTACCTGAGAGTGTACTCATGAGTGCGCCGCTTTTTAAAGCAATCTCGCGCACTTCAAAAAGCTCCTTCATCTGTTTCATACGACGATGTTCATGCATACAATCTCTCGATGCACCTCTTAAAAATTCCCAGTTTTCACTGAAAAATGCAGCCGTAAGCAACGATGCCCGCGAGAGGTTGTAAACCACGTTTTTCATCAAATATGTCTTGGGGAGTAGTGTTCGTGAATGTGCTGTAGACATAGGACGATCGGGAATAACCATGACCACTTTCAGTTTTTCACTCAGTACTTTTTTCAATGTCTTTACTTTACCATTCTCAACCATAGAACTTGTAAATCCTCCATAAACAGCAGGAGCAATATTGTCAGGATGGGTTTCATACACAATAGCTTTATTTAAAATAATCTCTCTACTCGCTTTCACACCTGCCATTTCATAGGCACTGGCAATAGCCCCAACGATAACCGCTGAACTGCTCCCAAGTCCCCTAGAGAAAGGGATATTGTTATAAAACTCAAACCTGAAAGGATCTTTTTTACCTACCAGTTCTTGATAAATATCGTAAAAAATAGAGACAAAAATATTGTTTTTTTTGAGTTTTGCATTCTCTTCACCTTCGCCTTTGACTGAGATACTGTGATAGCTTGAAGGTTTAATGCAAACTTCATTATAGAGTGCAATAGCAAGACCTAAAGAATCAAATCCTGGTCCTAAATTAGCACTGGTCGCTGGTATTTTTATCTTCACGCATCGCTCCTAAACTGCTGGTAACATATAAAGTGGTTCAATTTCATCACTAAAAAGGTCTTCCTTTAACCTCTTAGGCAATGTAAAATGCTGTTCTACTGGCTCTTCCAACCGAACTGTTGTAATTGCTTGTTCTTCTTTTATAAAATAAAGGTTTCGCATGGCACGAATGGCTCGTCCTTCATTAAAAGCAAACCCATCAGATGCTAATAGAGGAATTCCCAATGCAATACTCAATGTTTTTAAAAAAATATAAGTAATTTTAATTGCCATAAAGCTTCCAGGACCTCTTGCAAAAAAGAGTCGAATAGGTTGATACTCTTTTAAAATACCTTCAAATAATAACGGCAAAGCTTCACTGGTTTGATCCGTTGTCTCATAAGCATGAATCAGTTGGTTATTTTCGTAAATGCCCACGTGTAATGGAGAAGTAAGCGTGATAACAACAATGTCAACGGCGGTTTTTATGCGTAAACCTTTTCAAACTCTTGTGCTTTTTCCGCACTGAGTGTTCTTATCTCATAATTGCTTGGATCTCTTAAAATTGCTTTGGTTAATTCATGGTTTAAATTATGGCTTCCTGCAAAGGAAGTATAATCCCCGACAAAAGGTGCCCCTAAGAGCGAAAGATCACCAATCGCATCTAAAATTTTATGCCTTACAAATTCATTTGAAAAGCGTAGTCCTTCAGGATTTAGAATTTTCGTATCATCCATTACAACGGCATTATCAAGTGATCCACCAAGAGCAAGCCCACGAGAACGCAACATCTGTACATCTTTCATAAATCCAAAAGTACGTGCGCGTGCTATCTCTTCAATAAAATTCTTTTTACTAAACTCAAAACTAAACTCTTGCGTACCAATGGAAGGGTGGTTAAACTCTATCATAAAACTATAGGTTGGTTTTAAGCTCGGTGTTACGCGTGCAAATTTTTTACCATCTTGTACTTCTACCTCTTTTTTGATAATCAGCACTTGCTTTGTTGCATCCAATTTACGAATGCCAGCTTCATCAAGCATCATACAAAAACTGGCACTACTTCCATCCATAACGGGCACTTCAGCACCATCAAGAACCACTCTGATATTATCAATACCGTAAGAATATACAGCAGAAAGAAGGTGTTCAATTGTTGAGATATAAGCGCTTGAATTTCCAATAACGGTTGCCATTTGGGTATTAACAACATTTTGAGGCAATGCTTGAACCAATAAGCCTACATCACTTCGGTAAAAAAGAATACCGCTATTTGCTTCAAGGGGTTCTAAACGTATTGCAATTGGTTCACCTTTATGAAGACCAATTCCTATACCGCTTACCGCTTTTGCTAATGTGGTCTGTTTCACACAACTTCCTTTATTTCTATGACATTATCGCGCATGATAATTTTTTGAAGCACGTTAAGTTTGAGCATCTCTCTATCAATAATTTCCCCATTAAAAATGAGGTATCCGCGAGGGCTCATGCCACTAAGCACGATATATTCACCATCGCACTGCACTAATCCGTCAATAATACCATAAATACTCATACTCTCTTCACAAAAAACTTTTGCTCCACTGTTCACACGCCCAAAAATAACAATTGGTATACTCTCAATAATCTCTTCACCTGATCGAATTGGACGATCAAAAAGCTTAAGTTTCGGTAATTGACATGGCTGTTCAGAACTTGCTTGTGAAACCGCTTCTTTTTTTGGCTCTTCTTCAAGTTCAGGTGCTTCTTTTTTAATGCCACCAAAACGAATATTACAATGATTAATCTCTTTGTAACACACGCCACTTTGCTCTAAAACGAAGGCAATATTTTTCGTAATATTGCCTTCTACAAGCAAAAAGAATTCCTTTAAAAGAAGGCTGTTTTTTCTGAAATAATCTAAAAAAGAGGCTTCATCATCAATCTCAATATGAAACACTCTGACATTTTTTTGCGTTACTTTCATCGATCCATAATCTTCTTTGCTGATTCAATTACATTAAATACACTCTCTTTGAGCCATACTTCATCCATCCACTCTTCAGGTCTAACATCAACACCTTGAACAAACATACCAAAGTGCAAGTGATCGCCTAATGCCAAGCCTGTTAAGCCTGTTTTGGCGATAGGCTCTCCAGCTTTGACAACATCTCCTTCTTTAACCATGAAACTAGAACAGTGTCCATAAAGAGAATAGACTCCTAATCCATGAGAAATAATGATGTTATTGCCGTATATACCGTTCTCACGAGCAAAAACGACTACACCGTCATTTGAAGATTGCATCGTAGCTTGTGCGTTACTCGCAAGATCAAGCCCTAAATGATATGACTCACTGGTAGGCTGTTTGTCGTATTCATAATAACGATGATCTCCAAAGCTTGCAACAACTTTACCATTGCGCAATGGATAAAATGGTTTCAAATAAAAACCATTTATCTGTTCTGTTGGAACATTAGAAGTTGCTTTTAAAATATTAATTTCATTACCTTTGCGCATATCTTCGTTAACAAATTTAAATTTTTCTAGCTTCGTAAGTGATGAACGCTCCGGAGCCATTTCTGCAATCAAATCAGAAATCTTTCCATCCAAAAAGCGATCTTCAAGCCCAATGGTAGATGTCTTATATTTTTTGTCTTGTAAAAAATAAGGTACGTGAGCTTTGGTCAAGTTTCCTGCCCTATCAATAGCAACAACAGAAGCTGTAAAACTTTCAATATGTGTAGGCCAAGCGACTAACGTAATATAATAACCTTCTTTGTAAAAAGGTGTTGGATAGAATTTTTTTCCAAAATTAGTCTCAACATAAAGTGATTTCATCGCTTCATCTTGCGCTTTAAAAATCACTGTAGCAACACCGCCTCTCATAATTTTGTATGAGCTTCCAATAATATTGACTTCAGGTCTTTTCGTATCAACTTTAATGACTGATTTAGCACTAACACTATTACCTGCAAAAAAATTCCACTTACTACCATCAACAGCGTCAATAGTCAACTCAAATGCTTTTTTATTGGCACCAAAGCCTGTTTTGGGAAACGTAAGGTTCAAATCAACCACTTTTTCAGCTGTTCTAAACTCTTTGGTCTCTAAAACAACACTTTTCTCGCCATCAAAAAGAGATGCACGTACAAAACGGACACCACTTGCATCAGTTACTTGAACTTTAATAGGATCTTTTAAATTCCAATCTATCTCTTTAGGAAGAACGACTTGAGGAGCTTCTCTTTCAAACG
Source organism: Sulfurospirillum sp. (assembly GCF_036802865.1). Taxonomy (NCBI): domain Bacteria; kingdom Pseudomonadati; phylum Campylobacterota; class Epsilonproteobacteria; order Campylobacterales; family Sulfurospirillaceae; genus Sulfurospirillum; species Sulfurospirillum sp. The sequence continues at coordinate 256,361 of NZ_DAIRVK010000001.1, read as the reverse complement.
AACTTGAGTTAAAAACATACGCAACCCCACCTACCAAGACTAACAAAATAAATCCTAGCACCAAACCTGCTATGGATGATTTTCTTTGTTGTTTCATTCTTTGTCTATCCTTTTGATTTTTTCCACAATTTCATCTCGAAGTACTTTAGGATCACAAACAGGTACTTCAAAACCTGCGGCAGTCTTATGACCGCCTCCTTGATACGCTAAAGCAATCTTTGAGACATTAATATCTTTACTCCGCAATGAGACTTTATAGCCTCCCTCTTTTTCCTCTAAAATCATTATCGCAATGGTTACATTAACGATACTCCTAAGCATATTAACAATATTTTTAGTGTCATGTCTTCTTGCACCCGTTGCTTCAAGTACTGTTTTATCGAAAATAATCGTAGCAATACGTCCATTTTCATAAAGATCAAAATGATTTAACATATAGCCATAGAGTCTTATTTTTGAAAGCGGTTCTCTTCGCTTTACCTTTGATGCGATTTCTTTTGGATTTGCACCACATTTCACCAATCGCGCAGCAATGCTAAACGTTAATTCATCCATATCGCCGTATTGAAAAAAACCTGTATCATCCGCCATTGCTGTATAAAGACAGATAGCACACTCTTTACTCATTTCAATAGCGTTGGCTTTTAAAAGCTCATATACCACCATACCTGTACTTGAAAAACGATCAACCACAAGATTCATATTCCCAAAATAGTGATTGGTAAGGTGATGATCAATATTGATAATCTCATAATCACCTTCGGGAATTTTAAGCCTATCACGCGTTGAACAATCACAACTTACTACCAAATCAAAACTCTTAGGCAAGCTGTTTCTAATCTTTGAATAGCCTGGTAGGAAATCATAAACCAATGGAAGTTCATTATTTTTATTAAAATGTGTCACTTTTTTGCCAACACGAAGAAGTACATCGTACAAGGCTAAAGCACTACCTAATGTATCGCCATCGGGATGTACATGCGAGACAATAACAATGTGATTGGCTTCAAGCATACGCTTCCACGCTTGTTGATACATTATAACTCCACCAGATGATAAAAGGAAAATTATACTTAATTTTGACTGAAAAGTTATTGATGTCTTTTAATGAGGTTTCTTTGAGCTTTTGTAAACAAAGGCAAGTACTTCAGCTACTGCTTTATAGAGATTTTCGGGGATAATATCCCCTAAATTACATTTTTTGTAAAGTTCTCGTGCTAATGGTGGATTTTCAACAATCTGAATATTATAGTTCATTGCAATTTCTTTAATACGAAGCGCTACAAAATCTGTCCCTTTTGCAATGACTTTGGGAGCAGCTTCTTTTTCTTGATTGTAACGAATAGCAATAGCATAGTGGGTTGGATTGGTAATAACAACATCTGCTTGAGGAATTTCTTGCATCATGCGTTTTTTAGTCATTTGCATCTGGATTTGTCTAATTTTAGCCTTAATCTTAGGATCACCCTCCATCTGTTTGTATTCATCTTTTAACTCTTGCTTACTCATACGTAAACTTTTAAAGTATGAAAAACGTACAAATAATAAGTCTGCTAAGGCTAGAACCAAAAACAAAATCAAAATAACAGCTACTAAAATAAGCATTTTCTGTTTTAACCATGCAAGCTGAGAAAAAAGTGGAAAATAGATAACCGTTGGAAGTTCTTGTGTAAAAGAGAGTAAAAAATAGTAGCAAACCCATAAGATTACGCCTACTTTCAAAATAATCTTAATCGCTTCAACTGCTTTTTTCATGGAAAAAAGATTTCCAAGCCCTTTCATCGGATCTAGTTTTGAAAAGTCTGGCATGAGTGGTTTGGTGGTAAAAATAAATCCTGTCTGCATGACATTGGCCAAAATACCAGCAATAGCAACGGCTAAAGAGAGAGGAATCACCATAAAAATAATTTCTCGAAATGTAATCATGGAGATTTGAAATGTCGCTTCTTTGGTTATTTCAGTTCCAATAAGAGATTGATAATAAAAATAGAGATAGACAACACGCGATTCAATCCAGGATAAAAGTGCTAAAAAAGCAACCAATGCCACGACCAGCGTAATAAAAGCACTGGTATCTTGACTTTTGGGGACGTTGCCATCTGCTCTGGCATCATCAATCTTCTTGGAACTGGGCTCTTCCGTCTTTTCTTGATCATCCGCCATAGTGCAACATTCCTAGCTTAGATCACTGTTTTATGGGTAATTTTCATAGAAAAATCGAGCCAAACTGCTTGATGAATCAAACTCCCACTGCTAATTGCATCTACGCCTGTTTTAGCATATTCTATAATATTCTCTTTGGTGATATTTCCACTCGCTTCTAAGAGTACGTGAGGGAAATGGCTGTTCTTATAATCAACAACGGCTTTAATATCAGCATGCGACATGTTATCACACATGACAATATCGGCACCGCACTGCATCGCAAACTTTGCAAATTCTACATCTTCAGACTCAATTTCAATCTTACATGTAAAGGGGAGTTTCTCTCTGGCTTCCGCAATAAAAACCTTCAAATCATCGATTGTTTTAAGATGGGTATCTTTAATCATCAAACAATCATCCAATCCCATACGGTGATTACTCCCTCCACCGCAACGAATCGCATACTTCTCAAAAATACGCAAATGTGGTCTCGTTTTTCGAGTATCTAAAAGTTTGAGTGCATACCCTTCCAAGACTTTTTTATAACGTGCCACATTGGTTGCAATACCACTGGCATGTTGCATCAAATTTAAAATGGTACGCTCACAACGTAAAATATTTTTAGACTTACCTTCAATAAGAGCAACTAAATCCCCTTTATGAAGTGTATCTCCATCATCAAAGTAAAATTTTACATCGAGCTTATTCATCTTACAAAGTGCCTTAACATAGGGCTTTCCAGCGAAAACACCTACATCTTTGCAGAGGATATTCGCACTGGCAAAGCTATCTTTTCCTACCAATGAAAAAAGATCACCTCTGCCAACATCTTCTTCAAGTGCTTTTTTAACAAACTTTTTAATCATAACTCAAACATCCGATTCAATGCAGTATATGCCCATTTTCTGGTCTCTTCAGATACTGTTATTTCATTGTCAAATCGCCCTTCTTTAATACTTAAAAGAACGTTGTAAACGTCTTGAAGTGTTGTTTCATTCATGGTTGGGCATTCTGGTTTTGAAGAAGAGAGCACATACGTATTTTCTTGGCGTAATCGTTTAATCATGTTATATTCGGTGCCAATTGCTACTTTTTGCTCTAACGGAAGTTTATTCACATACTCAATAATCTGACTGGTTGATCCTACAAAATCCGAAAGATCGCAGACTTCAGGTTTACACTCGGGATGTGTGACGATTAAAATACCTGGATATTTGGCACGGTAAAAAGCAATATCATCCACATCAAAAAGCTGATGAACAGAGCAAAAGCCGTTATAACATAAAATATCTGCCTCTTTTGGATCGCTTCCATCGCCTACAACACAAGACTTAAGCCCCATTTCTTTAGCAATATTTTGCCCTAAACAACGATCGGGTACAAAAAGGATTTTTTTATTGCTTTTCAACGCTTTTGTGATAATTTTTTTGGCATTAGAACTTGTACACACATAGCCACCCATTTTGCCAACAGCCGCTTTAACATCTGCCGAAGAGTTGATATAAGTGACTGGAAGAATATCATCTTTGGCAATTCCTACTTTTTCTAACAGCGCTACATTTTGATCAAAATAGTCCACATCAATCATTCTTGCCATAGCGCAACAAGCAATTTTAGGCATCAAAACGCGTTTTTGGGGGGCTAAAATTTTAACACTTTGTCCCATAAAGCCTACGCCACAAAAGAGCAAATACGGATTTTCATCTTTTGCTGCCCATTGGGCAAGTTGAAGCGAGTCCCCTGCATAATCCGCGAGTTCAAACACTTCATCCTTCTGATAAAAGTGGGCAACAATACTTACATGTAATTCTTCTTTGAGCTTTAAAATTTCTTTTTTGAGTTCTTTATTATCCACTGTAAATTCCTTGCATTCTATCGAAAAAGCCATTATAGCGTTAAAGAAATAATAACAAAATTATTGCTATACTGTGGCAACTTTATCGAAGGATTATGTGTGGATTTTCTCTTTAATATTAACGTTCAATTTTATATATTAGGTTATCTTGTTGGGGGTATTCCTTTTGGACTTCTTCTTGCAAAACTCTTTACAGGCAAAGACATCCGAGAAGGTGGTAGCGGTAGCATTGGGGCAACCAATGTCCTAAGAGTGCTTAAAGAAAGTAATCCAAAATTGGCGAAAAAACTTGCTATAACAACGGTTGTACTGGATGCACTGAAAGGTATCGTTCTTTTAGGAATTGCTCATGTAGTTGGGCTAGGTGTCGAAACACTTTGGGCCATTGCAATTTTTGCAGTTATAGGTCATTGTTATAGCCCTTATCTTCAATTTGAGGGAGGCAAAGGTGTTGCTACGGGTGCGGGCGTACTTTTAGTTATGCTTCCGATTGAAACGCTTATTGCGTTTATTACATGGTTTGTGGTCGGCAAAGTGCTTAAAATATCTTCTTTATCATCGCTTTTGGCATTAAGTGCTTTAATCATCTCCTCATTTATCATTCATCCTGACCTTGATGGTATCAAGACTCATGCTCCAATCTTTATTATTGCTTTTATGATTGTGTATAAACACATTCCCAATATTATTAGGCTCTTTCAAGGTAAAGAATGTAAAGTAATCTGATGATGCAAATTATCATTAAAAATCTAACGTTTGAGACGATTGTTGGCATTCTTGAAGAAGAACGCCTCTCACCTCAAAAAGTTATTTTATATGTCAAACTTGATTATGTTTATGAAGCAGAAAATTTTATTGATTATGCAAAAGTATCTGCTTTTCTTGAAGCAGAAATGCAACAAATGAGCTATTTTTTACTGGAAGATGCACTGAATGATTTAAGTCAAAAACTTAAAATTGCCTACCCTCAAATTCATAAAATGAAATTAAAAATCTTTAAACCTGATATTTTACTAAATGCGATGGTTGGGGTTTCGCGCTGTATTAACTACTCCAAAAATTAAAATTTAATTAAAAAAACTTTAAATCTAGCTAAAATTATGCTATAATCCCGTTTAAATTTTAGCAACTAAGGAATTTATAATGCGAATTTTAATCGTTGAAGATGAAGTAACCCTCAATAAGACCATTGCTGAAGGCTTACAAGAGTTTGGTTACCAAACCGATAGCTCTGAAAACTATAAAGATGCAGAATACTACATTGGTATTCGTAATTATGACCTCGTTTTAACAGACTGGATGCTCCCTGATGGTGATGGCGTTGATCTTATCAACCTCATTAAACAAAAATCTCCTCGTACCGCTGCAGTTATTATCTCTGCAAAAGATGATAAAGAGAGTGAAATTAAAGCCCTTAAAGCGGGTGCTGACGACTATATTAGAAAACCATTTGATTTTGATATTTTAGTCGCTCGTATCGAAGCAAGACTTCGTTTTGGTGGTACAAATGTTATCAAAATTGATGACCTTACTATCGATCCAGATGAAGAAAAAATTACCTACAAAGGTCAAGAAATTGAACTTAAAGGTAAACCATTTGAAGTTCTTACTCACCTTGCTCGCCACAGCGATCAAATTGTCTCAAAAGAGCAATTACTTGATGCTATTTGGGAAGAGCCAGAACTTGTTACTCCAAACGTTATTGAAGTTGCTATTAACCAAATTCGTCAAAAAATGGACAAACCATTAGAAATCTCAACCATTGAGACAGTAAGACGAAGAGGTTACAGATTTTGCTTTCCCAAAAAAGTATAAGAGAGAGTTTTATATTACAATTGGTGTCCGCTTCGGCGACACTGATTGTAATCTTTTCCGTCATTCTTTATAACTACATTAAGATTTCTATCTTTGAAGACATCACCCAAGAACTTACCAGGCAGGCTCAAATCATTGCTACCTCACGCACAAGTTCCGTTGAAAGTATGGGTATTAATATCTTTGATCCGTCCCTCAGTTCTATCAATAACCCTTCAGATGTCCAAGTAACAATCGCTATTCGTGTCAACCAAGGAAATATTCCTTCATTTGAACACAGTGAAAAAGAGGGACAAAAATTTCTCACCATCTACTACCCATTAGAAAAACGACAGCATCATTTTGTCTCTATTACCAAAGATATTTCCAATACAGATATATTACTGACAAAGATTCTTAGAAATATTTTGAGTATTAACCTGACTGCAATTTTTTTAATTCTTTTTTACGCACTTTTTCTCTCTCGAATGCTTGTTTTACCGATTCGATCACTTACTAATAAACTCGCCAACATGAATGAAAATTTTTTACAAATCATTGAAACACAAAAACTTCCAAATGAATTTCAACCTTTAGGTGCAAGTATCAATAAATTGGTTGAGCGTATTCAAATCTTCGTTAATTCACAGAAAGAGCTATTCATTGGGGCTGCACATGAACTTAAAACACCGCTTGCAGTCATGAAAACGAAGAATGAAGTAACCCTTCTAAAACCGAGAGAAAATGAAAAATACATTGATACCATAAAAAGTAACAATCAAACGATAAACGATATGAATAAAATGATTAGTAATATATTAGAAATTGGACGACAAGAAGGTGCACAATTTGAAAAACCTGTTGAGATTAATCTGGTTTCTTTTTTAAAAGAACAAGTCAATAACTATACAATTCTAGCCAAAATGGAAGAAAAAAATATTATCGAAGATATTACACCTTTAAGCTATAAGGTTATGATTCAACCAACACTTTTAATGCATATTTTGCAAAATTTTGTTCAAAATGCGATCAAATTTACACCCAAAGAAGGAAATATTACCATTCAAGCATCTCTTACCAATGAAGGTTTTTTTGTGCATATTATTGATGAAGGAATTGGTATTGATGAAAGCAAAGATCTTTTTGCTCCTTTTAAACGTTACGGTAATCAAACAGGCGCAGGATTAGGACTCTTTCTTGCTAAAAATGCCGCCGATGCCTTAGGAGCCAAAATCACTCTCAGAAACAGAGAAGATGCAAAAGGAACAATAGCAACTTTACTGCTTCCTCTTCGCAAACGCTCTATTTAAATTTCGTTAAAGTATTTTTAGTGTATAAACTCGTCAATAAATTTGACTTTAAATAAGGAAAAAAAGTATGTCTTTAATGATTACGGAAGAATGTATTGCATGTGACGCGTGTCGAGATGAATGTCCAAATGGTGCTATTGAAGAGTCCGATCCTATTTATATCATTGATCCAGATGTCTGTACGGAGTGTGTTGGTCACTATGATGAGCCCGCTTGTATCTCTGTTTGCCCTGTTGAATGTATTGTTCCAGATCCTGACAATATTGAAAGTGTTGAAGAATTAAAGCTAAAATACGAACAACTTAACAGCGACAATTAATGTCGAAACGAACAGCCATTATTGACATAGGATCTAACTCTGCAAGAATGGCAATCTTTGAGAAAAGTAGCCGTTTTGCATTTCATCTTATCAATGAAACAAAAAGCCGTGTTCGCATTGGAGAAGGTGCCTATAACTTTGGAGGCGTGCTACAAGAAGCTGCACTGAAACGTGCTTTTACTACTCTTGAAGAATTTGGTCATATTATCAAAAGTCTTAAGTGCAACAAAGTACTCTGTATTGCTACATCGGCACTAAGAGACGCTCCTAATGCAAATTCTTTCATTAACAAAATTCATAATGAACTTAATATCAACATTAAAGTTATTGAAGGAACAAAAGAGGCTTATTACGGTGCTGTAGGTGCTCTCAATTACCTCAAAGAGATTCAAGATGCTGTAACAATTGATATTGGTGGAGGCTCAACAGAGCTTGCAAAAATTGAGAATGGCATGATTGTGGAAACTATTTCACTTAATATTGGTACAGTAAGATTAAAAGAGCTTTTTTTTGATAAAAAAACTCCCTTAGAAATGATTCGTACTTTTATCAATGATGAAATAGATAAAATTCCTGCTCGTTTTACCTGTAATGATATGATTGGTATAGGAGGTACACTTCGATCACTTTCTAAAATCATTATGGAACGCACAAACTATCCTATTAAAACAGTTCATGGCTTTGAATATGAAATAGCAACACATGCTTCGTTTGTTGAGGCTATTGTAAGTTCTGATGTACTAGGGCTTAAAAATCTAGGAGTACGAAAAGATCGCTATGATACTATGCGAGAGGGATGTATTATTTTTCAATCTATTTTTCAAAAGCTCTCAACAAAAAAGATGATCACAAGCGGTGCAGGAGTAAGAGAAGGTGCTTATTTATGTGATCTTTTACGCTCAAATAACCACAAATTTAACCCTAATTTTAAACTAAGTCTTAGAAGCTTTAAAGATCGTTTTTCAATAATGGAAGAGGACAATCTCTACATCAAAAGAGTTTCTCATCTCCTCTTTGATACACTTTCTTCTCTGCATAATATACCAGAAAAGTACAAATGTGAGCTTGGTGTTGCTGCTGAACTTTACAATATTGGCACTAAATTAGGCTTTTATCAAAATCATTTGCATAGTTTTTATTTTATACTCAATAACCTCAATTATGGTTTTTCACATGAGCAAAAAATCCTCATTGCCATGTTGATTAAATGTCATGTCAATAAGCTTCCTAGTGAAGAAGATATGACTATCTATAAAGCCCTTCTACCAGATTCACAAACCCTTCAATGGCTTAGCTTTATCCTCTCGTTAGCTAAAGCTATTAATAGTGATATGAGCCGAAGTCCAATATCGTTTAGCTATCAAAATCATACTCTAACCATTCAAGCGGAAAAAAAGCTCTTCTTGGCACGGGAACAGATTAAACAGCTGATAAAACCAGCATCTTTTGCTATTATTATCAAATAAGTAAAAAGCAAAAATTTTAGAGAAAAGGCAAGGAAGTTTAAACTTCCTTGCGAGATATAGTGACTAGAATTTTTGACCAATAGTGAATTCAAACGAAGCTTTTTTATCACCTGCTTCATCCATAACGGGCTGAGAGAAAATCAAACCAATAGGGCCAAGTGGTGAAATCCACTCAAGTGCCACACCCGTACCACCACGTTTGATGTCAAGGCTATCTTCACCAATCATACCATAATCAAAGAAGACTGCCCCACGCATTTTAAGTCTTTCAACTAATGGGAAACTCGCCTCAACGGTGTTAACAAACATGGTGTTACCACCAATTAAAATATTGCTGTTAGGAAGTTTTGGCGAAAGTGAATTTGACTCATATCCACGAACAGTTCTAACACCACCCATATAATACTTCTCTCCATATGAGTATTTTTCATCTGCTGAATTCATAGAAAGATATTTAAACTGTGATTTATAGCGCAAAATAAGATCATAATCAATAAGGTCTTGCATACCATAATAAGTTGCAAATTTATTGACACTGCTTATAAACTTTTCATCACCACCAAGCCCTGCAATTTCTAAATTTGTACTTGCAGCAATACCTCGTCTAGGAAGATAAAAATCATCCGTATTGTTAAACGAAAGACCAGGAACAATAGAGCTTTTAATGGTTGTCTCATCAGTCCACAATATACCCTTATATGGAGCAAGTTCACTTGTAAGATTTGACAATTTAGATTGTTGGATAATATAACCTAAAGAGACTCCCCAGTTTCTAGCAATTTTACGCCCTAATACAACATTCACACCATATTTTTTCTCATCATAGTAATAATAACTATTGTCTGCACCATAAATTTTACCGCTTAAACTGTAAACAGAGTCGAACAAGCGAGGGTTGCTTAAAGAAATAGCGCCATTAAGCTCGCTATCAGATCTTTCAACATCAATTCCTGCTCTAAGTCCAGATCCAAAAATATTACCATCAGAGACACTTGCACTTAAGAGCAATCCATCGGAAGAACCATAACCAATACCACCACCGATTGAACCTGTTGATGCTTCTTTAACATTAACAACGATGTCCATTCGATCTTTACTGATACGTTCTTCTTTAATTTCTACATCTTCAAAATAACCTGTTCTTTTTAATGCGCTTTTGGTATCAGTTACATCGGTTCTACTGTACATATCTCCATTTGCGAGGTAAATTTCACGTCTTACAACTCTATCGATTGTTCGGCTATTGCCTGCAATCCTTACATTATTGATATAAACTTTTTCACCTGGTACAACACGATATGTAATGTTGGCAATATGATTTGCTTTGTCATTTTTGACATCAGGAATAACTTTAACAAATGCATAACCAAGGTCAGCTACTTTTGTCTCAATCAATGTCATATCTTTACGTAATTTTGCAACGTTAAATACCTTGCCATTTTGAAGGTTCATCTCATCAATTACTTCTTTAGTATCAATAAATCCTTCTGGAATTTCAATTGCAATAGAACCTACTTTATATTGATCACCTTCATTAACACTATAAACTAAATCAGCTGTATAGCTGTCTAAATACGTTTTCAAGAATGGTTGACTTACTTCACAATCAAGATAACCTTTTTGCATATACGTGTCTTTAATACGCGCAGAGTCATGTTCAAGATCGCCTGTTCTAAGCTTTCCGTCATTAAAGCCAAACATCCACGGCAACCACTCTTCTGATTTGTTGGCTATATTTGGTTCTACATCGTCGTATTTAAGTGCTTTTGAGCCACATAATGTCACTTTCTTGATAACGACATTTTCACCTCGATTAATCACAAAATCAAGCGACATAGATAGCTTTTCACTAAGTGGAGTTGTTTTAATCTCTACAACTGTATCAAAGTAGCCTTTGTCTTCATAAAACTTAATGATTTTAAGCTTAGAGAGTTCAGCTCTTTCTGCATCATATACTTCGCCTTTTTTAATACCTGCAAGTTTAGTCATCTCATCTTTATCACTATCACTAATACCTACAAAATCAACTTTTGCAATAACAGGTTTTTCTTTAACATGTACGATAAGAGAGCCTTCACCAGCTTCTTCTATCCAAACATCTTCAAAATAGTTCTGTTTGTAAAGCGTTTTAACCGCTTTATCAATTTTTTCCATGTCGACAGAATCACCTGCTTTCATATCGATCATTTCTGAAGCCATCTCTGGGGAAAGATGGATCAAACCATCAAATTGAAGGCTTTTTAACGGAGCCGCATACAACGATGTTGCGACAATGAAAGACAACGCAGTTATTTTTTTCATACTGATTAGCCCTAGAATATAATTTTTAGATATTTTGAATATAATACCATCTCTAGAATTAAGTGCCTATTAAACCCATAGAATGGCTGTTTTTTAGCGCTAAAAGCTACGTGAAAGAAGGAGATTCTATGGTTGTTGGTATTGTTGGCCTTGGTTTAATGGGAGGTTCGTTAGGATTAGCACTTCAAAATACAAAATTGGTCTCTAAAATTGTTGGGTTTGACCACAATCTTAGTCACTGTGAAGAAGCATTAAAACTAAATCTTGTGCATGATATTGTCTCTTTTACTGAGATTAAAACATGTGATGTTATTTTTTTAGCGATTCCTGTTGGAGGTATTATAAAAGCACTTCAAGAACTTCAAGATGTTTCCCCTAATACTACAATTATTGATATGGGAAGTACAAAAGCTGAAATTGTTGACTCAGTACCTGAATCAATTCGTACTAATTTTATTGCAGCGCACCCAATGACAGGTACTGAAAAATTTGGTCCAAGTGCTGCCATTCAAAATCTATATCATGACAAAGTAGTCGTTCTTTGTGATACTGATCATAGTGGCGATCTTCATAAAAATAGAGCTATACAAATATTTTCACATATAGGTATGAAAATCGTTTTTATGGATCCAATCTCACATGACGCACATGCTTCTTTTATCTCTCATCTTCCTCACGTCATAAGTTATGCGTTGGCAAATAGCGTTATGGGACAAGAAGATCCTAAAAGTATTTTGGCCCTTGCTGCTGGTGGTTTTCGTGATATGAGCAGGGTTGCTAAGAGTTCCCCTCAAATGTGGTCAGATATTTTTAGACAGAATAAAGCTAATCTTTTAAATTCTGTACATGTTTTTGAACAAGAACTAGAAAAATCAAAAAAGATGATTGAAAATGAGGATTGGAAAGGTCTTGAAGCGTGGATGAGTAAAGCTACGACTTTGCATAAAATTCTTTAAATATCTTTACATGTAAGCCTTATAAAGGTTTACATGTATACAGCTACAGCTATAGCAAAATTAATTCCCACCAAAATACACGAGCGCACTTGCCCAGGTAAAACCACCACCAAAAGTATCTAATAACATTAGATCACCTTTTTTGATACGACCTTCTTCATAAGCATCATTCATAGCCATAGGAATAGAAGCAGCTGAAGTATTACCGTATTTGGCTACGGTTAAAACTGTCTTTTCAATAGGAAAATCTAGTTTTGCACGTACCGCCTCAATAATTCTAAAATTTGCTTGATGCGGTATAAAGTGATCAATTTGTGTAGCAGTAATATTATTATTTTCTAAAATATCAATCACATCTTTGGTTAACGTTCTAACCGCAACTTTATAAACATCATTACCTTGCATTTTAATGTAATTAAGTTTATTATCAAGTGTTTCTTGAGAACATGGATATTTTGATCCACATCCTGGAGTAATCAAAAGATCTCCATAACGCCCATCAGCTGAAGCATGAATATCCAAAATAGCTACATTTTTATCTTCTGTGGCTCCAATGATTGCAGCACCAGCACCATCACCAAAAAGGATACATGTACTGCGATCGGTATAATCCACAACGCTACTAATTTTTTCTGCACCAATAAGAAGAATATTTTTCTTAGCACCAGATTCAATAAAAGCTTTTGCAATAGACAGTAAGTAAACAAACCCACTGCATGCAGCACTAACATCAAATGCCATTACATCATTGATGCCTAATTTCCCGGCAATGACACATGCTGTTGAAGGCATACAAAGATGATCAGGGGAGAGTGTCGCACAAATGATAAGGTCGATCTCATCTTTAGAAATACCAGCACGTGCAATAGCAACTTCTGCTGCTTTCACACCTAAGTCACTGGTTACTTCATCGTCTGCAGCTATACGTCGCTCTTTAATACCAGTACGCTTTTCAATCCACTCGTCACTGGTTTCAACCATTTTTTCAAGATCAGCATTACTCAGTATGCGTGAAGGAGCATATGCTCCAATGGATTTTAAAGATGCGTACACATTGGTCCTTTATTGCTCTAGTAGTGTTAATTTCTGTTCAATATCAGCATTAATATTAGAACTTGAGAAACTAATCGCTTGAAAAATAGCATTTTTTACTGCTTTCGCATTGCTTTTGCCATGTCCAATAATCGCACAGCCATTAATACCAATCAGTGGAGCTCCACCGTATTCAGCATAATCAACTTGCTTCTTAAGTACTTTAAAGACCTTGCGCATTAGTACTGCTCCAGCAATTGCTAGAGGAGACCGCCTTACATTTTGCTTGATAATCTTGGTAATCGAATCGGCAACGCCTTCGCTTGCTTTGAGTAAAATATTTCCTACAAAACCATCACAAACAACAACATCAACAGAACCATCGAAAACATTATTGCCTTCTACATTACCTACAAAACTTTCAAGCTTTTTAAGGGCTAGGAATGCCTCTTTTGTAATTTCATTACCTTTACTCTCTTCTTCACCATTAGAGAGTAAACCAACTTTTGGCTTTGTAATTTTTAAAACATCTTTTGCGTACGCTTCACCCATAACGGCAAATTGTGCTAAATGTTCTGCTTTACAATCCACATTGGCACCTACGTCTAAAACAAGGCTTAATTTACCAGCAATTGCTGTCGGCATAATTGTAGCAATAGCAGGACGTAAAATGCCCTTTAATCGCCCAATCCGTAGTGTAGCCAAACTCATCGTAGCGCCGCTATGTCCCATGGATACAACAGCATCAGCCGTTTTATCTTTAACAAGATCAACTGCTTTGTAAATAGATGTCTCTTTACGTTTAAGGGCATTTGTTGCCGCTTCATGCATATCAAGAACATCTGTTGCTTCAATAAATGAGATTTTATCTAGGTATTCATGAGGAGTAAGGGATTTGAGAATGCTTACGTCTCCAACAAGAAGCGCTTTAAAATTACGTTCTCTTAGCGCTTGAAGGGTTCCTTCAACAATGGGAGCAGGACCAAAGTCCCCACCCATCGCGTCAATTGCTATGGTTAGCATTTAGTTTTTATATTCGCCTGTTGTTTTGTTCACTCTATGAGGCATTTTCCATGTTCCATCAGTGTCTTTAACAGGCATAGGAAGTGTCACGGTATAATGTGTTCTTCTTTTTGCGCCTCTAGTTTTGCTCACGCGTCTCTTAGGTACAGCCATTTTATTCTCCTTTTAGTTGTTCACATTGTCCACAATAGTGGTAATCGCTTTTGAAAGCTTCGATTTCACTTTGAAGTATCATATCAACATTAATCGAACTATCAAAAAACTCTATTACATTTAAAAGTTCTTCACCTTCATGGTCTTCATAAAGACCGTCACTTGCAAAGACTTCAACACGTTCATTGACCATTAGCTTAAAACTTTCAGCACATCTATCACACACATGAAGAAGATTTCCTTCCATAATACCTGTGCATTTCACCATTGTCTTATTTGTCTTTAAAGCTTCTCCGAAAAATCTAATCTCACCTAAAGATGTTTCAAAAGGAATCCCACTAGCGGGAATTTTTTTGAATTCTATATTCATTGGTATTAGAGAATTTCTCTTCTTGCAAAAAAGAAATCAATTTCGATTTTTGCATTCTCTAAGCTATCACTTCCGTGTACAGCATTAGCATCAATACTATCAGCAAAATCTGCTCTAATAGTACCTTTTGTTGCTTCTTTAGGATTAGTTGCACCCATAAGATCACGGTTTTTAAGAACAGCGTTTTCGCCTTCTAAAACCATAATGACTACTGGTCCGCTAATCATAAATTTTACAAGATCACCGAAAAATGGTCTGCTTGCATGAACTGCATAAAAAGCCTCTGCATCAGCTTGGCTAAGTTGTACTTTTTTCATCGCTGCAATTTTTAACCCATTTGATTCAAATCTATCAACAATTTTACCAATAACATTTTTTGCTACTGCGTCTGGTTTAATAATGGATAATGTGCTCTCCACAATCTTCTCCTATATATAATTGAATTTCATAACTTTGTAGGGAATTAGAACGTGGGAGTATAGCAGAATTTTTTTTTAATATCAATTAAACGATTTTTACTTTATAAAATAACTAAAGAGGGTCACCCCTCTTTAGTTATTGATTATTCAGCACAAGGAGTTGTGCCTTTTCTTAGATCTGCACCGATTTCATCACGGCTTGGTTGTCCAGGATATGGAGCATCCCATACAATACAGCCTTCAGTTGGGCAAGCTTCTGCACACGCAGGTGCATCATGATGACCAACACATTCGACACATTTGTCAGCGTAGACATAATAAATATCTGCACCTGTTGGGTTATCACTATCATCTACAATTGCTTCTACTGGGCACTCATCAATACAGGCGCCACATGCGATACAAATATCAGTAATTTTTACTGCCATAATTTCTCCTTACTTCGGTATTTTGTACTAACGAAAAACTATATCGAAACTAAATTAAAATTGGCATTAAAATCTGTTCTAAATACAATAGGCAAAAACAGAAATAAGGTGTATTATATTCTTTCACTTCATGGAACACTTAATATAGATATAAACCAATCGATTGCTAGATCTTATCTCAATAATGTTTATTACAAATACTTTTTTAATCATCCTTTTATTTTAAATAATATTATAATTATTTCTTGTATTAAATAAATTTATAACACTCACTTTGTCAAAACTCCACACAATAAATCATTCTTAAATTTTCATGGTTAAGATAGAAGCTCATAATCTTAAAGTAAATGACTAATATGTTATAATTAAACATATTTTTATTTAATTGGGGTTTATTATGAATTCTTTGGCTAAAAAAGTAACAATTTTACAAGTTTTAATTGTTTCAATTTCAATTTTTTCTTTTATTTTCTATATCAATTTTTATCTTACGGGTTATATAAAACAAGAAACTGAACAAAAAATTACTGCTAATCTTATAGGATTAGAACAAACCGTTAAAGTTTACAATAGTGCACTTGAAGACACTGCCCGCAAACTATTTGTTGTTTTTGAATCAGAATTTCATAATTTTTATATCAATCCTGATGAAAAAATCAAAGTTAATGGCGTTGATACTCCATTAATGACGGCAGATGGTCATATGCTCAACAACAATTTTACAAAAGTAGATGCGTTTACAAATCTTACAGGAGCAGTTGCTACCATCTTTGCTTTAAGCGGTGACGATTTTATTCGTATTTCTACTTCACTCAAAAAAGAAGATAAATCACGTGCTATGGGAACTTTTTTAGGCAAAAATAGTCCTGCTTATGAGTCAATCATGAAAAAACAAAAATATATTGGAAATGCAAGACTTTTCGGCGAGGACTATATTACGGTCTATTCGCCAATTATAGAGAACAATAAAGTCCTAGGTATTTTATTTATTGGCTATAACTTTACCCAAGGACTTCAAGCATTAGAAAATCAAATCAATGGAATGAAAATTGGAGATAATGGTTACTTTTATGCCATGAATACTAAAAGTGAATCCTATGATATTCATCCTAAATTTGATGGAGCTAAAGTTTCTTCTGAGCTCGATAAGAAAATGCTTGCACAAAAAAATGGTATGTTGCACATTATTGAAGATGGCGAGGCTAAAATTGTCAATTTTCAAGCTTTTGATAAATGGAATTGGGTCTTAGTTGCACAAGCAAATGAAAAAGATTTTCAGGTTGCTAATGATAAATTGAGAACTAATTTGATCATTACCTCTTTAATTATGACTTTTATTATTGTGCTTATTATATGGGTTATTATTAACCAAATCATTACAAAACCTCTTCAGAATCTTATTGAAAAAGCAAAAAATCTCTCCAGCGGCGATGGTGATCTTACCCGTCATTTGGAAATCAAAGGAAATGATGAAATTGCACAAGCCAGTGAGCAAATCAATAACTTCATTGAAAAAGTTCGTATACTCATTTACAATGCTAAATCGCTCTCCAATGAAAACTCTTCCATTTCCCATGAGCTTTCTACAACTTCGTTACAAGTTGGAAAACTTGTTGAAAAATCATCTGCTATAGTTCTTGATACAACTAACCATGCAAATCGTGTACGCGAAGATATGGGCATATCTATTGATCAAGCAAAAAACAGTAAAGAGGACATGATTAAAGCCAATACTGCGCTCAAATCAGCAAGTAATGCTGTCATAGCATTAACAGAAGATATCCAAAAAAGCTCTGCTACAGAAATAGAACTTTCACAAAGACTCAATCAATTAAGCCAAGATGCTGAACAAGTGAGAAGTGTTCTGACTGTTATCAGTGATATTGCCGATCAAACCAATCTGCTTGCACTCAATGCTGCTATTGAAGCTGCACGTGCAGGTGAACATGGTCGTGGATTTGCTGTTGTTGCAGACGAGGTGAGAAAACTTGCTGAACGTACTCAAAAAAGTCTTATTGAGATTAATGCAACGATTAATGTTATTGTGCAATCTATTGTCAATTCAAGCGAGCAAATGAGCCATAATTCTCAAAAAGTAGAAGAGTTGGCACATACTGCTCAAACCGTTGAGAATAGCCTCCAAGAAAGCTTTAAAATCATCACTGAAGCAACTAAAGTCTCAGAAAGTACCGTAGATAGTTATCTTCAAACAGGAGATGAGATTGAAATTATTATTACCAAAATAAGTGAAATCAACAAAATATCAACTGAAAATAGCCGAAGCGTTGAAGAAATTGCAAGTGCAGCAGAGCATCTCAGTCGTATGACAGAAAATCTCAACCATAAGCTTGGAGAATTTAGAACGTAATTTGGATAAACCTTACTGGAGTTAATTAGTCTTATTCCTTAAAACATTTTTTTATATTTAATTGTATAATTTCTGTATCAATAAAAATTCTCGATTAAAGGATAATAATGTTAGTAACAAACAAAGCTCCAAATTTTACAGCAACTGCTGTTTTAGGTGACAATCAAATTGTTGATAATTTTAATCTCTATGAAAACTTTGGTGCAAAAGGCACCGTTCTTTTCTTTTATCCTTTGGATTTTACATTTGTATGTCCATCTGAAATCATTGCCTTTGATAAAAGATTAGAAGAGTTTAAAAGCCGTGGTATTAATGTTATAGGTGTTTCTATTGACTCACAATTCTCACACTTTGCATGGAAAAATACACCCGTAAATCAAGGTGGTATTGGTCAAGTAAGATTCCCACTTGTAGCAGATCTTAGTAAACAAATTGCTCGTGATTACGATGTTCTTTTGAATGAAAGTGTTGCTCTTCGTGGTTCATTCTTGATTGATAAAGATGGAACAGTAAGACATGCTGTAATCAATGATTTACCACTTGGAAGAAATATTGACGAGATGCTTCGTATGATTGATACCATGCTCTTTACAAATGAATACGGTGAAGTATGCCCAGCAGGTTGGCAAAAAGGCGATAAAGGTATGACTGCAAGCACAGCAGGTGTTGCAGATTATTTAGCACACAATTCAGATAAACTTTAATACATTAAGCTAAGAGAGATAAAACTCTCTTAGCTTTTTATAACTCTATTTACTTTTTTGACATACAGAACATGCTTCAATACTTGCTATAACATCCATACGCTCAATCTTAACTCTTTTTTCATCTTCTAATGTTGTTTGATATGCAAATAAACTTTGATCATAATCAACATCTTCAATAGCACCACATTGGCGGCAAATAAGATGAATATGTGGCTTTGAGTAAATGTCATAACGCATTTTCCCCTCAGCGGTATTAACTTCAATCACAACACCTTTTTCTTTAAGTGTTGCTAAATTTTTATAAACCGTAGCCAAAGACATGGACGGATTTTCTTTTCTAAGCGCCTCATAAAGATCATCAATTGTTGGATGCATCTTCTTACCTAATTCTTTAAGAACAGATATTCTTTGGGGCGTAGCTTTAAGCTCTTTGGTTTTAAGAAGAGTGATAAAATCATTCATCATAGACCCCTTTTTATAATATTTTCTGAATGATTCCATATTTTAGATCAATTTGTATGAAAATAAATTAACTAATATTTATTATTAATTAATAGACTTCTTTTAAAATAACTTCGGCTAACTGATCAGTGCAATTACCGAGTCTTTTTTCAATGAGATGTGTTGCCCCATGCGTTATAAAAGCATCATCGTATTCAAATGTTTTAATCTTTACATGTAAAGCATATTTTTCTTTCACTGACATTAATAACGAGCCAACACCACCAATTTTTGCACTTTCACTAAATACATACCATTGTTCATACTCTTGCGCTAATGCAATCAGTAAAGGCTCATCCAAAGGCTTCACAAATCGAAGATCTACAATTGCAGCATCAATACCTTGTTCTGCCAATAATTTCGCTGTTTCAGCTGCTTTACCAACCCCACTACCGTAACCTAAGAGCAACACATTGCTTTGTCCCTCTTGAAGGACTTGAGCTTTACCATATTCAAAAGGTATGGATTCAAAACGATCACAATCTAAAAAAGCGCCCCTTGGATAGCGAATTGCTAAAGGACCATTGTGTGTATAAGAGTAGTGCATCGCTTCATGCATTCCTCTTTCATCACGAGGTGCCATCAGTGTCATATGAGGAATGGCACTAAGATATGAAATATCAAAAACTCCTTGATGTGTCTCTCCATCTTCACCGACAATACCAGCACGATCAATTGCAAATACAACATTTAAATTCATAATACACGCATCATGGATCACTTGGTCATAGGCTCGTTGTAAAAAAGTAGAATAGATAGTTATGTATGGCTTAAACCCTTCTTTTGCCATAGCACACATTGATGTTACAGCATGTTGTTCAGCAATAGCAACATCCCAAAAACGATTAGGATAAGTTTGAATGAGAGGTGTTAATCCTGTACCACTTGGCATTGCTGCTGTTACACCTACCACATTGTCATGTGTTTTAGCTAATGTCATCAAAGCTTCTGAGTACATTGTAGTAGCATTTTTACTCACACCTTTTTTGAGTGCCTCGCCACTTGCGACATCAAAAGGTCCTACACCATGCCACTTTTCATAATACCCCTCTGCCATTTCATACCCTTTTCCCTTAAGGGTTTGAGCATGAATAATAACAGGTTTTTTAAGGCTTCGTGCCGATTGTAGTGCCCTGATAAGGCTCTCTAAATCATGCCCATCAATAGGTCCAATATAATCAATTCCTAACTCTTCAAATAACATGCCTGGTGTTATAAGTTTAATACTTTCTTCAAATTTTTTTGCCATATACGTAGCACTCTCTGGCAAATACTGTAAAACTTGCTCGGTTATCTTTTTGATTTTTTGGTAAAACGTACCTGCCATAGCGCTGGACAAAAATTTACTAATAGCACCAATAGGTTTTGAAATACTCATCTTATTATCATTCAAAATAATCACAACAGGGTATCTTCGATCTCCTAGTTCATTTAAAGCTTCATAAACCATACCCGCGCTTAAAGAGCCATCACCAATAAGAGCAACAGGAATACGCCGAGCCTGCTCATTCTTAAGGGCTATCGCTTTGGCAGCACCTACAGCTAAAGAGATAGATGTTGAACTATGACCTGCCACAAAATAATCATACGGTGATTCATCAGGTCTTGTATAGCCACTAATGCCATCAAGTTCACGTAACGTATCAAATTTTTCCCAGCGATCTGTGATAAGTTTATGTGTATAGGCTTGATGACTGACATCAAAGATAAAAGGATCATTTTTTACATCAAAAACATAATGCATGGCAACAATTAATTCTACAGCACCTACATTACTACTCAGATGTCCACCATTGTGGCTGACCGTTTGAATAATTTTTTGCCTAATCTCTTCACAATATTCGTTTAATTCCTCAATTGAGCATTCTCGTAATTGTTTCATGTCTTCCAGTACTTCTTAGTTTTCTTGTAATAGATATTTTACTTTTTCTAATCGCATTGCCAAATTGCCATCTAAATTCCCAACATCGCTTAGAACGACTACACCACCTAGTGTAATAGCATCATCTGATGTTACTTTAATCTTTTCATCCTCAGCATAAAGCTCTTTGAGTGCCTCTAAGTCTTTTGGATTTACCTTAAGTTCAATTTTAATTGCATCTTTCACTTCTTGCAATAATGCTTTTGAAAGAGATGCTGCAATTTTTGAGCTTGAAACACTTACTTCTTTTTTAATCACTTCCTTAGCAATTTCAAATGCAGTTACACTCATATCCGTTTCAAGTTTTGCTAAACGTTCTTCAATGCTTTTATAAAGTGTATCAATATGCCCTATTGATTTCAGATAACGTGACTTCATTTCCGTCACAGATACTTCAGCTTCTTCTTTAGCTTTTTGATAACCTTGAGCATAAGCATTTTCTCGCTCACGTGTGAGTTCTTCATTCAGTCTATTATTAAAATCTTGTTCTTGCTTTTCAATCTGAATTTGAAGCTTTATCACATTCGAGGTAAGCTCATCTGTTTTTTTAAGAAGCTCCTCGATAAACTGATTTTGTGTTCCTTCTTCAATACGTGCAATAGTCACAATCTCATCAAGTACTGGTTTTGTTCCTGATGTATCAAACTGTTCATCTTCTTCACTGATATGTATAGGAGGAGGCGTATCTACAAGATTAGAACCAAGAACCTTAAACCGATAAGGCTTAACAGAATGGTCATCTACTTTTTCTTTATCAATAATATTATCTGTTACCATTGCTTAACCTATCATCTCTTCCGCTTCACCAATTTGGAGAATGCCTTGTTCTGAAAGTTTTTGCACCTCTTCAACAATTTTTCGTTGAGACTCTTCGACATCCTTAACACGTACTGCACCTAGGAAATTCATCTCTTCAACAAAAGCTTCTTGGGCACGTTGTGACATGTTATCAAAGAACTTTCGTCGTAAGTCTTCTGCTGAGCCTTTAAGTGCGACCATAAGATCTCTTTTGTCTGCAACTTTAAGAATTTCACGAACCGCATTACCATCGAGTTTCATGATGTCTTCAAATGTAAACATCATATCTTTAATCACGGAAGCAAGTTTTTCATCGGCTTGCTCAATATAAGCAATCGTTGTTTTAGACGCTTTTTGACCTAAACGGTTGAGGATTTCAGCAACTGCACGAGGTCCACCCACTTCAACTTTATACGATGTAAGAGATTCAAGTTTATTTTCTAAAACAGCAGAGACTCTTTTAACAACGGAAGGTGAAATTTCACCGAGATTTGCCATTCTAATGGTTACTTCACTTCTAAGTTGATCTGGGAAAAAGGAGAGAGTTTCAGCCGCACTCGTTGGATCCATATGCGCTAAAATCAGAGCAACGGTTTGCGGGTGTTCATTCATAATAAAATCACCCAATTGTTGAGGCTTAATCTGAGAAAGATATCCAAAACTTTGTGAATTTTCCATCGATTTAGAAAGTTTATCAAGAATTTTTTGTGCACCTTCAGCACCAAAAGTCCTGTATAAAATTTCTTTAGCATATTCCATACCACCACTTCGAATATACTGATTGGATTGCAAAATAACATAAAACTCTTCTAGAACGGCATTAGCCACAGATTTATCAATATTTTTAGCAGTCGCAATAAATTTAGATACATCTGTGACAACATCTATTTCCATATGAGAAAAGAGATTTGCAGTTGAATCTTCGCCAAGTTGAATAAGTAAAATTGCAGCTTTTTCAGCCATAGTTAGTTCATTGTAAAGGGTTTTTTGCTCTTCTGTTAATTTCATTATCCAAGGTCCTTAGTACTATTTTTATCGTAATCACCTTCATTACGAATCATAGATTGTAAAAGTCCTGCAAATTCTTCACTTTTTTCATCAGCAATATGTTTGAGTTTCTCAAGAAGTACGTCATATTTGAGAGCTTCTTCATTAAAGTCTTGACCAATACCCAACTGATCTTCTACTTTTTTACGTGCTTGTCTAAATTTTTCTAATGTATCTTCTGCACCATCTTCTTCATTTGCATTCACAGGCTCGATTTCATCTTCAAAATCATCCAACTTTGTCTCCACCATTTTTTGACTGAATGGAATAATAACTTTTTTATAGAAGATGAAAAGTAAAATACCCACAACCACATATTTTAAAAGTGGAACCAATGGTCCTAGATAGTTGGAAGCTTTTTCCATCAAGTCTTTAGTTGGTGCACGTGTGCCATCACTGGAGAGTGGTTTGAACTCAAAGTTACTGACAGTAACTTCATCACCCCTTGATTGATTATACCCTACTGTTTGTCTTACAACATCACGAATGGCATCCATTTGTTCTTTACTTAAAGAAAAATACTCTAATTCACTCTTTTTCTTTCCATCGCTATCTACACCGTATTTATAGACACCATCAACAACAACAGCTGCAGTCAAACGTTTGATCTTTGCAAATTCATCTTTTGAGTTAACTACTTTTTTAGAAATTTCATAATTAGTAGTGGTTGAGCTTTTTTGGTATGTTTCACCTTTTTTGTTGCTCTCTAAACCTTGTACGGGTCCTATATTACTAATAGCTCCAGGAACTCCACCAACATCTTGTGGTTCTTTACCTTCACGCTTTTCTTCAACACTCTGTTCACTTCTAGGCACAGAATTTGGATCGTACGTTTCACTGACATAATCTTGCTGTGAAAAATCAAAATCAATCGTTACTTTTGCATTTACTTTATCGACACCACCAATAACGGGTGCTAGTACATTAATAATCTTTTGTTCAACATTATGTTCAAACTCTTTTTTATAACGCATCTGGCTTTTAACAAGTTCGCCCTGAAAGATGTTGCTCTGCTCATCACCTAAAGGTTCGCCATCTTGATTAACCACAGAAACATTTTCAACTGTCAGATTCGATACAGAAGCTGCCACAAGATTTTTAATTCCTATAATTTGTTTGACGGAGAGATTCATGCTTGGGCGAATATTTAAAACAATGGATGCTGTTGGAGCTACTTGCTTTTGC
This sequence comes from Sulfurospirillum sp., assembly GCF_036802865.1. Taxonomy (NCBI): domain Bacteria; kingdom Pseudomonadati; phylum Campylobacterota; class Epsilonproteobacteria; order Campylobacterales; family Sulfurospirillaceae; genus Sulfurospirillum; species Sulfurospirillum sp. The sequence continues at coordinate 232,263 of NZ_DAIRVK010000001.1, read as the reverse complement.
GCAAACACTGTCTCTTTCGGAATAGCAATATGCACACTAGCATTTGCTATAGGTCCTAAGCTCTCCACTGTACGCGCTAGCTCACCTTCTAAAGCTCTAATGTATTTAATCTTTTGTTCAAAGTCAGTAGCACCAAACTCTGTTTTATCAAAAATTTCAAAACCGACTTTACTGTTTTTAGGAATGCCGAGTGCTGCAATAGCAATACGTTGTTTATGAACAACATCGCTTGGAACAGCGATAGTTCCTTCATTGACGACTTTATAAGGAATTTTATCTTTTTCAAGCTGCTGAATAATCAGTGCAGAATCACCAGCTGTTGTGTTTTCAAATAAAACACTGTAACCATTGCCTTTTGAGTTTGCATTTTTGTAGAGCGTTAGAAACACTAAAAAACCGATAAGGACAACAATAGATATTGCTGCCACTATCCTTTGACGTAATGTCAAATTTTGTATAAGTGTTGCTATTTGATTTAAAAGTGTTCTAAGCTCCATTTATCTTTCTCTTAAATGTAAATTGTTTTAAAGAGTTCAAAAAAGCGTTTGTTTTGCTCAGGTGTACCTATTGTGACGCGAATAGCATTCATCCCATACGATCCTAAATTTCTAACGATTATACCCTTTTCCATTAACTTTTGGGCAATTGCTCCTGAGTTTTTGCTCGCATCAAATTCTAAAACAATAAAATTGGTATAACTCTCAATTACTTTAAATCCAAGCTCTTTCGCAAAAGCTTCGTAAGACTTCATCTCTTCAAAGTTTTCTTTCACAGATGCATCCACAAACGCTTCATCACTAAGCGCTACAATCGCCGCTTTAAGCGTTAAATTCGTAATATTGAAGGGAGCACGTAGTTTTAAAAATGTTTGAATCATTTCAAGCTGTGCAATACCATAACCACAACGCATTCCACCGAGTCCATATGCTTTCGAGAACGTACCTGTATAAATTGCATTAGGGTATCTAGCGATCAACTCGTGTGCACTAATATTTTTAGCGGGATCTTTATAGCGTGCATACTCTAAATAAGCAGCATCAACAACAACCAGTGTTTCTTTATTAATTTCATCTAAAAAAGCATACACATCTTTTGCATCGAGGCACTCACCTAATGGATTATTAGGGATGCAGAGCATAATGATTGAAATATCTTTATTTGCTTTATAGATTTCAAGCATCTCTTTGAGATTGTGCTGGGAAGAAGGTGTCCTTAAAACTTTTGCACCCGTTTGCAGTGCGTAGATCTCATACATCGCAAAGGTAATACCTGCCATCAAAACTTTTGTATTAGCATTAGCTTTAGCGTGAATTGCAATCTCAATGACTTGATCACTACCTGAACCTACGATAATATTTTTATCTTCAACATGGTATTTTTTTGCCAAAGCCTCTTTAAGTTCATACATACTGTCATCAGGATAGCGGTTCATATGGATAGCTTCTGCACGTACAGCTTCTATGACTTTTGGACTACAACCACGTGGATTTTCATTGCTCGCAAGCTTAATCACATCTTTGGGTTCAATGCCATATTCTCGTACCACAAGTTCAATGGGCTTTCCCGCTTCATACGTTTTTAAATTGTCTAAAACACTGTTAAATTGCATTCTTCATCCTCCACAAATATAGCTTCCAAGCCATTTAATATCGTATCTGTCTCTGTTTTCTTCGATTACTTTTTGGACATTTTCATCATCAATATGTCCTTCAAAATCCATATAAAAAATTGACTGAAACCCTTTCTCTTTTGTCGGGCGTGATTCAATCTTGGTTAGATTCACTTTTTGATCTTGAAACGTCTGTAAAAACTCCACAAGGCCACCTGGTTTATCATCTGTTTTTGCCAAAATAGAAGTTTTATTATGCACCCCTTTTTTGTTTTTAAAATCACTTAAAATCAAAAAGCGCGTTTGATTTGCCATATTGTCTTCAATTTTTCCAAATAAAATTGGCAAGTTTGACAATTTAGCAGCAATATGAGAACAAATCGCCGCAGCATCAGGATCTTCACTTGCTTTTTTTGCAGCTTCTGCGGTTGATTTGGTGGGGATAAACTCCACACCTAAAAGCATATGCTCTTCTAAAAATCTTCGACACTGATTATACCCTTGAGGATGCGAATAGATACGTTTAATTTTTTTGATATCTTCGCATACCGTTGCAAAGGAGTGATGGATATCCATGTAAAGCTCAGCCACAATCTTGGCGCTAAACTTACCTAAACAGTCCAGTGTCGTCCCAACAGCTCCTGCGGTATTGTTTTCGACAGGTACAACGCCATACTTAGCTTCACCATTTTCAAGCACATGAAAAACAGCTTCAATGGAACTCACTTCAATATAACTTCCCATCGCACCAAAACGACTCTCTGCTGCTTGATGTGTATAGCTCCCTTCTGGTCCCATAAAGGCAATTTTCTCAGGAAATTCAAGGTTACGGCTTACAGCAAACACTTCCAAAAAGATAGCATCAATGGCTTGGTTGTTAAGAGCCCCTTTATTAAGCCCCTTAAGGCGATCCAAAATTTCTTTTTCGCGCTCAGGTCTATAAATTGCTGTTCCACTGGTTTGTTTAGCACGACCAATCTCTTTAACCAACTCCATACGTTCATTCAGAAGTTTTAAGATTTGATCGTCAATCTGATCAATCTTTTTTCGATAGTGTTCTATATTATCTTGCATTATTCGCCTTTAATATGCCCAAGGGTTGGCAAAATTGCATAACTCATACGTACTCTTTCTCCAAAGCAATCACATCTTCAAAGCTCTCACGTCTACGAATCAGACGATCTTCACCATTTTGTAAAGCCACTTCTGCCACCCTACTGCGTGTATTGTAGTTGCTACTCATGGTAAATCCATAGGCTCCAGCACTTTTAACAACCAAAAGATCATCATGCTCACATGCTGGTAATTCAATATTTTTCGCAAAAAAATCACCACTTTCGCAAATAGGACCAACTACATCGCACACGCTTGTCTCTTCATGCTCTTTACCTTCAACCTCAATGGCGTGATACGCTTGATAAAGGCTTGGGCGAATAAGATCGTTCATAGCACCATCAACGATTACAAAGCGTTTAAAGCCATTGTGTTTTTCATAAAGTACTTTTGTCAAAAAGTATCCACAATCTCCAACCAAGTAACGACCTGGCTCACAGACTAATGTTACATCAAGACCCGTGAGTGCTGCAAAAATAGATTGAGCATATTCATAAAGCGCTACTGTAGTTTCATCTTTGTATTGAATGCCTATACCGCCACCCACATCAAAAAATTTAATCTCAATACCCAAGGCTTTTAAGTTTCGCAATAAATTTGCCAACACCAATGCAGCTTCCCTAAAGGGTTCAACTTCTGTAATCTGACTTCCAATATGAAAGTGAATGCCCACAGGATCAAGCGAAACACTGTTTTTAGCATGAATATACATGCGCTTCGCACTTTCTAAATCAACACCAAATTTATTTTCATGAAGTCCTGTTGAAATATACGGGTGTGTTTTAGGGTCAATGTTTGGATTAACACGAATACTGATGCGCGCTACTACGCCTAATTTTTGAGCAATGGCTTCAACGCGCTTCATCTCTTCTTCACTTTCGAGATTAAGCATCAAAATATCATTTTTCAACGCCTCTTCGATTTCATCATCTCTTTTCCCTACACCACTGAAAATAATTTTATATTTTGGAATTCCAGCAAACAGTGCGCGTTTTACTTCACCAATAGAAACACAATCACAACCAGCGCCTAATTCTGCCATATACTTCAAAACCGAGAGATTGGAATTTGATTTTACGGCAAAACAAATCAAGGATTTTCGTGCTTTAAAGACTTCTTTGAGAGCAGAAAATTTGTTAGTTATCGTATCAAAATCATAAACATATAAAGGAGTATCATATTTTTGTGCTAAAGCTTGGAATTTCGTCATTTTGAACCTTATTAGAGATAACAATAATTCTCTATTCTATCAAAAAGTTCAACAAAAAATGATTAAATACAACCTAACTTAGCGTTTAGAGTAAAAATACAAGGCTATTAAAAAAAGAATTATAATTGGTAGTATAATTGCAATCTCTGCAAAGATAACGCCATTGGATGCCAAGCGGCTTAATAAAAAGAGTCCGCTCCAAACTACAAGTGTGCTAAAAGCAAAAGAAGAAGCGATAACGGCCATATTAAAATAACGACCCATAACAGGTGCTTTATAATACAAAACAACGATCAAAAATGGTGCAAATAAAGGGAAAAAAAGTTGATAAAAAAGTGTCGCTTTGATCTTACTGGTATTAACCCCTTGCGTATCAAAAAAGCGTAATGCATCTATACCATCGGTGATAGAAAGCGTATATTCACTCTGATATACATTGTCCATAATTTTTGGCTTAAAATCTTGCATCGTTTGGAGTTTATCGACATGTTCAGTGCGATATCCATTATCATTCAATGAAGTAATTCGTGGTTTATGAATGATGCTTACGTTTTCCAACATCCAATGATTTTGAATAAATGAAGCAACGGAAGCTCTAATGATTTTGGTTAAATCCACATTATCAACTTCAAAAATAGTTACATCATAAGCGATTTGCTTCAATGGATCAAGTTTTTTGAAGTAGATATATTGATTGTCATGCTTTAAGAAAAGATCTTCTGAACTGGTTGAAATACGATTATACTTTTTGAGATTTGCACTGTACTCATAGGCATAGGCAAATTCTGTACAATTAAGTCCTATATAAAAAAGTGTTAGCACTAAAGAAGTGATAAAAAAAGGACGAACAAGTGCTTTTTTGCTAATACTGGAAGCATACATACAAATAAGTTCATTCGATTTTATCATGCTAAAATACGTTACGATCATACCAAAGACAACAGAGAGGGGCAAGACATAATTGACAGCATTCATGCCTTGAAAAAGAGCATAAAGAATTTGTAAATTTGCTGAATCAGGGATATTATTGTAATTTGTAAGAAGATCTACACCAACATAAAAAAGATCAAGTGCTAGAAAAATAACAAAGAAATTTTTGAGATAATTTTTAACAATATATTTCTCAAAAAGTTTCATACGTTATCCCCATCACACAATGTTTGTTTAAGTGAGTATTGTACCGAAACTTCTTTTAAATCCCCCGTGAGTAAAGCTTTAATGCTTTTCTTTACATGTAAAATAATTTCTGGTAAAAATTCTCGTTGACATCCCGAAAAATCAGAAAGTACATATTTGGCTACATCACTTTTATGCTCGGGTTTGCCAATGCCGATACGCACTCTAATATACTCAGCGCCAATATGTGCATCAATGGAGCGAAGTCCATTGTGTCCACCGTGACCCCCGCCAATTTTAAAACGTAAGGTTCCAAAAGGTAGGTCTAAATCATCATGAATCACAATAATCTGATCGGGTTTAAAGTAGTCATCAACCGAACGGACACTCTCTCCAGAAAGATTCATGTAAGTCATTGGTTTTAGAAGTAACATAGAAGGGGCTTTAAAAAGCTCACCTTTAAAATTTGATTTTGTGATTTTTTCGCATGAAGGGTGGTCATCGATTAATGCATCGATGACCATAAAGCCGACATTATGTCGATTATTTTTGTACTGTAAGTCTGGATTTCCAAGCCCTACGATCAGTGTCATATTAAGCGTTACTTCGCTTTAATAACTCCGGCAACGGAAACGCGTGTTTCATCCATGATTGTAACATTAGCTGGAACAGGAATATCACGTACCAAAACAGTTGCACCAACGTCTAATCCACTTACATCAACAACAAAGCTATTTGGTAAGTTCTCTGCTGTACATTTAACTGTTAAACGTTTTTTAGATTGGATTAGAACACCTTTGTTTTTTGTACCTACTGGAAGGCCTTCAAGAACAACTGGAACTAAGTATTTAGATAAAACACCTGGAAGTGCTAAACGTAAATCTACATGTAAAAGGTTGCTATTTACAGGATCTCTTTGGTAATCTTGAATTACAACATTGTACTCTTTACCCGCTACTTTAACTGGGAAAATAAGAGTCTCTTTGCTCTTTGCTGCTTTGATAAATTCATTTGCTTTAAATGCAGCATTGATGTTTTCTTCACCCTTACCGTAAATGTTTGCAATTAGATATCCATCTCTACGAAGCGCTTTAGTAGCCTTTTTTTCGATACTATCTCTAATGATGCCTTCTAACATAGTTTTCCTTTATAAAAAATAAGGCTATGATTGTACAAAAACAAACCTAAAAGCTGCATAAAGACATTATTGCTTTAAACCAATGATGTCTTTATCGTATTCTTTCATACCTTCAGGCAACTCTTCTTTACGAGCTTCCTTAAGACTTTTGTCGGCATCGTAAAAATCAAGTGCCATTGTAATGTCATTACGACTGGAAGAGGTTTGAATGGCAGCTTCGCGCGAAATTCGACTTTCTGCATAGAGTGCTAAAAGAGCTTGATCAAATGTTTGCGTTTTATAAACGTCTTTCCCCTCTTTAATGGCATCGGGAATTTCACCTTCCCTTCCTTCTAATATCAGTGCTTCGATTCTTGCATTTTTGACCAAAATTTCAACCGCAGCCGTTCGTCCATGATCAACTGTTCTAACCAAACGCTGCGCAATAACACCTTGTAAAACAGAAGATAAAGACATCTTAATTCTATTTTGCTCACTGCCAGGAAACATCCCAATAATGCGACCAATGGTCTCTTTAGCATCCATCGTATGCAATGTAGAGAGAACCAAGTGACCTGTTTCAGCCGCATGCATTGCTGTTTCTATTGTTTCAAGATCCCTCATCTCACCCACTAAAATAACATCGGGATCTTCACGAAGTGCTGCTCGAAGCGCATCAGAAAAAGAAATAGCATCTTGCCCAATGGCACGTTGGTTTACCACGCATAACTCATCTTTATAAATAAATTCAACTGGATCTTCAATAGTGATAATATGCTTTTTTTGTGTTTTGTTAATTCGGTTAATCATCGAAGCCAATGTAGTCGTTTTACCACAACCAGTTGGTCCTGTAACCAATATCAGTCCACGTGAAAGATCGCACAGTGAATTAATAATTTCAGGCAGATGAAGTGATTCTACTGTTGGGAGTACCATAGGAATCGTTCTAAATACTGCCGACACACCTTCCACTTGAAAAAACATATTGACACGAAAACGATACTCATCGTTGAGCTTAAAGGTAAAGTCAATATTTTTCTTCTCAACCAATTCAGGGAAACGACTTCTAAGCAACTCTTTTGCCAAAGTAAGACCATCAGGATAAGAGAGTATCTCTTCAGAAAAGGAGACAATTTCACCGTTAATACGCCCTCTAATCGTCGTTCCTGTTTTGACATGTAAGTCACTTCCATTTTGCTCGATAAGTTTACTGAGATAAAATCTCAGCTTTTCCATCATTTCAAATGTGAGTTCACTAACATTGACAGACTCTTTTGACATCAGACTTCCTTACTATTTGAGTTCGTTTAAAATCTCCACAAAAGCTTCTTTAAAGGCACTAAGCCCTTCATCCATTAATTCGTCACAGACCAGTTGCATATCAATTCCATTAGCAGAAAGTGAGTTAAAAAAGTTTTCAATCCAGTCAGATCTTAATTCGATGGGTGCAGACTCTTTAGAAGACGCGATAAAAGCCTTGATAGTTCCAAGAGGTGCTGTATTGATTGAATTTTCAAGCAAAAGTTCTTTAATATAATAATCAGGGCTCAAAGCATCGCCTTTAACACCTGTACTTGCGAACAATGCCCTTACATTGGATAAATGCGCTTTTTGAATAAGTTCATAACATCGCATTGCATTCATAATACCTACGCGCGAGGTCACAAAATCAATTTTTTTAAGCTGTTCATCTAGCTTGCGATCAAAACGGCTTACAAAAATGCTTATAACCGCTTTAGGAAGTTTTTTAGTCCCTTTTTGTACCAATGTTTCATTTGCACGAGAAAAAGCTTCCAAACATCCCTTCGTCTGAATATCAGAAAAAATCAGTGTAGCATTGACATTAATACCTTCGCTTAAAAGTGCTTCCATAGCGATAAAGCCCTCTTCAGTTGCAGGAACTTTAATCATCACATTGGGATAACCAATCGCTTTAAAAAGACGTTTGCCTTCTTCAACGGTTGCTTCAGCATCATCACATAAAAAGGGGTCAACTTCGATGCTAATAAAACCATCATCTCCTTTTTCATACGAAGGCAAAAGCTTTTTAGCTGCTAATTGAATATCGGTAATAGCTAATGCTTCATAAATCTCTTTGGCAGACTTACCCTGAAGCTTGACTTTGTCCTCGGCATAAGCAGGTGAACCCAAAAAAGCAGATTTAAAAATAGAAGGATTACTGGTTGCGGCATTGACAATATTTTTTTCAATTAACGCACTAAATTCACCCTCTAAAAAGCTTCTTTCAACAAAATCACACCATAATGAAAATTTTAAATCATTGTTATACATAAGTTTGCTCTTTTAAATAAATTGGAGAAGATTACGCATATCTTTCTCATCAATGACGATATTGGCCGCATTTTTCAAAATCGGTTTTGCACAAAATGCTACTTTTTTTGCAGCGCACTCAAACATCGAGATATCATTGGCACCATCACCCACAGCAATCGTATTTTCATAACTTATATGTAAAAGATTTTGTACGCGTCTTAACATATCACCTTTGGAAAAACCAAACATCATGTCGCCACCTACAAGACCACTTAAATGACCATCACGAGAATGTAGCACATTGGCAAAATCAGCATCAAATCCTAAAATTTCTTTCGCTGGTGTCGTTGCAATGCGAAAACCACCACTAAAAACAACTACGGTATAGCCTTTAGCTTTTAATCCAGCAATAGCTTCATAAGCACCTTTCATCAAAGGAAGTGCATGGCAAATTTCTTCTGCTTTTCGTGCATTCATACCTTTTAAAAGTCCTACACGAGTCGTTAAACTCTCAAAAAAATCAAGCTCGCCACGCATAGCAGCTTCTGTAATCATTGAAACTTCTTTTTCAACCCCATGCTCTTTTGCCAAAAAATCAATTGTTTCACCATCCATGAGTGTTGAATCAAAATCAAATACACACAACTTCATGCAAACCGCTCCTTCATTGCTATTAAAACCCTTATTATAGCAGTATCTTGCTTAGGTAAAAAACACTCTATAACTTTCATATTGATCAAAGGAACTACCCTCTTTTTCTACGTTTAAGTTATAATATGCAAAAGTTCACGATATGGAAAAAAAATGATTGAACCGTTTATTGAAAAACTAAAGCATGGCAGTTTCATAAGCTTAGAAACGACACCGATGCATGAACCAACCTTTGAGCCTATTATTGAAAAAATAGCACAACTAGGGCTCAATACAAAAGTAGATGGTTTTAGTACCACGGACAACCCGCTGGCCCGTCTCAAATTTAATGCCCTTTTTGGAGCACTTAAACTTCAAACGCGTTTTGGAAAACCTGTTATTGCAACCATGAGTATGAGAGATCGTAATAAAGTGGCTCTTCAGTCTGACCTTCTTGGAGCCAATGAGTTTGATCTACGAACCATTTTATGCCTTACGGGAGATCCTGCGAGCGCAAGTGATCAGCCTGCAGTTAAAGGTGTTTTTGAAGGAAATAGTACTCTTTTATTAGAAATTATTCAGTGCTTTAATGCTGGCATTGATTACTCAGGAAAACCATTTAAAACACAGCCTAAACCTATCTATCCTTTCGCTGTTTGCAACGCACATGCCAATACCCCTAAAAATTTAATGAAAAAAATGGCAACGAAGATAGAACATGGTGCTGCGGGAATTATTACGCAACCTGTTTACAGTGTTGAAAATGCAAAAATGCTTTTAGATCTTTTAAAAGATGCTAAAACAGCGGTCCATAAAGAACAGAGTCAAGCACAGCTTATTTTAGGTTTCTTCCCTATCGTAAAATTGCGTACAGCACAATTTTTGGCAGCACATGTGCCTGGGATTCATGTCCCGACATTGTGGATGGATAAACTAATAAAAGCTAAGAAAATCAGTGAAGAAGAAGAGAAAAAAGTAGGATTTGAACTCTCATTAAATGCCTTTTTAGAACTCAAAAAAGTACATCCGAAAATTCATATGATGAGTGCAAACAACTTTGAACTTGTAGCAGATTTATTGAAATATTAAGATACCTGGTAAAGAGCCAAACATTTAAGTTTGGCTCTTTAGAACTTTTAAAAATCTCTTTTTAAAAGCTGCTCTACTTTAAGAATTGTCAAGATATTATCGTCACGCATACCAATACCATAAACCAACCCTTTTTCTGCATGTATTGTCTCAGGTGGTGGTCCAATACGACTGCTTTTAATACGAATGGCTTCGGTCAAACGATCAATAACAAAGCCAGCCGTATTGTCATGACCTTTCATAACAATGTAGCGCGTATCTTCTGTCACTTTAACAGGATCCATTTTAAACTTACTTCTAAGATCAATCAAAGGAATAACACTTCCTCTGAGGTTAAAAACACCTAAGATATAAGTAGGTACACTTGGAACTCTGGTGTATTCAATTGGTTTAATAATCTCTTGAATACTCAAAATTGGCACTGCGTACTCTTCTTGTCCTATAATAAATCCAACAAGCTGAATAACATCATCCTCTTTTTTGTGTGGCTCGTCAACTTGCTCTTGCTGTTTTTTAAGAATTTGATTGAGTTTATCATTCATCGTTCTGCCCCACTTATAGTTTTATATTTTTTCTAACCACGCTCTCAAGATATTCTGGAGAGTATGGTTTAGTGATGTATTCACTCATGCCTGATTCAACACCTCTAAGTCTATCTGACTTTGAAGTACGTGATGTAACAGCGATCAATGGAAGGTTTTTATATTTAGAGTATTTACGAATCTCTCCTGCTAATGTATAACCATCCATTCTTGGCATCTCAATATCAATTAAAACCGCATCGATACTGTATTCAGCCGATTTAAGCATATTGAGTGCTTCTTGACCATTGCTTGCTTCAAGTACTTTTACACCAATAGGTTCCATTGATTTTTTCATAATATTACGATCCATCGCACTATCATCGACCGCTAAAACAATGTAATCACTTGGTACAGTTTTAGTTTTAACAACCGTTTCTGCACTCGCACGAATATCTACAGTAATGCCTTTTGCAAGATTCATCAGTGCCGCAACATCGACGATCAATGTTACACGTCCGTCCCCTCGAATGGTTGCACCCGCTATTCCTTCAATTCCTTGGAGATAATCACCGAGTGATTTAATAACGATCTCTTCTTGCCCTACTAAGGTATCGACAACAACACCTAACTTTGACTCAGCAAGACCGATGACAACAACATACGTATGCTCGCCACCTTCATAAACTTGCTTGACACCAAAGATGTCTGAAAGGCGTACCAAAGAGAGAACTTCATCACGAAGTCTTAAAACGTTTTTACCTTCAATTGTATAGATCTCATCAAGAGGAATACGAACTGTTTCTAAAACAGATGCAAGAGGAATTGCATAGTACTCTTCTTGTGCACCAACAAGCAACGCTTGAATAATGGCTAATGTTAAAGGAATTTTGAGTTTAATAACCGTACCTTGTCCCACTTCGCTATCTACATCAATAATACCGTTTAGTTTTTCAATATTTGTTTTAACGACATCCATTCCCACGCCACGCCCTGAAACGTTTGTGACAACTTTTGCTGTTGACAATGATGGTCTAAAGATAAGTGCAAAGGCCTCTTTGTCACTCATAGAATCAGCTTCTCTCTCCGTAATCATGCCTTTTTCAATTGCTTTAGTGCGAAGCAGATCAGGATCAAGTCCTTTTCCATCATCGGTAATCTCAATAACGATATGATTACCTTCATTGTAAGCTTTAAGTTGGATCAGTCCTGACTCAGGTTTACCATTTGCTCGTCTTGTTGCACCGTCTTCAATACCATGATCGCATGAGTTTCGAATAATGTGAACCAGTGGATCACCGATCTCTTCAACAATTGATTTATCAAGTTCTGTGTCTTCACCTGAAATTTCAAGCTCAATCTGCTTACCAAGCTCACGAGAAAGATCTCTAACCATTCTTGGGAATTTATTAAAGACTTTTGCAATTGGAAGCATTCTGGTTTTCATAACAGCAATTTGAAGATCTGTCGTAACCAGTGAAATCGATGAAACAACTTGATTAAGTTCTTCCAAGAATTTTTCACCCTCATAACGTTCTTCAACATCATCGTAAATTTTAAGCAATCTATTTTTGCCCAAAACAAGCTCACCAATAAGGTTCATTAAGTGGTCAAGTCGTTTAACCTCAACACGAATGGTTTGCTCCATTGCACTCGCAGACTCTTTTTTTGCAGGTGCAGTATTAGAAGATTCGCTTCCAACACTACGTCTTGCTACTGGCTCTGCCACTTTAGGCGCTTCATCATCACTATCATTGTCACTATTATCTTTTAAGCTCTCAAACGATGGAGTTGGTACAGCTGCGGCTTTTGTTGCCCCAGTGTTTTCTCTACGCTTGCGATCTTCTTCTTTTCGTACTTTTAGAAGTCGCTCAATTTCGTCTTCAACCTCTTTATCACTGAGTTTAGAATAATCTGTATTATCTTCCTCTTCAGATGAAGGTACGGCTGATTCATCCACTTCTTCTGCAACGACAACGCTTGCTGGCATTGTTTCACCATTAGAAATAATGTCCAAACGACGGCAAATGTCAGTAATATCAATACCAACAGAAGTATCGTTGCCATTATCGCGAATGGCATGAAGTAAACTTTTCATAAGATCAATTGACTCCAAAACAACATCCATAACTTCAGGTGTAAGTTTTAAATCACCATGACGCGCTTTATTAAGAACATCTTCCATATGATGTGTTAAGCCTGTTAGGATATCAAAATTTAAAAATGATGATGACCCTTTGATCGTATGTGCTACCCTAAAGATACTATTGAGTAATTCCAAATCATCAGGATTATTTTCGAGTTCCACTAAGTTTTGATCAAGTTGTTCAATAAGTTCGAACGCTTCAACCAAAAAATCTTCTAAAATTTCTTGAATATCTTCCATCGTTCTACCCCTATTGTGCTGTTTTCACGTGCGATTTAATTACTTTAGAAACTTCCTTGTAAAAAATCGACGCATCAAATTTCGTTAAATAGGCTTCACCGCCCGCCTCTTTGCCTCTGATCTCGCTAAAATGGTCACTAATGGATGAGTTAAAGACAATTGGGATATTTTTAAACCTTACATCTTCTTTCACATTAGCTGCAAAGTGAAATCCATCCATCTGAGGCATCTCGACATCGCTAATAATAATTTTAACTTCATCGGTTAAACGATCGCTGTAAGTCGCATAAAGCTCGTTCAGTCTTTGCAAGCCTTCCATCCCGTCTTTTGCCTCAATTACACGCATACCCATCTTTTTAAGTGCTTCACTGACAAGTTTTCTCGCTGTCATACTGTCATCAAGAATGAGTGCCGTGCCCTCTACTTTGAGAATTTGATCATCATTGATGTCCATCTTTGGCTGATAAATGCCAAGTGCTTGAACAACACTCTCAAGATCTAAGATCAAAAGTACTTCGTCATTTTCAATACGTGTTACACCTGTAATCTGACTTTTATCCAGTGATCCCATACCTGCAACAAATGACGCTGGTTCAATATCTTTCCAGCTAATACGACGAATTCGTTTCGCTTCATGAACCACAAAACCAATTAAAATATCGCTAAACTCTGTAATAATGATTCGAGGTTTAATCGATCCATCATCAGGTTCTTTAATATTCATCCATTTGGCAAGATTAACGACAGGAATAACGATACCACGAAGATCGAAAATTCCCTCGATATATTCAGGCACCCCTGGAAGTTCTGTGAGATTAGGAATTTTGATGATTTCGCGCACTTTTGCGACGTTCACGCCATAGATTCCCTCATATACACCGTTTTCTTCCTTTTTAAAAATACGGAAGTCCACCAACTCCATCTCATTGGAGCCTACTTTCAAAATACTTTCTTTAGCCATTGCAGCCCCTTAGTTGCTTTTGCGCAAATTCTGTCTCTGAAAAAGATTGTACACTAAAATAGCTTTGGTTGCACGCAAAAGATGAAAAATTTATATAATGCACACCAGAGTCCATAAAATGGACATTTTGATGGTAATGACCTTCTGCAATTACGTCTACTTTTGGATAGTAATGGAGCTTCTGTTGCATTAGCGTTGCAAAATTCTCAATTTGTTTGCACAATCTTTTTTTGGATTGATCATTTTGGATCTTTTTAGAAATAGCACCTTGCAGTAATACGTCCAATTTGTTTAATACAGAAAGAACGATCTTATTGCGGATTATTTTTGTGTAGCAGCGATGAATAAAACTTCCATATTTGTCACCATGTAACAAAAGACAGCTTTTACCATTAGGAAGCTCACATACAAGAGGTTGTTCTTCAATAGGAATAATCACAACATGTTTAAACAGCTTTGAAAGATTAAAGTCATGGTTACCCTCGAAGTAATAAACTTCACATTTGTACCCAATCTCTTCAATAAGATTAATATAACGCTGGTATTGGTTCACTCCATAAGTAACATTACCCACAAGCAGATCGAACATATCACCCATAAGGAAAAGTTGAGGTGGAGGATTTTGGTTTACGTGAACCAAGAAATCAAAGAAGAAAGTCCGCTCGGCTGAGTCATGCGCGTCAGCGATAAAGAAGGCTCCTTCTTTGATAATCAGTTTAGGGGACATAGGCAATAATAGGGATTCCAGCAGTCTCTTCAAAACCACACATGAGGTTAGCATTCACTACCGCTTGAGCTGAAGCTCCGCGTAAAAGATTGTCGATGCTTGAAGAGACAAAAATGGACTTACCTTTTTGGCTTACAAAAATATCACAAAAATTTGTTCCAGCCGTTGATTTAATATCCACAGGAACTTCGCGAATACGTACAAAACGCTCGTTTTTATAAAAGGCTTGAAGAACCGCTTTAGCATCAATGACTTCATTGGTTTGCAAGTAAGAGCTCACCAACATTCCGCGACTCACCGGAAGTAAGTGTGGTACAAAGTTGACCTCAAAAGGATGCCCACTCACGAGTCTGAGTTTTTCAGCAATCTCTGGCTCATGACGATGTTTGAGTGGATTGTAGGCAAAAATATTTTCATTGATAGTCACAAAATGTACTGTTTCTGTTGGTTTTTTACCCGCACCAGACACACCACTTTTGGCATCAATAAAAATAGGCGCTTCTTTATTTAAATAACTTAAAAATGGCACAATCCCCAAAATCGAAGCCGTTGGATAACACCCTGGATTTGCAATTAAATTCGCTTGTTTAATTTTTTCACGATTGATCTCAGGAAGCCCATAAATAGCCTCTTTTAAATTCTCTTTATCTTCATGCTCACAGTAATGTTTCTCATACGCTTCAAGTTCTAAACGATAATCTGCTGAAAGATCAACCACTTTAACATCTAAAGCTAAAAGCTCTTTTGCAAAACCCATGGCTGCTTTATGAGGAAGCGCTAAAAAAGCAAGCTTGGCATGTTTTGCCACATCAGTTGCATCGGCCTTTAAAACCTCTTGTTCAAAAACACTCGCTAAACTTGGGTGCAACTCAGAGGCTTTAACTCCACCTTCTGTGGTAGCAATATAGGTTATATTAAAATGCGGATGATTGATCAAAATTTTCATTAGCTCCAAGCCCGTATAACCGCTTGCTCCAATGATCGCTATATCTATTTTTGACATGATTTATCCCTCGAAATTGATCTCATGGTATGCAATCTCTAAAATTTCGTACTCTTGCTTACCCGATGGTAACTTTATAGTAACCTCTTCACCCTCACCTCGTCCCATTAACTGTATCGCTAATGGCGAATAGTAGGAGATAAGTCCACGATCAGGATTGCTCTCAGTACTTCCCACAATGGTATAAGTTACCTCTTCATTTGTATCCATATTTTCCAGCATAATGGTTGAGCCAAAACGCACTTTGTCGTGCTCATAAGAGCTTGGGTCAATCACATGCGTGCGCGAAACAAGATCACTAAGCTCCCCTATACGCCCATCAATAAACGCTAAACGCTCTTTTGCCGCATGGTATTCTGCATTTTCTTTTAAATCCCCATGACTTCGTGCAATATCAAGCTCGATGACCGTTTCTGGTCGTTGTCTTTTTTTCAAATCACTTAATTCATGTGTTAATTTTTTATAACCATATTCGGTCATTGGTTCTTTTACATTGCTCATGGTTATCTCCTTACTTCTATTTTAAATTGTTATATAGCGATTTTAGGCAAAGCCCACACTAGCGGCTATGGCATAAAACAAGGGCAATGCCCAAGATTTCTTTGAAAAACTTGTTTTTTTTGAGGCAGAAAATTCTTACAATTTTGGTAAGAATTTCAATTATACCTTCATTATGCTTATCATTGCCTCTTGGCTACCGTGCCCTAGTAGAGCACGAAGCTTTTTCGCATGGTTGAAAAATGTCTCTTTATCCATACTTTCATACGCTTGAAGTAAATTATCAACATTCACTTCTTCTTGTAAAAATTCTTGGTGTAAAGGCTCCATTTTCTCAAAATCAAAAATAAGATTGGCAAGACCTACATGTTTGAGTTTCACAAACTGCTTAGCGATCCAATAATCAATCGCCTTAGCTTTATACGCCAGTACAAAAGGAACACCAACCAGAGCTGCTTCAAGTGTGGCCGTTCCTGAACAAACAAAGGCAAACTCACTTTTTTCAAATGCCTCATAGGTATCTCGACAGATTTTAAAGTCATGTATATCGCCATAAATCTCTGCAATTTCTCGATAATCATAATGTGAAGGGATCACCAAGAGTTTTTCTTTGCCTTCTATCTTGGAAGCCAGTTCTTTGTAAATTGGCAATAAACTTCTAATTTCACTTTTACGACTTCCGGGTAAAAAAGCTATCACACCCGTCTCATCGGCTCTTAGTTTAAACAGTGGGATCTCATCTAAAAGCGGATGTCCCACATAGGTCGCTTTAGTGTAAAAATTTTGCTCAAATGGTAAGATCGAAGCTAAAACATCGCAATATTTTTCAACAACAGCTACCCGCTTAGGTTTCCATGCCCACACTTGAGGCAAAATGTAATAAATAATTTCAACATTAGGATTGATCGTCTTAATCGCTTTTGCCAAGGGAATATTGAACGCAGGCGAATCGATGAGCAAGACTTTGTCCACAAAAAAACTCATACGTGCCATCGTCTTGATCGCTTTTTTAGCTTTACGAATTTTCGGCAATGCATCTAAAAATCCCATAATCGAAAATGCTCGACTCGGAAGTAAGGGTTTTCCAAAGCGCTCATCAAAGATACCATACAGTTCACACTTTTCTAAAGCATTCAAAATAGGTTCTAAGTGTAAATTTGCCGATGGTTCTAGGGCGGAAACAAGTAATTTCAAAATTGTACCTTTTAAACTTTCTTCAAAACGAAGTCTATACAAAAATCTCTTAAAATTGTAAGCCTCTTTCGTTATAATGTAAATAAAAAATAGGTATTTCAATGAAACGTATTTTAATTACCAATGATGACGGCTTTGAAAGTCCAGGACTTCACGCTCTTGCCCGTGCCCTTCGTCCTTTAGGACATGTTACTATCGTAGCACCAACCTCTGAAAAATCCGCATGTGGACATTCACTCACTCTTACACGCCCTCTTCGCTTTGTTGCGATTGAAGATGATTTTTTTAAACTCGATGATGGCACACCAACAGACTGTATCTACCTCTCGCTCAATGCCCTTTTTGAGGGTGAAAGTAAGCCTGATTTGATCGTCAGTGGCATCAACAAAGGCTCAAATTTAGGTGAAGACATTACCTACAGTGGTACAGCAAGTGCGGCGATGGAAGCGGCATTGCATGGTGTTCCAGCCATCGCCATCTCTCAAGTCTATACCGGTGGACCTCAAAATATTGAGCTAACACACGGCTATGATCTTGCAGAGCAAACGGTATATGATCTGGCTAAACGCATTTTAGAAGGCACGTTTCCGCTCGGTGAACGTCGTTTTTTAAATGTCAACATTCCAGCTTTGAAACCCGAAGAGTGCAAGGGCTACAAAATTACCCGTGCAGGACATCGCATGTATGGCAATGACGCGCATCTGCACCGAAACCCACGAGGCGAAGAGTATTATTGGCTGGGTGTGCACACGCTTGAATGGAAAAAAAGTGAAAAAGCAGACTGTGACCTCAGTGCTATCGATGAAGGCTACATCTCCATCACGCCTATCAAACTCGACATGACCGCACACGATGAACTGGAAAATTTAAAGCAATGGATAAAATAATGGAAGATCGTTATTCACGTGTTAGAAGAGTTTTTGGTGAAGACTTTGAAAAACTGCAACGTGCAAAAGTCCTTCTTTTAGGCATTGGTGGTGTCGGAAGCCCTTGTTTGGATGCACTGTATCGCACAGGGATTAGTGACATCACCATCGTTGATTTTGATACCTACGATGTAACCAATCAAAACAGACAACTAGGCAGTGAAGCTGTAGGCGAAGTAAAAGTCTTACACATGGCAAGTCTTTATAAAGGGGTTACACCCATCGTTGCAAAAGTAACCCCTGAATGGGTTGAGAACTTTGACTTCGAGCCTTATGACATTGTAATTGACGCCATTGATGACATGGAAGCCAAAATCGCCGTAGCGCACAAAGCTCATACCAAACTTCTAAGTTCCGCTGGTGGTGCGAAAAAAATCGACCCAACCAAAATTCACTATGCTCCTATTTGGGACACATATGGCGATATGCTGGCAAAAGGCTTTAGAGATGGGCTTAAGAAAACAGGCTTTCAAGGCACATTTTTAACGGTATTTTCGGATGAAAAGCCTATTTGTAAAGAGATGGGAAGTTTGATGTGTGTGACCGCTTCGTTTGGCTTGACACTAGCTTCATTGGCGATTCGGAAGATTACGGGGAAGATGTAGTCATACATTTTGAAAAAACTTGAAAATAAGTATTAACTCTTTTATGGAATTAGCAAAAGAAAAGTTAAAAATTTAACTTCCATTGTTTAGTTTTGTTATGCCTGAATTCGTTCTTGAGATATTTCATTTATAACAATAGGGGTTGAGAAGTCTATTTGATTATCTAATGCAAGTGGAATTAACCACTTTAAATTTGGAACAATCCTATCAGGTATCTTACTAGTTTCTACTAGACAAACCTCTTCTTTCTCAACTGTCTTAACCTCATAGGCGAGATCAGAATGAGCATAATAGACATCTAGTTCGTAATAGTTTGGTCGATAAATTTTTGCATAACAAGTCCATTGATCACGTGTAATTGTAACTCCAGTTTCTTCTTCAAACTCTCTAGCCATTGCATCACATGATAATTCATTTTTTTCAATTTTTCCACCAACGCCATTTAATAAACCCTCTTGCCATGTTGGGTTTAGTTTTTTGATTAAGACTACGTGTGTAGAGTCTTTTGAAAATAAAAAACCAGTAACATACTTTTTCACGTTTAATCTTTTACTCAATTTTATCTCTTTATATGTAAAACTTTATTTGAAATGCAATGACTCTTCCATCGCTATCATCAAAAAGCCTGTAAATGAGGCGTTATCATCATGGCTTATCTTTTCACCAACATTTGCTTTCATTGTTTCTAACATGTTACTATATGCAACGTAAAATTCATAACTCGGTTTTGGCTTATACACCAAATTTTCTATTTCAAAAAAAGTGATGATATTTTTAGTAGTCGTTGGTTTAATGAAAAATGCTTTGCCTCGGTCGAAATAGTAAGGGATAAGCGTTACGATCGACCATTTTGCCAAACCGTAAAAAGACAAGACTTCAACAACAGTCTCAAAACCCTCTTTGACATCACCATACAGCATTTCGTACAAACCGATACTGAGCATATCTCTTCGCTCCATGCGCATGGACTTGACCATATCTCGCACTTTTGGTTTTTCAAAGAGTGATATAAGTGTTGACTTTGAGACGATTTTGGCAAAGTTTTCACAGATGATCTCAGACTGTGTAAAGTTCTCTTTTACAAATAGCTCGCGGACTTGCTCGCCTATTTTGGAAGTATTGTGTCGTTTGATGATAGGCAAAAGCCCTACATCTTTAAACCCCTCAGGATAGAGCTCTAAAAAATAATTTTCCGCATTTGTAAGTTTCTTGAAATTCATTAGCGTAGTTTCCTCATTTTTACTTTTCCAAGTTTATAAATGGATGAAGGTTTATTTTCAAAAAAACCTTTTTGAGTATAAACAATGACATCAGCTTTTTCTTCGGCAAATACTTCATCAAAGCCCATGCCACTAGGGTTGGACGAAGTTGAGTAGCTCCATTTAAGCTTTTTCAAAAACTGTAAATGTGCTTTATCTTTAACCACGCGAATGGCTAGACCGCATGGGTAGGCAAAGGTTGTTTTTCGGGCTCTTCTCACGCGATTTTTATGTGCTTTTGCAACTCTTGTAAAAGAGCGAAGCATGGCGAGTGAATCAACACTAATGAGAAACGATTTGCCGCTTGGGCGATTTTTGATGGTTGCTAGCGCATCCGCATTTTGGGAGAGGAACCCCGCCGTTGTCTCTGTTTGTGCTAGATAAACAAGGTCGGGATTCATGGTTTTTAGTTTAGATAGTCTTGCAACGCTCTTGGCTCAAGTGCGCTTTTGTCTTGAATGTACTCAATCGCCGTTGTTGCAGCCGCTGCTGCAGAAACAGTGGTAAAGTATGGGATTTTAAAGCGAAGAACCGCTTGGCGAATTTTCTTTGCATCGTCTTTGCTTGATTTATTATCACTCGTGTTAATCACGAGCGCAATGTCGCCATTTTTAAGTTTATCTTCGATGTTTGGGCGACCTTCAGAAATTTTATAGACAAACTCAGCATCTACACCTGCATCACGAAGTGCTTTATGTGTGCCGCCCGTTGCAACGACTTTAAAGCCAAGCGCTTCAAATTTTGTACCAATCTCTTTTGCAAATGATTTGTCGATGTCCACTAAAGAGATAAAGACTGAACCACTTTTTGGAAGCACGTTAGCCGAAGCAATTTGGCTTTTTGCAAATGATGCTGGGAAGTTTCGGCTAATGCCCATAACTTCGCCTGTTGATTTCATCTCAGGTCCTAGAATGAGGTCTGCACCTTGTAGTTTATTAAATGGGAAGACCGCTTCTTTAACAGCAACGTGGTCAAATTTCTTAGGTTTCAATATGCCATTGCCTTCGCGTACAACATCAAATTTGTCATAGAAAGCAAGTGCTTCTCTTAGATTTCCTTGGTACATAACACGTGTTGCGATTTTTGCCATTGGCATACCTGTCGCTTTACTGACAAATGGCACTGTACGACTCGCACGAGGGTTTACTTCGATCATGTAAACATCGTCTTGATAAATGGCATATTGAATGTTCATCAAACCTACAACGCCAAGGTTAAGGGCAATTTGTTTGGTTTGTGACTCAATTTTGGTAAGAATCTCATCGCTAAGGCTGATCGAAGGCAGTGAACATGCGCTATCACCACTGTGAATACCCGCTTCTTCAATGTGTTGCATAATGCCACCGATATACACCTCTTTACCATCGCAGATCGCGTCAACATCAACTTCAATAGCACGATCTAAGAATTGGTCGATAAGGACAGGTGAATTATGGCTTACGCTCACTGCTTCGTGCATATAAGTACGAAGTTCACTCTCGTTATAAACAATACGCATTGCACGTCCACCCAAAACATAACTTGGGCGAACAAGAACAGGATAACCGATCTCTTTTGCTTTTTCGATTGCCTCTTCTTCACTCGTTGCAGTTGCATTGTTTGGCTGTTTAATATTATTTTCGGTAATAAACTTTGAGAATTTCTCTCTATCTTCTGCCATATCAATCACACGAGCGGTTGTACCGATAATTTTTGCGCCCATAACTGTTAATCGCTTCGCAAGTTTAAGTGGTGTTTGTCCACCAAAATGAACAATGATACCATCTGGATTTTCTTTTTCAACTACGCTTCTGACGTGCTCTAAATCAATCGGCTCAAAGTAGAGAATATCGCTGGTGTCGTAATCTGTTGAAACGGTTTCTGGGTTACAGTTATACATAATTGTTTTAACACCCAAGTCATTTAACGCGTACGCAGCATGAACACAACAGTAGTCAAACTCAATACCTTGACCAATTCTGTTAGGTCCTCCACCGATAATCATAACTTTTTTCTGTGTGTCATTCTCTTTTACTTGTGCAGGAAGTTTTGTCACATTGGTTGTAGAGTAAAGGTATGGTGTTAATGCTTTAAACTCTGCTCCACATGTATCGACTTCATTATATTCAAAGTCAATGCCCAGTTTATTACGTGCAAAGTAGATGTCATTGGTTGTTAGCTCTAAATTGTCTTCTTTGTTGATAAGTTTTGCGATCATCTTGTCAGAGAAGCCCATTGTTTTGGCTTGACGTAACAATGTTTCATCATTCAAAATAAACATATCAATTTTTTTCTCAAAATCAATAATTTCTTTAATTTGATTTAAAAACCATGGATCGATTTTACTTAAGTTAAAGACATCTTCAACACTATAACCTCTACGGAATGCTTCACCCACATAGAGTGCTCTATCTGAATTAGGACGACGAATTTCATTTTTGAGTTTGTCTTCATCCACTTTAAGGCTTTCAAATCCACTGAGATTTGTCTCAAGTGAGCAAAGTGCTTTTTGGAAAGACTCTTTAAAAGTTCGACCAATCGCCATAACCTCCCCCACACTCTTCATCGAAGTTGTGAGCGTTGAATCTGCTAGTGGAAATTTTTCAAATGTGAAACGAGGAATTTTAGTAACGATGTAGTCAATAACTGGCTCAAAGCTTGCTGCTGTTCCTGTAATGTCATTTTTGATTTCATCGAGTGTAAAGCCAACTGCTAAAAGTGTCGCTACTTTGGCAATAGGATAGCCTGTCGCTTTTGAAGCAAGTGCAGAACTACGACTTACACGCGGGTTCATCTCAATAACTGTCATACGACCTGTACTAGGACAGATTGAGAATTGTACGTTACTACCGCCTGTATCGACACCAATTTCACGAAGAATTGCAAAGGATGCATTTCGCATACGTTGGTACTCTTTATCGGTTAAAGTCAATGCCGGAGCGATGGTAATACTATCTCCCGTATGCACACCCATTGGGTCAAAGTTTTCGATGGAGCAGACGATAATACAGTTATCGGCATGATCACGAATAACTTCCATCTCATACTCTTTCCAACCTAGGAGTGACTCTTCGATCAAAATCTCATTAATAGGACTGGCATCAATACCTGCCATTGCAAGCTCTTTAAATTCATCAATGTTATATGCAACACCACTACCACCACCTGCTAGAGTGTAAGAAGCACGAATAATAAGAGGAAAGCCGATTTTTTCAGCTGCTGCATACGCCTCTTCTAAATTATATGCATACGCGCTAATAGGTAAATCCATACCTATTTTAATCATCGCTTCTTTAAATGCTTGTCTATCTTCACCTTTTTTGATGGCAGCTGGATTTGCTCCTAAAAATTTAATGCCTTCTAACATACCTTGTTCATGCATACTCATAGCAACATTGAGTGCTGTTTGCCCGCCCATCGTTGGAAGCACAGCATCAACGCTCTCTTTCTCAATAATGCGTGCAATCACTTCAGGTGTAATTGGTTCAATATACGTTCGGTCTGCAAATTCAGGATCTGTCATAATGGTTGCTGGATTGGAGTTAACAAGAACAACTCTGTATCCAAGTTCTTTTAAAGTTTTTGCCGCTTGGGTTCCTGAATAGTCAAACTCACATGCCTGCCCGATGACAATAGGACCTGATCCGATTAATAATATGGTTTTAATATCTTGACGTTTTGGCATCTTTTTCCTTTAATCTACATGTAGTATTCAACCCAACACCTCTTAGGTTCTGGGTTCAAGACTAGTTTTGTACAATCACATGCATATAAGATGGTACATGTGTTGTTACATAAGGTTTTACAACAACGGTTTTTGATGATTCTTCATCGATTACTTCGGTTACAACACCGACTTTAATTCCCTCAAAAAAGATCTGATCCAGTCCACTTGTAATGACTTCGTCTCCGACTTGAGGCTGTAACCACTGCGAGATGTATTTAACAAGAACTTCTTTACGATTACCTTGGGCAATTCCTTGCATTTTTTGATTTCCAACATAGACTGCAAAAATAGCTTTAGGATCACTCAACAATAAACCTTGAGGATGTCCATCATTTGCTACAACAATCCCTGCCGCATAGCCTTGTTGCAGTAGCCCATAAATCTTATTTTGATCAAACGCATCAAACTTTAACCATACTTTTCCATAGTCATTAAGATTGGTATAGCCAATGGACTCAACCATTGTCACGCTAGGATGATATCCAGAGACATTGTGCTCTTTAAGCATGTCACTGAGTTTACTTGCAAAAGCGATGGAAAGAACAGCTGATTTTTGTAATGTTTGATTTTCAGAACGTAACCGCTGAATCTCTTCTTGTTGAGAAAGATGCTCATCGATTTTTTCCTGAATACGCATTTTCATATCAACATAGGAAGCGAGAATCTTTGTGTTAACGCCACCTATGATATGTCGAGCCTCTGTGCTGTACCTAAACGATACAAACACAAAGATACTCAACAAAATGATAATTTTAATTTTACTCATTCGACAATTGTTGTAAAAGTTCAATCTCTTCGAGCGCTTTTCCTGTACCTTTTGCAACCGCTAAAAGTGGCTCATCTGCAACAAAAACAGGCAACTTAACAATGTCTGAAAGGTATTTGTCAAATCCACGAATCAATGCACCGCCACCTGTAAGGACAACGCCGTTTTCAACGATATCTCCAGCAAGATCAGGCGGCATAACTTCGAGTACATCTTTGAGAGCATCGGCAATCTCTTTTAAAGGCTCTTTAATCGCATCTCTGACGTCTTCACTAGAGAGTTCAATACGACTTAAAAGTCCACTGACCTGATCGCGACCTTTAACCATCATAGAGAGTGGTTCATCCATAGGAACAGCTGAACCAATAGCAATTTTAATCTCTTCGCCGGTTCGCTCACCAATGAGAAGGTTGTATTTTTTCTTAACATAATCCACAATGGCCATATCAATTTTGTCACCCGCAACACGGATCGATTTACTGATAACCAAACCACCTAAAGATACAACACCAATCTCAGTAGTACCACCACCGATGTCAACCACTAAGCTACCTTGTGGCTCACGTACAGGAAGACCCGCACCAATCGCAGCTGCCATAGGCTCTTCAATCAAGAAAACTTCACGCGCACCTGCACTCATCGCAGACTCACGTACCGCTTTACGCTCAACTTGCGTAAGACCGTATGGAACACAAATGATAATACGAGGACGTAAAAAGCTTTTTCTTCTGTGTGCTTTTTCAATGAAGTAACGAATCATCTTTTCAGTCATATCAAAATCAGCAATAACACCATCACGCATTGGGCGGATCGCTTCAATATCACCTGGTGTTTTACCCACCATGTTTTTTGCCTCTTGACCGACTGCTAAGATATTTTGTTTACCATAGCGGTTACGTTGTACGGCAACAACGGAAGGCTCATTGATAATAATACCTTTACCTTTGACCAATACCAATGTATTTGCCGTTCCAAGGTCAATACTCATATCACTTGAGAAAAATCCTATTATCTTGTCCAAAATCATTTCATCAATCCTTTTTTACGCACTTTTTTTATCTTTTTTGATATAAAGCGGTTTTTCACCTTTTGTAACCACATCTTTGGTAATCATCACTTCATAGCCATTTAATTCTGGAAGCTCATACATAACATCTACCATAATGTCTTCCATAATACTGCGAAGTCCACGTGCACCTGTTTTACGCTTAATTGCAAGCTCAGCCACAGAATCCAGCGCTTCTTTTTCAAATGAAAGTTCAACATTATCAATTGCAAACAATTTTTTATACTGTTTGTAAATCGCATTTTTAGGCTCTGTCAAAATACGCACCATATCTTCTTGCGTAATTGGTGAAAGTTTTGCTGTTACATGTAAACGGCCAATAAGTTCTGGAATCAATCCATAATGCACTAAATCATCAGGTTCTACCAAATCAAAAAGCCCTTCATCCTGGCTCTTTGTACGTTTTTCTTGCTCAAAACCAAGCACATTTTTACCGATACGACGTTTGATGATCTCTTCTAAACCATCAAAAGCTCCTGCACACACAAATAAAATGTTAGTGGTATCGATCTGAATAAAATCTTGGTTAGGGTGTTTACGTCCACCTTTTGGTGGAATGTTTACAACACTTCCTTCAATGATTTTAAGCAGTGCTTGTTGAACACCTTCACCTGAAACATCTCTGGTGATTGAGCGGTTTTCACTCATACGGGCAATCTTATCGATCTCATCAATAAAAACAATACCTTGTTCTGCTTTTTTAATATCACCATTGGCACATTGAAGCAACTTTGTAAGAATGTTTTCAACATCTTCACCCACATAACCAGCTTCCGTTAAACTTGTCGCATCTGAGATAGCAATTGGTACATCTAAGAAACGCGCTAAAGTTTGTGCCATCAATGTTTTACCACTACCTGTTGGTCCAATGAGTAAAATATTAGATTTAGAGATTTCAGTATCATCTGCAATGGTACTTTGTTTAAAAATTCTTTTATAGTGGTTATAAACACCCACAGAAAAAATCTTTTTTGCTTGGTCTTGTCCAATGACAAAATCATCGAGTACTTTCTTCAACTCTTTTGGAGCTAAAAGCTCTTGGTTAAATGGCTCTTCACTACTACTTAGCGAAGGCTCTGGGATTTCTCCAAAAAAGATTTTATGGGCTGAAATGACACAATGCTCACAGATAAAAACATCATCACCTGCGATCAACCTTGTGTCACTACTCTCTTTCGTGCCACAAAAACTACACTCTCTATTGACCATTATTTTTCCTCTCAAATGGAATGCCTCGTGTGGACTCCATAATAAAATTGCACATTTGCAATACTTTTTCGTTCGTTTCACTTGCTAACAATTTCGCAGCAGTTTCTTTTATAGGGTTTTCACTTCTAAAAAGTTGTTTATAGGCACTTTGAATAGCCGTAATATCTTCTCGTTCAAAACGACGTTTTAAACCAACGCTATTAAGGCCTCGAACAACGGCTCGATTACCCTCAGCAAGGCAGAAATGAGGAATGTCTTGACTCACCGCACTCGCTCCACCGATCATAACACCTTCTCCAATATGGACAAACTGATGAATTGGTGTCATACCACCAATAACCGTGAAAGAGCCTATATGCACATGTCCTGCCAATGTAGCGTTATTTGCCATAATGACATTATTGCCTACTTGGCAATCATGCGCAATATGGCAATAAATCATAATAAAACAGTTATTACCAATACGTGTAACACCGCCACCTTTTTTGGTACCTGCGTTGATCGTTACAAATTCGCGGATCATAACATTGCGACCTATTTCAACGCGTACATCATCTTCTGGTGTATAGCCTGTATCTTGTGGGGGCATACCAATGACAGCGTAAGGACAGATCTTGGTATCTTCTCCAACCTTAGTCTCACCATAGATTTGCGCTCCTTGCATCACCTCAACACCACTTTTGAGTGTGGTATCTTTAGATACAAACGCATAAGCTCCGATTTTTACATCGTCAGCTAAACTCGCTCCCTCTTCAACAATGGCAGTTGGGTGAATATTTGGCATGTTATTTGTCCACAATCATAGCTTTTAATTCTGCTTCAGCAACAAGCTTGTCATCAACATAAGCTTTTGCATCTAAAACCCAAATATTACCTCTGTGTTTTAGAACAGTGAGTTTGTAAACCAGTTGATCTCCTGGTTTAACAGGACTTCTAAATTTAGCATTATCGATACTCATAAAATAAACTACTTTTTCTTTTGTATCTTCTTGCTTTTCTTCATCCATACTTTTAAATGCAAGTACCCCACCGGCTTGTGCCATACCCTCAATAATCATAACGCCTGGGTAAATAGGATGATCGGGAAAGTGTCCTTGGAAAATCTGCTCACCAATCGTAATATTTTTAAAACCTTCGATAGACTCACCTGGAACAAGCCCCGTTATTCTATCGACCAGTAAAAAAGGGAAGCGATGGGGAAGTATTTTTTGAATCTCTACAACATCAATTAACATCTTTGAAACCTTCTAACAAAATTCTAATATTTTAGCTAATTAATACTAAATTTTCTCTAATGTCAGGGTAGGTAAAACTTTGAATGAAGAGTTCATATGACTCTATTTTAACCTCATCGAGTACAATAAGAGGGGTTAAAGAGGTAAATGGTGACATTATAATACTGTTTCTAAAAGCCATTTCTACTGCAATCGTTGGAGGATTTTGTAGCATTTCTTGGACGTTTCTGTAATGCGTATTGGCAAAGGTATTGAACATTTTAAGCGAAATAAACCGTGCTTCTTCTTTATTTAAGAAACCTATATCTTGAATAATCGTCTCGATTTTTGCTTTGACATGCTCTTTTTTACATACAGAGTAAAATAAGATATAGCTAGGAATAACCTCTTTTTGGCTGTTCTTAATCCATGCACGGAGTAATCTATAATTTAAAAATTTTTCACGCACAAGTTTAAAAGGAGTCTCTTTTGTTTCAAGCTCCATCACTTTTTCATATAGGTCTATGCGATCTTCAATAGAAGAGGGTAAAATTTGAGGTCGTACAGGAGAACTTAGTTCATCTGCCCATCTTTTTTGCTGTTCTCTTTGTACACTTAACGCAAAAATGCACCCACAATAATCTTGATGATACAACATCGCCTCTTTGGCGAGTACAAACTGTTCTTGGGTACCACCATTTTTTCTAAAATCAGGTGCCACAATGTCTAAATGGTACTGATCAGCAATGGAGCGTAAAGCTTTTTCCAATTGATCCAATGATTTTTTAGGGCTTGTTAGCAATGTGGTTGTTATCACTTTTTCGCCTAGTTCTAGTGCTTTTTGAGCACTCATTTCTAACCTGTTATCGAAGCATACTTGACAGCGTTTGCCTTTTTCAGGCTCACCTTCTAAACCTCGAACTGCCTCGATCCATCCTTCATAGTTATACGCACCTACATGTAATGGAATACCCAACTTAGCGCAACTGCGTTTTACATCAAGAAGTCTGAGTTCATGTTCACTAAACGGATGAATATTGGGGTCATAAAAGAAACCTACAAGCTTCTCTCCTGGATAATTTTTTTGAAGTTTTTGTAAAAAAAAGTGACTGTCAACGGAGCAACAAATATGAACGAGCATGCTATATTCTTTAAAAGTATGTATTTTAAAAATTATAACATAGGTAACATATAACCAATCTATCCTCATAAAACTAATAGCACTTTTAAATAGAATTTTACATTTTGTAGTATAATAAATTAGCCCTATAAAAGGATGGTTCGATGCTAAAAAAGTGTCTTAAAAATGTTCTATTTTGGTTAATCTTTCTTCCCTTACTGTATACATTGAGTGGTTTTATCATTCTTCCATGGTGGGCACAAACAAAGTTACCTGATCTACTGAAAGAAAAACTTCACCTCACCATTTCAATTGAAAAAGTACTTTTTAATCCTTTTACCTTTGAATTACATATCAATAATTTTGCACTCCAAGACATTACGGGTAACAACGTAGCAACACTGGAACATCTTTATATCAATTATGAACCCTCGTATCTTTTTAAAAAAGAGTTTTTTGTTAAATCTTTGCTTGTAGAAAAACCCTTTGTTGATCTTAAAATTGATTCCAATGGAAGCCTCAAACTTCTAACTCTTTTTCCATCAAACGCTTCATCAGAAAACAATACAACACATGATGACAACATCGCAATGCCTTTTGTCATCGAACATGTTGATATTCAAAATGCTAAAACAAATTTTACCGATGAGAGACCAAGTGAGCCTTTTAAAATTGAAATTGGACCTATGAATTATTCTGTCAATAATCTTAGCTTTTACAAAGATGATCTCAGCATTCATGCCCTTAAAGTCATGCTCCAAAATGAAGAAAAAATAACACTCGCTAGCAGTGCTTCTTTTGAACCACTCAAATTTTACGGTGAACTCACTATACAGAGTCTTCCAATGGTTTCTTTTTGGAAATATGCCTTACCTACAATGCCCGCAAAACTTTCAAATGGCAACCTTTCATTAAAAGTTCCTTTTTTCATCGATCTTAGCAAAGATAAACCACTCGTTACTTTAGAAAAAGCAACGGCTTCTTTGGAAAATATTCGTTTTGAAGATGAACAGAAAAAAACAGTGATTGATATTCCTTTCATTAAAGCAGAAGAGATCGATTTTGATCTTCAAGCATCACACATTAGTATTGCTAAAACAATACTTCAAAAACCAACACTCAATCTTATTTTAGAAAAAGAGTATTCCTCTAATCTTGAACGACTTTTTACCTTGCCAAAACCCACTGTTGACGCACAAAAAAAAGTCTCTTCCACACCTTCTTCTGAATGGAAATTTTTACTCAAGCACTTGCTCGTTGACACATCACACATTCAGATTAATGATCAAAATGTTAAGGCTCCACCGATACTTCTTTCTCCACTTTCATTAAACCTTTTCCACATTACGAACAACAGCAATCAAAAAATTGATTTTGATCTTAATAGCACTATAGATGCGACTGCTTCTTTGAATTTAAAAGGTGCTTTTCTTCTGGCTAACTCCTCTTTGGAGATGAATATTGATGCCAAAGCACTTTCACTCGAAAAAGCACAACCTTACATTGTGCCTTTTACAACAGCTTTAATCCAAGATGGGACACTGTCTCTTAACGCCATGATGAAGGCTTCTTTTGATCAAAATATGACTTTTGAAATTAAGGGCAACGCAACAGTTGCAAAATTTTCACTCGGAGATAAAGACCATAAATCCCTGATTGCATGGGAAAATCTCGGCATTGATAAACTCGCATATAATCTCTCACCCGCAACACTGAGTATCCAAAACATTATGCTTGATAAACCTTACATCAACCTAGATGTTAAAAAAGATGGAAGTACTAATTTTACAGGGCTTTTAAAAACAACTACCACTCCTGCTCAAACAAAAAAAGGTGCACTAAAAACATCGGCTAGCAATGATTCTATGGCAATTTATCTTGGTAATATCACGTTCAATAAAGGAACAGCCCATTTTCAAGATGCTTCGTTACTCCTCCCTTTTGCTACCTTTGCCGATCGTC
Source organism: Sulfurospirillum sp. (assembly GCF_036802865.1). Lineage (NCBI taxonomy): Bacteria > Pseudomonadati > Campylobacterota > Epsilonproteobacteria > Campylobacterales > Sulfurospirillaceae > Sulfurospirillum > Sulfurospirillum sp. The sequence continues at coordinate 200,982 of NZ_DAIRVK010000001.1, read as the reverse complement.
TCATAGGATCTATTTCTACCCTTGATACCAAAAGTACCAAACCTTCTTTGCTCAAATTAGAAGGAAAAGTCGATAAATACGGTTACACTAAAATTGAAGGATCCGTTTTACCCTTTGATCCAAAAAATCATGCTAATCTCAAAATACTCTTTAAAAATATTGATATGCCCTCCCTCACACCTTATTCTAGTAAATTTGTCGGATATGCCATTAAACAAGGGAAACTCTCAATGGATCTTAATTACAAGATCAAAAAAGGGTTGATGGAAGGAAGCAATAAGATCAATCTTGACTCTTTAACCCTTGGTGATAAGATCGAAAGTGAAGATGCTACTAATCTTCCGCTAGGTCTTGCAATTGCTATTTTAAAAGATTCTAAAGGGCAAATCGATCTTGATCTTCCTATTAGTGGAGATTTAAATGACCCCCAATTTCGTTACGGAAGCATTGTCTGGAAAGCTATTGGTAATCTTATTGGTAGCATTGTAACCTCACCATTTAAGCTTTTAGGCTCCATGCTTGGCATTGAAACTGAAAATCTAAAAAGTATTGATTTTGCAGCAGGAGAATATACGCTGATTGGTTCAGAAGAGGAAAAAATGGAGCAGTATCGTCAGATTTTGGAAAAAAGAAGTGAGCTCAAACTCATCATTACACCAAGTTTTAATGAAACACTCGATACCAAAATACTTCAAGAACAAAATGTAACAGCACAAATTGACGCAATCATTCCTAAAAAGAGTAGAGAAGATGACAGTTACGGTAAAGCCATCAAAAAACTCTACATTCAAAAATACTCTGATGATGCTTACAGCAAACTCATAAAAACATACAAAGAAGCAAGTTTAGATGCTGGTGCAATCAATGATGCTTTACTCTCTAAAATTACAGAGAGCGTTATCATACCACCTGAAGCGCTTCAAGCTTTAGCATCTAAACGTGCAGAAATTATCATTCAAAACCTTACAACCAAATATAAAATATCACCTGCTCGCGTTCTTAAAAATGAGCCTCAAGCCAGTGATGCTATACGTGAAGAATGGATTGGATGTGCTATTTCAGTAAGTAATTAAGCGCAACCTTTTTGCAACAAAAGAAGGCATAAAGTCTTCTTTTGTCATATCTTCTTATTGAAGTGCTTCTAATGCTTTTTTAACTTCATTGGCATGTTCTTTGACTTTGACATTGGACCAGAGCTTTGCAATTTTTCCACTTGGATCGATTAAAAACGTTGAGCGAACAATGCCCATATACTCTTTACCACAAAACTTTTTCAACTGCCAAACCCCGTAGCTTTGCGCCACTTCGGTGTTCACATCCGAAAGAAGCGTAATCTCCAAATTTTGTTTTGCAATAAACTTCTGATGCGATGTTGTGCTATCAGGGCTAACGCCTAAAACAACGGCATTAAGATCTTCAAATGAAGGAAGCGCTGCTGTAAAATCACATGCTTCTGTGGTACACCCAGGAGTGCTATCTTTAGGATAAAAATAAAGCACGATCCACTTGCCTTCTAAGTCTCTTAGAGAAATTTCTACATTATCTTGATTGGGAAGACTCAAAGAAGGAGCTTTATCGCCTATTGTTAACATCGTATGTCCTTTAGTTTATATTTTCAGCATATTACCACAGATTTTATCTGGGTATAGTCATCCATGAGAGCAAAATAAGGCCCTTCTTTACCAATGCCACTTTGTTTAATACCACCGTAAGGCTGAAGATCGAACCTGAGTGTAGGAATATCATTGATGACAATTCCGCCTGCATCAAGCTCATCAATGGCTTTTTGTGCCATGGCAAGATCGTTGCAAAAAATGGAGTATTGAAGCCCATACGATGAAGCGTTCATCTTTTCTTTGGCTTCTTCATAACCACTGACTTTCATAAGTGAAACAATCGGAGCAAACACCTCTTCACACACAATTTGCATCTGCTCTGTGACATCCGCCATGATAGTTGGCTCAAACATAAGATCGTTGCATATAGAACCGCACAGTGACTTTGCACCCTCATCTATAGCACGAGCAATCCATCGTTTGGCTTTTTCTACGGCGGCTTCATTCACCATCGGACCAATAAAGGTTTGCTCGTCATACGGAGAGCCTACCTGTAACATTTTTGTCTCCTCAACCAACGCTTTTGAAAAGCTTTCATAAATATTTTCGTTCACATAAATACGCTGCAACGAAATGCACACTTGCCCTGAGTTAATAAACGCCCCCACAGCACATCGTTTAGCGGCAATGGCAATGTTAGCCGAAACATCGATGTAAGTTGCCGCATTTCCACCCAATTCCAGTGCGACCTTTTTAATGCCTGCTTTTTGCATAATCTCACGCCCCACACCCACACTGCCTGTAAAGCTGATGACGCGAGGAATATCACTACCAATCAGTGTTTCATTCACTCCTTCGCCACTGTAAAGAATGCTGAGCGCATCGTTGGGCGCATTTGAGCTTTCAATGAAAAGCTTCACAAGCTCAAATGCGGTGCGTGGCGCTTGCGACGTAGGTTTGAGAATGACCGCATTACCTGCCACCAGAGCAGGCGCAATTTTGTGCGCTACCAAATTGAGCGGAAAATTAAACGGCGTAATCGCAAGTACAACACCTACAGGCTCTCGTTTGTAAAAAGCTAAGCTTTTTTTCCCACTGGACATGGCACTCGTATCAAACGTTTCACCGTTTACATGTAACATAGCATTAGCAGAGAGTTTAATCGTCTCAATACACCGATCAACCTCAACACGTGAAAAAGCAATCGGCTTGCCTACTTCATCGGTAATTATTTTAGCTATTTTTTCACGCTCAGATTCTAATTTTTGTGCCACATCCAAGAGCCAATTGATACGCTGATGCAATGGTGTTTGTTTTACACGTAACGCTGCTTTTTTAGCTGTTTCTAAAACGGCTTTAGCATCTACCACATCACAAAGGCAAAAGCTTGAAACTACACGTCCATCGTATGGTGAACGCACCTCTTTGTACTCATTTTTATCTTTACATGTAGAACCAATATAGAGCTTTGCTTTCATGAATGTACCTCTCTTTTTGTCACCAAATTATAACGCAACTTTTCATACTAAAACTCTCTTTAATTAATTTTTGGCTAACATAGTATCTCTTTAGAAAACGACTTTTAAGAAGGTAGAACAATGGATAAAGCAAAATACATTTGGATGGACGGCAAACTCGTTGCATGGGATGATGCAAAAGTACATATTTTGACGCATACGCTTCATTATGGTAACGGTGTTTTTGAAGGCACACGTGCGTACATGACCAAAGAGGGTTTGGCAATTTTCAAGCTTAGAGAGCACACCAAGCGCTTATTGAATTCTGCAAAAATCACCCGTATTAAAACAACCTATTCACTGGAAGAACTTGAAGCAGCACACATTGAAGTATTACGCTCAAACGACTTTACATCCAATGTTTATATTAGACCTCTTATCTATTTAGGATATGGCATCATGGGACTTAACCATGCATTAGCACCAGTCAATACTGCCATTGCGGCTTGGCAATGGGGCAGTTATCTTGGGGATGAGGGACTCGAAAATGGCATTCGTGTTAAAATCTCTTCATTTACAAGAAACCCTGTTAGCTCAACCATGGGCAAAGCCAAAGCGGCTGCAAATTACCTAAACTCACAAATGGCAAAATACGAAGCACTTGAGGCAGGTTACGAAGAAGCGTTATTGCTCGATGATGAAGGCTTTATCGCAGAAGGAAGTGGTGAGTGTTTCTTTATCGTAAGAAACGGTGTTTTAATTACACCTCCAAATGATACTTCACTTGAAAGTATCACCCAAGCAACGGTTTTAGACCTTGCAAAAGAAGCCGGTATTCCGATTGAGCGTAGACGCATTACACGTGATGAAGCGTATATCGCCGATGAGTCTTTCTTTACAGGAACAGCTGCGGAAGTTACGCCTATTAAAGACATTGACAATTATGTCATAGGTGATGGTAAACGAGGTCCTGTGACCAAGCAACTTCAAGACGCTTATTTTGATGTCGTTTACGGACGTAACCCAAAATACAAACACCTCTTAACATTTATTTAAACAACGTAAAGGAACATTATGCCAGCAGATTTGAACGATTATTTTAAAAAGAAAAATAGTGGAGGAAACAGTGGTGGAGGCGACAATGACAATCGCACACCTTTTAATATCGAACCTCCCGATTTTATGAAAAACCTTGGTAAAAAAGCAGGATTGCTCTATGTACTTATCGCAGTCGTTGTCATCGCAATTGTAGCGAAGCCTTTTGTCATTATTAACTCAGGTGAAATGGGTATTAAAGCAACTACAGGTAAATTTGAATCTACCCCAATGGATCCTGGTTTTCACCTCTTTATTCCTATTATTCAACAAGTATTTATTGTCGATACTAAAGTACGCATTATGAACTACTCTTCAACTGAAGATTTGGGTGAAGTAATGCAAAGAGGCTCAGGCATTAAACGAAATGCCGCTATTTCAGTCCTTGATGCGAGAGGTCTTCCTGTTTCCATTGAACTTACCGTTCAGTATAAACTAGAGCCAACCACAGCACCTCAAACCATTGCAACATGGGGTATGTCATGGGAAGATAAAATTATTAACCCTGTTGTACGTGACGTAACACGTGCCGTTATTGGTAAATTTAACGCTGAAGAACTTCCTCAAAAACGTAATGAAATTGCTGTCAATATTGAAGAAGGCATTCGTAAAGCGATTGATGCACAACCGGGTCAACCTGTAGAACTTCTCACCATGCAACTTCGTGAAATTGTTTTACCTTCAAAGATTAAAGAGCAAATTGAAAAAGTTCAAGTAGCTAAACAAGAAGTAGAGCGAACACGTTACGAAGTTGAAATTGCTAACCAACAAGCTCTCAAGCGTGCTGCTGAGGCTGAAGGTCAAGCCAAAGCAAGAGAGATTAATGCGCAAGGTCAGGCTAACGCTATCAAAATTGAAGCCGATGCTGATGCTTACGCCAATAAAAAGATTAGTGAAAGTATCTCGACACCACTTTTGACACTTCGTCAAATCGAAGTTCAAGGAAAGTTCAACGAAGCGCTTAAAGAGAACAAAGACGCTAAGATTTTCTTAACACCAGGGGGAGCTGTACCAAACATTTGGGTTGATACCAAAGATAGCCAAAAAGCAGCTAGTATCAGCAAATGAGTTCAACACTTTTAAATTCCATCAACTGGAATATTTCACCACTGCTACCGGTCATCGCACAAGATAGCCAAAGTGGTGAAGTGTTGATGTTAGCCTATATGAATCAAGAAGCACTCTCTTTAACATTACAAACTGGACTGGCACACTACTATTCTAGAAGTCGCCAAAGCCTTTGGAAGAAAGGTGAAACCAGCGGACACCTTCAACATGTAAAAGAAGCCTATTTGGATTGCGATAGCGATACATTGCTTCTTAAAGTAGAGCAAGAAGGCGTTGCCTGTCATACAGGACGCTCTTCATGCTTTTTTAACCGTATAGATGTTGAAGAAGCACCTAAAGAAGCTGCCAAAGAGGTTGAAGCTTATTCGATTAGTGATAAAATTTATCATATTATTCAAGAACGTAAACAAGCTGATCCTAAAAGCTCTTATGTTGCATCATTGCTTCAAAAAGGCGACAACAGCATCTTAAAAAAAGTAGTAGAAGAAGCAGGTGAATTTTGCTTTGCATGTAAAGATAATGATAGCAAAGAGATCATCTACGAAGCAGCTGATCTTATGTTTCATGCTTTAGTTGCTTTAGGGGCTAAAAATATTCATCCATCATTGATTTCTAAAGAATTAGAGAGACGCTTTGGTTTGAGTGGAATAGAGGAGAAAAATAGCCGAAATGAGCACTGATGCACTTAAATTATCGCTATTGACCTATGTTAAACACTTTGGTCTGTATGATTATTTAGCATTTGTCTGGCTACTTTTTACGTTTTTAGCATTAATTATTTTGGCAAGTTTGATCGCTAAAAAATCTTCTGTTACTTCACTTCTTTTAATTATTTTAGCGCTTGTTGTATTAATCGTTTCACCTTTTTTTATCAAAATAAAAATAGGTGAAACTTTGCGTGCGACTTCAACAGAAGTAACTATGGTCAAAAAATTAACATTCTCCGATTCATTGATCGTTGAAGGCACTCTTTATAATAACTCCAAGAAAGATTTTACACTCTGTTTAGTGCAAACCTTCGTTTTTAAACAACTTGATGAACAACAAGGTATTAAAACTTTTATCAATAAACTAAAGCCAATTGTCAATCAGTCGATATTTATTAAACAAGATTTTCCCAAAGAAGGTACTATGGAATTCCAAAGTGTCTTTGATGATTTCAAATACAGCGGTGATGTTAATGCAACGCTAAAAGCAGAATGCTACTAAAGGATCAATATTGACCTATTTTACGGTACTCCATTGGTTTGCTGTGATTGTTATCATCCTTCTTTTTACTTTGATTGTAACACTTACTCTTCGTAATAATGATGGTAAATCTTCAGTCACACCCTCTATTCTTGCTGCATTTTTTATTTCGTGTGTCTTTGCAATCTTTGCCATTTATGGTCTTGATAAATACACTAAAGTTGCACGACTTGAGAATGTTGTACAAAAAAAAGTGTTAATCAACGAGTCATTTTCAATTTCAGGTCAAATTCGTAATATCGGTAAATTTAAAATAGGACAATGTGTTCTAGAAGTTAAAATTTCTAATGAAGCTTTAGGGAGTTCAGGTTCAGATGGAATAAGTTTTGTTCCAAAATCTGCATTCGATAATCTTTTTAATTGGGGAGAAGTGACCCATACCATTGATACAACAAAGGAATTTGTCATTGCAGAGAATTTACATACTGGAGAGATGCGCAACTTTACTGTATTTATGCGTTACCCCCCATCCTATGCAAAACCTTATACACGTTATGAGCTTTTCTGCCACTAGCAGAATTTTTAATAAATTATTCCTTCTTTTTTAAGCGCCCCACGAATATTATATATCTGTTGATGCTTCGTATAGCACCATAAAGGTGAAAGTAATGAATCATCTTCGATCCCGGCACTGACACGCTGTAACATTACATTATCTGGCAAAAGTTTAATTGCTTTGATTAATGTTTGAATATAGCACTCTTCTGTTATTGGTGTAAAAGTTCCTTTATTAAAATCATTGGCTAGTGCTGTTCGCTTTACAACATAGAGTGGATGGAATTTGAAAGAGTGCACACCCAGTCTTAGTGCAAATTTAACACTTTCCAGTGCCATTTCAGGCGTTTCTCCTGGTAATCCAAATATAACATGCGCACACATTTTAAGCCCATATTGATGCGTTAAAGCAATATATTTTTCAATATTGGCACTATCATGTCCACGGTTTATGCGTTTTAGTGTTTCATCTGAAGATGATTGAACACCATACTCCACCCATATTTCATGTTCTTTGGAGAGTTCTGCCAAATAAGCAAGTACTTCTTCTGTAATACTATCCGTACGTGTTCCTATGCTAAGTCCTACAACGCCTTCAAAACTCAAAGCTTTTGTATAGAGCGCTTTCAATGTATCAAGAGGTGCATAAGTATTGGTAAATGATTGAAAATAGACAATAAATTTTTGTGCACCAAATTTTTTTGAAAGTACTTTTTTTGTTTTTTTATACTGTGCTTCCAATTGAATAAGTTGAAATTCTAAATAAGGATTTTCAGAAGTGGGATTTAAAAAAAATCGCTTTGGTTGATTGTGCTCTAAATTGGGACTAAAAGACTCATTTTCACAAAAAACACAACCACCACGAGCTACGGTTCCATCAATGTTTGGGCATGTAAATCCAGAAATAGAAATGGGGATTTTATAGACTTTTTCCCCAAATTTCCTCTTAAAGTACCGCCCCGCGGTTAAAATCTCGCGCATTATTTAATAAAATAGTTTCCATCAAAACTGACCAGTGAATACTTCATATCATTGCCAATACTCTCTTTTAGTGCTTCAATACTTAAAAAGGCAAGTGAATCTGCTTCAATATACTCTCTGACTTCTTCAACGTTTTTATTGGCACTGATAAGCTCTTTATAGCTTGGTGTATCAATACCATACAAACAAGGGTGCTCAATCGTAGGAGCTGCTATACGCATATGTACTTCAGCAGCACCTGCACGTTTAAGTAATTTGACGATCTGACGTGAAGTAGTTCCTCTTACAATACTATCATCAATCACAACGATTTTTTTGCCATCGAGTATCTTATGAATAGGTGAAAGTTTGAGTTTTACTTTAAGGTCACGTACCGCTTGTGTAGGCTCAATAAACGTTCTTCCAACGTAATGATTTCTCACAATAGCCATTTCAAAGGGAATCCCGCTCGCTTGGGCATAACCAAGAGCTGCACTTACACCACTATCAGGTACTGGTATAACAAAATCTGCTTCTACAGGAGCCAACTCTGCGAGTTTCATACCCATTTTTTTGCGCACTGAATAAACATTTTTTCCTTCAATGACACTATCAGGACGTGCAAAATAGATAAATTCAAAGGCACAGATGTGTGGATCAGGCTCAAAAAGTTGAATACTTTCAAATTCTTCTTTACCATGTTGAAATATAACCATCTCTCCAGGTCTTACGTCTCTTACAAATTCAGCATCGACAAGATCAAGTGCACAGGTTTCACTTGCAACGATATAACCACCCTCTTTCATTTTACCAATCGATAAAGGACGTACACCATAGCGATCACGCACTGCGAACATTTTAGACCTGCTTTGAATTAAAAGACAATAAGCGCCTTTGATGACATTAAGTGCTTCAATGATACGATCTTTGAGTTTTCCTTGTTGGGAACGTGCGATTAAATGAATAATATTTTCAGTGTCCATTGAAGACTGAAATATCGCACCTTGCTCAACCAATTTACTTCTAACTTCATGTTTATTAATCAAATTTCCATTATGTACAACTGAAATATCACCCAATTTATAACTTGCGGCAACAGGTTGAGCATCTCTTACAGAATCACTACCTGCCGTGGAATAGCGGTTATGACCAATTGCCATATCGCCATGTAAAAAAGCGAGTTTTTCTTCATTAAAAACTTCGGTTACTAAACCATTATCTTTAAGTGTTCGAATTTTTTTGCCATCACTGGCACTAATACCTGTAGCTTCTTGACCACGATGTTGCATCGCAAACAGAGCATAATAGGCTATTTTAGAAGCATGTTTTACATCAAATACACCAACAATTGCACACATAAGTTCATATCACCTTTTTTTAAAGACCTAAACAGTCACTAATCGTATAAAGACCATTAGGTTGATTAATGATCCACTTTGCGGCTTTAATAGCGCCTTTTGCAAAGGTATCACGACTGGTTGCAGTATGGTTCATCTCAATAAATTCGCCATCATTATAAAATCCTACGGTATGACGTCCTACGATATCACCACCGCGAAGTGCCATAATAGCAATTTCATCTTTCGTTCGCTCTCCAATGAGTCCATTACGTCCACTTATGCGTACATCATCTAAATTAAGACCACGACCACGTGCTGCGTGCTCACCAAGTGTTAACGCTGTACCACTTGGAGCATCTTTTTTAAAACGATGATGTTGTTCAACGATTTCAATGTCAAAATCACTCAAACTCTTAGAAGCAAGCTCAACCAAACGGTTCAATACTGCTACGCCTAAGGACATATTCGTAGAGTATAAAATTGGCATATTATTTGCAGCTTCTTTTAAAAGATTTTGTTGATGCTCATTCAAACCAGTGGTGCCAATAACTAAAGGTGTTGGATGTTTGAGTGCATTTTCTAATAACGCTTCAGTTCCCATAGAAATTGTGAAATCAATCACAACATCACTTTTTTGTAAAAGAGTACATACATCATCGGTAACCACAGCATCTTTAGGAGGAGTAAATCCAAAATCTTCAATTGCATGCAATACGTAAGGCTTTGCCTCTTTATCTTTCGCAAGATTATCAATAAGTAGTCTACCTACTCTACCAGTAGAGCCGTGAATTCCAACGTGTATCATTCTAAATTTTCCTTCTTCTTAATGGTTCACATATTCTAACGCTTGAATCCCAGCAGTTGCGCCATCACCTGCTGCACAAACAACTTGTTTCGAAGCTTTAATTCTCAAATCACCTGCTGCAAAGAGACCTTTGACAGATGTTTTCATATTGAGATCAACAACAACATTTCCACTCTCATCAGTCTCACATAAAAAGCTTCCGTCTTCTTGTTTTAAAATTGCATTATTAACATTCATTCCAACAAATACAAAAACGCCAGGAACAGCAATGTCTCTTTCGTTACCGGATGAATCGACAACAACAATGCCATTTAAACCCATTTTGTCACCGTATGCTTTTTTGACTGTCGCATTCAAAATAAGCTCAATTTTTGGATTATTTTTTACTTTTTCAATAGTACTTGGACTTGCTCTAAAAGTATCACGTCTGTGTACAAGATAAACTTTTGAACAGATATGTGAAAGGTAAAGTGCTTCTTCTAAGGCAGTATCGCCACCACCTAAAGCTACAACTTCTTTGTTTTTATAGAAAAAGCCATCACATGTGGCACATGTACTAACGCCTTTTCCAAAAAATTCAGCTTCACCTTCAAAATTAGCTTTTTTAGGAGTACTCCCTGTACAAACAACAACGCTTTTTGCTTGTTCACTTTTACCCCCAGCTAAAGCAATTTGAAATGTACCATCTGTATTTTTAGAGATACGTGTTACCTCTTCCATAGCATGTTTTAGACCAAAGCGCATACATTGTTCTGACCAAGGTGCCATAAAATCTAACCCACTCAATATCTCCGCAGTTCCTGGATAATTTTCTATTTCACTACTGCTGGTGATCTGTCCACCGGGAAGTCCCTTCTCAAACATAACAACGTTTTTTAACCCACCTCGTGTTGCATACAATCCTGCACTTAAACCTGCTGGACCACCACCAATAATTGCTAGATCTAACATGATTTTTCCTTATCTTTTTTAGACTGAGTAAATGACATGCTCTGCTACACAAGTCATGTTCATAGCTCGAAAGAGGTTACTGTAGTCGAGGAAGTCTAACGACTTCCTTACGAAATTTTGATTAAAGAAGTGAATTAACTTTGTCAGCTAAAACTTGTTTTGATGATGCACCAATCATTTGGTCCACTAACTCACCATTTTTGAAGAAAAGGATTGTTGGAATTGATCTAATGCCATACTTGATTGCAACATCTTGCTCTTCATCGGTATTAACTTTGCAAATTTTTGCTTTACCATCGAAATCACCTGCTAATTCTTCAATTACAGGAGCGATCATACGACAAGGTCCACACCATGGTGCCCAAAAGTCTACTAATGCAACGCCTTCAGCTACTGTACTATCAAAATTTGATGCGTTCAACTCTAAATATTTTCCCATTTTTTTCCCCTAAAACGTTATTTTATAGATAGTCAATTATACTCACTCTAACTTTAAAATTACCATAGCACATAAAGTTATTTTTTTAGTAACTAATATTTTTTATTATTTCTATATTTTCTGGCGTCACTAAAATAGCATCAATTTGATAATCATATGTGCTAGGATGGATCATTAAGTAATAGTTAACCGTTTTAATAATTTTGATCATTTTTGAAGGAGTAATTCGTGTAATGGGGTCATAATTTTTTGAAAATTTGACTTCGTAAAAATGGAGAACATTGTCTTTTAGAGCAATAATGTCTATCTCACCAAATTTAGAATGAAAATTACGAGCAAGAAGTCGATAGCCCTCTTTTACAAGATAGGAAGAGGCTTTTTCTTCAGCCTCTATTCCTATTTTTAAACTCATTTAGGCTTCGATACGTATCATTGCAGGTTTAAGTTCAACGAATTCTAATTCACTAAGCTCGTGTAGTGCTTTTTGAATATTACTCTCTTTACATGTATGGGTTGAAAAAAGAAGTACCGCACTCTCTTCACGTTTTGCATCTTGTTTTTGTAAAAAGCTACTGATAGAAATAGAATGTTTGCCCAAAATTTCTGAGATTTTGGATAAAACACCAATTTTATCGGCAACCGTAACACGTATATAATATTGTGTACAAATATTATCTCTATTCATCAATGTCAAACCACTTTTTTCAAGAGGTTTGATAAAGCCAAGCATTGGTGAATTTTGCGTATGACGAGCAATGTCGATAAGGTCTGAAACAACAGCACTTGCTGTTGCACTCCCACCTGCTCCTGGTCCATAATACATGGTCTCACCCACACGATCTCCTATAACGCTAATACCATTCATCACACCATCGACCTTAGCAATCATTTGCTTGATTGGCACAAGAGCTGGATGCACACGAAGTTCAACTTCATCACCGCTTTTTTTAGCAATCGTAAGAAGTTTAATGTTATAACCAAACTCTTTTGCAAAGTAAATATCTTCACTATTGATATGCTCAATGCCTTCAATGAGAATCTCTTCAGGCTTTACATCAATACCATAAGCAATACTCGCTAAAATGAGTAATTTGTGTGCTGCATCAAACCCACCGACATCAAAGGTAGGATCAGCTTCCGCATACCCCAACGCTTGAGCCTCTTTAAGCACATCAGCAAACTCTGCTTTTTCATTCATCATTTTGGTTAAAATAAAATTACATGTGCCATTCATAATCCCTTTAATCGCATCAATATGATTGGCACTAAGTCCTTCCCGAAGTGCTTTAATGATAGGGATTCCTCCCGCTACACTGGCTTCATAACCAATAGGCGTAGAACCTGCAAGATCACGTAATTCATAACGATGGTATGCTAAAAGTGCTTTATTGGCTGTCACAACGGCTTTTTTATTTTTAAGAGCTCGAGTGACAATTTTATATGCTTCATCCACGCCACCCATTAATTCCACAACAACATCAATTTCCGGATTTTCTAAAATATCATTGATATCACTGCTTAAAGGGATGTTAACATCTCTTTTTTTTGTAGTATCTTTGACCACTCCGATAATAGGAATAATTTTTTTGCCACTACGTGCTGTAATAATATCTTCGTTCTCTTGTAAAATTTTAACAACATGGCTACCGACAGTTCCTACACCAATAATTCCAACTTTGATCATTCTTTAACCTTCTAAACTCTTCAAATACTTCTTGATATTACGTGCAGCTTGACGAATTCTGTTTTCGTTTTCGATGAGAGCAATTCTGACATATCCTTCGCCACTTTCACCAAAACCTATACCAGGGCTTACTGCAATTTTTGCTTCTTTTAAGAGCTGCTTTGCAAACTCCATACTTCCTAAATGTTCTGCAACTTTTGGAATTTTTGCCCAAACAAACATTGTTGATTGAGGTTTTTCCATTGGCCAACCAGCATTATTAAAGCTCTCAACCAATACATCACGACGTTTACGGTATTTTTCTCTGATTTCATCCACACACTCTTGTGGACCATCTAGTGCAATGGTAGAAGCAACTTGAATAGGAGTAAACATACCATAATCAAACCAAGATTTAATTTTTTGTAATGCACCAACAAGCTTTTTATTACCCACAACAAAACCTACGCGCCATCCAGCCATATTGTAACTCTTAGAGAGTGTATAACACTCAACAGCAACATCTTTAGCGCCTTCTACTTGAAAAATGGAAGGTGTCTCATAGCCATCAAAAGAAAGATCAGCATATGCAATATCACTGATAATATAAAAGCGCTCTTCTTTAGCATAAGCAACCAACTCTTCGTAAAAAGCAATATCGGTTGTAACACAGGTTGGATTGTGTGGGAAGTTAACGACCACAAATTTTGGTTTTGGAGCTGATTCTTTAAATACTTTTTTGAGTTTAATAAAAAATTTCTCTTTATCGAGCTCATATTTCTCATTGTAATCTAAACCAAATTTATGAACATTTCCCCCTGCAATCATAAATGCATACGCATGAATTGGATATGCAGGATCTGGAACAACTGCCACATCACCTGGATTCATAATAGCTTGTGCTAAATGTACAAAACCCTCTTTACTACCAAGCGTTGCAACAGCTTCTGTGTTTGGGTCAAGTGTAACACCGTATTTACGTGCATACCAATTACAAATAGCAAGACGAAGTTTATAAATACCTTTACTAACCGAATAGCCATGGGTACCGTCTTTTTGTGCAGACTCTACGAGTTTATCAATAATATGTTGAGGCGTTCTGCCATCAGGGTTACCCATTGAAAAATCAATAATATCATCGCCTGCATGGCGTGCTGCTAACTTTATTTCATTAATTTCTGCAAAAACATACCCTGGCAATCTATCAATTGTATTAAATCTAATTTCATCAAACATAATCTTTTCCTCATTTATTCTTTTGCATGTAAAGATAATCCATGCTTTATATTCTCAAGCATAAAAGCATCGCCAATTTTGAGATAAGCGGCATTATTAGGAACCTTTAGCTTCAGCGTTCTTGTCGACTCTTCCGATTTAACATCGCTTAGCAGATGTAAATTTGCATCAAAGAAGACAACATCCGGGAACCATCTATCACCAGAATGAACCGTTACAGTAATTTCTTTCAAATTTTTCACATCAATCCAATAAGGTTTTAAAGGTTTCCCCAATGGTGTCGTGACACCACTTTCTACTTTTTTTGCACCTAAATACGCGTTATCAGAGTTAATATCATAAAACCAGTAATGGTCATCATTTTTTACAATGTTTGTTATCGTGCATCCTCTAGCCTCAAGGGCATTGGAAAAGGCTTCAGGATCAACAATATGCTCTGTCTGAAGATAAATCTCCCAAACAAAGCCTGCACTATCACGTAATGCGTTATTGGTTAAGAAATAGTTATATCCCATTGCTTCTAAAGATTCATTAACAATTTTTAAAAAAATAAGTGGGTCATGCTGCGTACGAAATGCTAATCTTAACTGTACTGGCTGAGTATAAAGTAATTGCAATAATCCATTCTTTTTGAGTACAGAGATTACTTTAACGCTATCTACTTCTCCACTTGGCTTCATAAACGTGTTACTTTGTGCAAAAAGAACTTGAATCAGATTTTTTTGTGTTTCGTATTTACTTGGTCCTACAAAACTTCGGATCTTCTCTTGAAGTGTTTGTGCTCCAAACAAAGAGAGCGAAAGGGTTAGTATAAGAAGTAACTTTTTCACCAATTTTTGCCTCGATTAAGCTCTATAAATTTTTCTTCGGAAATTTTCTTGATCGTACCATTTTCCACCAAAAAACGTGTTGAGCCTTGCTCTGTAAAATCCTCAATACTACCATCGTAAGAGAGTTTAAAGAAGCCATTACCTGTTTTGATAATTTGACGTTTACTTAAGTCAATCGTGATATTTTGATCGCTGGAACTCTCTTTACGGTTATAGGTTTCTAGGTTAATAAATCCTATCCAAATACGTCTGGTTGGTGCAATAATTGCATTATTTTTAGGGACAGTATTTACAAGTACTGTATTTGATTCTGGAAGCATAGGAAGAGGTATGCTTGTCGCATTACTGTCATTTGTTTCTGTTTTACGTGTCAAGTTTTCATCGATACTTACAACAACAGCCTGCACAGTACTGTTACTGCTATTGGTTTCAATCACGCGTTCTTCTACTTTAACACCCAAAGAAGTTGCAGTTTCTTGTACAACGGGAGCACTTTGAAAAGCACTGATCTGAGTTGTTTCACTTTTAGCTTTATCTAAAAAACTCATAATATCAAAATTAATCTCGATTTTAAAAATAGAAAAAACACCAAAAACTCCTGCTATTAAAACAATGAGCAAGAAAATCCACGCACCCTTTTTATAAGGACGATCACTTTTAGCCCGGATAAATATTTTCTCTTTTGTTGGATGCTCTTCAGCTTGAATCTCAGCCCAATAGTCATAAAAGCCCTCAAGCCAATTCGTAAGATCAAGCTTATACTCTCTGGATAAAATTTTAACAAAACCTAATGTGTTGATTTTGTTGAGCTTATCATACTGATTATTGATCATGTACTCTAGTTGTTTTACTTCGATATGGGTTCTTTTACAAACCTCTTGCAAACCAATCTTTTCCAATACCTTAATATCATTATCCATTGGCAATCCTATCACAAAGAACTGCAGCTGCAGCACTCACGTTTAAAGAGTCAAATGCTCTTGCCATTTTAATGGATACAATTGCATCCAATCGCTCTTTTACCTTAGGAGACAATCCCTTCCCTTCACTTCCCATAATCAAAGCACGTTTGGGAGCAAAAGTAATGTCTTTAACATCAACGCCACCCATATCGGCCCCATAGAGTGTAAATCCGATTTGTTTAAGTTCATTGAGCATATCACGGGTTGAGGGACATAATGCAATTGGCAATTCAAATGCTGCAGCACTACTCGTGCGTAAAATCGCTTCAAGATTACATGTTTTCATGCCACTTAATATTAAACCATCTGCTCCAAAAGCATAGGCACTTCGTACAATAGCCCCAATATTTCCTACATCGGTTACTTCATCCAATATTACCAAAAAAGAGCCATGTTTGATTTCATTAAACGGAGTCAGTTCAAGATCCTTAATCTCGGCAAGAAAACCTTGATGGTTTCCTCCATGACTCATGGCCTGTGCTTTTCGCTCATCAATCGTACAAATTTTTTGCGTTACACGCGCAATTTGCGAGAAGAGTTTAGGCTCACATTTTTTGGGTAAGAATACCGTCTCAATCCTTGAAGGATAGTGATTTAACAAATGTAAAAAGAGTTGTTTTCCATAGATTATCATAAAAAATATTTTATCCAAACTGGCTTAAAATAATACGAGTTTTTATCAAGAATGTTTTTTTTAGTACATTATTAGCTAAACTATGAGAATTGTGTAACCAAATAGAGGTATTAATTTTGAAGTTTAATGTACCACTCTTTAATGCTTTCACCTGTAAGTTTAGAGAGAAGTTTTGCTTTTTGTTTAGGAGGAAGATCAAGTGCTATCAAATCTTCTTTAGTAATTGCTTCACCACCGTGTTGTATCTCAGGAGTAATAACGACAACCCATTCACCTTTGAGATTAGCAGTTTTAGAAGCTTGTAAAATCTCTAAAGAAGTTCCTAAAAAGCGTTTTTCATACAGCTTGGTTGCCTCTTTGATTGCAAATATTTTACGTTCTGGAGCAAACTGAGTCAACTCTTCAAGAAGTTTTTCAATGCGATGAGGAGATTCATAAAGAATAACCGCATACGGAGAATTTAATGCTTCAAAAAGTTCATTTTGACGTTCCATTCCTTTATGCGATAAAAAGCCATAGAATAAAAACTGATGGGTTTCTATACCACTGGTGACATACGCAAGCAATGCTGCATTTGCTCCTGGAAGAATTTCATAAGGTAATGTATTTTCTTGGCAAAAACGCACCAATGCACTTCCTGGATCACTAATCCCTGGCATACCTGCATCACTTAAATAGCCCACGGTTTCCTCAAAAACTTTTTTATCAATAGAAGAAAGAACCGCATTTTCATTATGCGAATGCATGGAGATAAAGTTTTTAATTTGAAATTCTAAATTGTGTCGTTGAGAAAGAAGGGAAAGAAGTCTTTTGGTGATTCGTGTGTCTTCGCAGAAAAGTGTTTTACACTCAGCTAGAAGTTTTAGGCTTCTAACTGAGATGTCATCTAAGTTTCCTATAGGGGTAGGAATAAAATAGATCAATGGTTTTAAGAACTAATTTAAGCTATATTTTTTCTTAAATTTCTCAACACGACCAGCAGCATCAACAATCTTCTCACTGCCCGTGAAGAATGGATGGCATGAACTGCAAATATCGATTCTTAACTCTGCTTTGTTAGACATAGTCTCAAAACTATTTCCACATGCACAAGTTACAACGCACGGTACATATTCAGGATGAATATCTTTTTTCATAATGTTTTTCCTTAATTATTCATAAAAATAAAATCTATTATTTGGCACGTCTTGCCAAAGGGTGCAAATTATAGCACAAAAGATTCATTATTTCAAGTCATGCCAATATTTTAGAAGCTACAGCAACAACAGCCGTTTCACTTCGTAGAATGGTGTTACATTTTAGCCCCACAATGGACTGCTTTTGAAGCAACACTCTCTCTTTCTGACTAAATCCACCCTCTGGTCCAATTAAAATAGATGCTACCTCATCACACTCACGCAATTTTACTTCTGAAAAATCCAAAACATAACTATTGGAATAACATTCTAAATAATGTTGAAGACTTGGTAGAATTTCAATTTGCATGAGCGAACTTCGCCCACATTGTTGGGATGAGTTAATCAAAATTCGTTTCATACGTTCAAGATCAAGCTTATGACTTTTTTGTGAAAATTCGGCATAAAAAAAACTAATTTTTGAAACACCAAGTTCATTAAGCAATGGAAGAGTTTTTTCAATGATCTTAGAATCGATAATACTCCAGCCTACATGTAAAATATTTGAAGGGAGAAATGGTAGTTCTTTTTTGGAAATCAACGCTAATTCTGCCTCTTTTTTACCAATCTGCATAATTTCATACTCATACATAAACACATCGTCGAGATTTCGCCAATGAAGCCTCTCTCCAACACTGATGCGACGTACTTTAAAAATATGCTCATACTCTCTGGTGTCAACATTGAGTGTTGGATTACCTGCACAGGAATGATAAACAAACTGCATTCTAATGTACCGTATAAAAAAGTGCACTTGTGGCAATAAGTGCTAAAAAGTCTAAGCTATATTTTTTAATTGCGTAGCGTTTATAAGCACTTTGAGACTCTTCGGTTCGCTCTATTTTTTTATACATTTTATGCCCTCTAATACCAAAAGCAACGATTAACACCCAAACAATAATCATCAGCCAAACCGAAAAAGAGAAAGTAAATTGACGTACCGCCATAACAATAATACCCGTAAAAAAGATAGCGGAAAGTACAATATAGTACTGTGGAGCGATAAGTTCAAGTCTTTTTGAGAGTTTGAGAAATGTTTTGTCACTTTTGAGCAGATAAAGATTAAGTCCGATGAGTACGACCAAAAGAATAATAAAGACTAAGTGCAATTGACTCGCTAAGCGTATTAGCTCTTCCATGGTAAAAAATCCTTCACAAAAATAATCTCAGATTGTATCCATTTTAGTATAATAGTACCCATAAATCATAAGGTTAAACCATGCCTATTTCATATCAAGAAGCTCTTCATATTATTCGGACGGAGATTCAACCTTTACATGTAAAACAGTCATTACCTCTTTTAAAAGCGGTCAATCGCATCGCAAGTAGTAATGTTTATGCCAAATTTGCACTCCCTAAACATCCCATGAGCCTTAAAGAGGGTTATGGAATTGCCTTTGATGCCACGACAACTGTTTATACTCTCCTTAATCAACCCTATCCCGAAACTATTCCCTTAGGTTACGGCGTTAGACTATCAACAGGTGAGAGTATTCCACAAGGTGCCGATACAATCATCGCCGAAGAAGATATTCTTATTGACAAAGAAGACCGTATCAAAATTCCTTTACAGGTAACACAAGCACAGCACATTAAAAAAGAGGGGGAGGACATCGCAAAAGATGAGCTATTGCTCAAAAAATGTGAACGTATTAGTGCACAAAAAATTACCGCTCTCTCTTCTCAAGGTATCATACGCGTTAAAGCATTTCAAAAACCAACCATTAGTATCTTAAGTATTGGCACACAGCTTGCCTCCGGCGAAATTCACAACTCCAATGCTATGAGCTTAGCCGCGAGAGTTATTGAACTTGGTGGGAAAGTAGGTGAAATTGTCATTTGCGAAGAAGATGAGACGAAGATTTTAACAACATTGAAGCTTTTAATCCAAAAAGCAGATTGTGTCATAACAACAGGTGCACTCAGTCGTCATGATACTATGCGCCATTTATTAGAAACTAAAATGTTAATGCCACTTTTTCATCAAGTCCGTATTGCACCCGCAAAACCGAGTTCACTCACTTTAGTTGAGAATAAGCCTATTTTACATCTTCCAGGACTGCCACTTGGGTGTATGTTAGGATTTGAGATGCTAGGTGTTCCACTGTTGAGACAATTACAACATCAGCTCTGTATTATTCCTGATTTTATTACATGTGTTAATCAAAAACAAATTACCTGTAAAGATAATTGTATGAGTGCAATACCAGGATACAGTGATGGGAGAAATTTTGTGAATGCCCCATATTATGAGGCGGGAAGGCTCAATATTTTGAGTCAATGCAATGGCTACACGCTGGTTGAAGACAAAGAAATGATTGAAGAAGGGGAACTTATTCCCTTCTTCTACTTTACTCACCCACCTGTTTCATAAAAAGCGCGTGAAGAAGTTTCATTTTGATCATCATCGCTCCACTTATTTTTTTCAGGTTTATTGCGCAATACCTCTTTTAAAATATCGGCTGCTGCTTTGACATCGCCTTTATTAACAGCATCTTTAATGCTCATCGCCTCATCAAAATAGAGGCAAGGAATGAGCATACCCTCTGCCGTAAGACGAATGCGGTTACAATCTTCACAAAAATCGTGTTTATGTGGATCAATAATACCAAAGATATAGCCATCATCAAATTCAAACAATTGTGCAGGACTTGGACCTACACGACCTATAGCTTTAAAATGGTATTTTTCAGCGATTATCTTTTGGACTTCTTGACCACTCAGCCCTTTGAGTTGCTCTTTGGCATGGGTATTTTCCATGTATTCAATAAAGCGGATAGACATACCACGCGCTTTAGCATATTCAAGAACATCCAGCACTTCATCCGCATTGATCCCTTTGATCGGAACCATATTTATTTTAACTTTAAGCCCTACTTTGAGTGCTTCTTCAATACCCGCTTGTACTTTGGCTAAAACATCTTTTTGCGCCATTTTACCTGCAACATCAGGCTTTAAACTATCAAGAGAGATATTAACGCGTTGGAGTCCTGCATTTTTAAGTTTTTGTGCCGCATCTTTCAGTAAAAATCCATTGGTCGTCAGCGCTAAGTCCAAACCACTTTTATGATTATTTATCATAGAAATAAATTTATCTAAATCGGTTCTTAAAAGAGGTTCTCCACCAGTAATACGAATCTTTGTGATTCCTTCATCAATGGCAACTTTGACAAATAAAAAAAGTTCTTCAAAATTGAGTAAATTCTCTTTTGGTACCCATGAAAAAGGCTTTTCAGGCATACAATACTGACACCTAAAATTACATCGTTCGGTCACTGAAACCCTTAGATAAGTGACGTTTCTTCCAAATCCATCCACTAACATTATTGTTCCTTGTTGCTTTAATGCGAAGACCATTATACATAAATATAAACAATATAGATTGATTGAAAGCGGTTATCAGAACTTTCAAGCTTTCTCTAAAAAGGATTGAGCTAAAATATGTGACATTTTTCTTTATAAGGAGTATTAGGAATGCAACAGCCTATCCCTAATAACAAGGAACACAGTGTAAATGCCGATGCATTTTTAGTTTCTAAAACTGATACGCAAGGTAAAATAACATACTGCAATGAACCTTTCATCAAGATCGTAGGGGCCAGTGAACAAGAAATTCTTGGTAAACCACATAACATTATTAGACATCCTGATATGCCACGTATTGTTTTCAAACTCTTATGGGATCATGTTAAAAATAAAGAAGAAATTTTTGCGTATGTTAAGAATATGAGCTTTGACGGTGGCTATTACTGGGTTTATGCAAATGTAACTGCTTCAACAGATCAATCTGGAAAAATCATTGGCTATTATTCCGTAAGACGCAAAGCTAATCCTAAAGCGTTAGAGATTATCCAACCACTTTATGCCAAATTGTTAGAACTCGAAAAAAATGGTGGGATGGAAGCCTCACAAGCCTATCTTACCAATCTACTCAATGAAAAAGGAGTGAGTTATGAAGAACTTTCTAACACATTGCAACGATTATAAAATAGCTCTTTTTACCCTTTTTCTATTCTTGGCTTTAGGGTCATATTTTACAGGTTACACAAAAAGCTTTGCAACTTCAGGCATACTCTTTGGTGTTGCCGTTGGCTCTTTTTTTGGAAGCCGTAAAACCATGCAGTGCGATACAATAACATATGAAAAAGTACTCAATGTTGTCAAAGAAGCTGCTAAAGGTAACTTAGAACCGCGAATTGTCAATGTCGATGTAAAACAACCTATGGGTGAAGTGGCATATGCCATCAATGATCTTTTGGATCAGATGGAAGCTTTGATGAGAGAAACGAAAACATCTATCGAATCAGCGAGCCAAGGAAAAACTTACCGCAATATTTTCAATGAAGGGTTCCGTGGTCTATTTGCTATTAATGCACGCTACCTTTCAGAAGGTGTTCAAGGTATTTCTGAAGGACAAAAAGGCAAAGCAAGAGGTTTGCTTTCATCCGCATTTTCAGATCTTGGCAATGGAAACAATGGTGTACTGAGCATTCAGCAAGACCTCTCTAACAGCATAACAGAGATGCTACAAATTACCGATGTTTCGAACTTAACAGCTGAAAAATCCAATGAAAGTTTGGATACAGTTATTGCACTCTCTTCAGGTATTCAAGAGCTATTAGAACTTTTAACTAGCACCAATGAAGCTATTACATCTCTAAGTGAACGAACTTCTGAAATCTCTTCCGTGGTCAATCTTATCAAGGATATCGCAGATCAAACCAATCTTTTAGCCCTTAATGCGGCTATTGAAGCGGCACGGGCAGGTGAGCATGGTCGTGGATTTGCGGTTGTTGCGGATGAAGTACGAAAATTGGCTGAGCGTACTCAAAAAGCAACTCAAGAAATTGCTATGACGATTCAAACATTACAACAAGAGACCAATGGAATTCACTCCAATTCTGATCGCATTAGTGTTATTGCCAACACAAGTGGTAAAAATGTTATTCACTTTGAAGATGCGCTTCGTGCCTTTAACAAAGATGCTAACGATACAGCAGACATCTCTTACAAACTTGAAAATAAAATTTTCACTATTCTCGCTAAAATAGATCATATTGTCCATAAAACAAATGCTTATTCTGCTGTTCTGAACGAAAAAAGAGATACAAAATTTACAGATCATGAGAATTGCAGACTTGGTAAATGGTATCAAGATCCAACAACACAAGAACGATTTGGTAAAACAAAATCATATATATTACTTGGTGAACCGCATAAAGTGGTCCATCAATGTGTGAGTGAAAATATGCAAGAGCTACAACATGGTTACACAACCGAGACCATTTCATACTTTATTAATAATTTTAAAAAGATGGAAAATGCTAGTACAACACTCTTTAGTTTAATGGATGCAATGATCCAAGAGTCTGCTTCAGAATGTCGCGCTAAAAGAAAGTAAGAATAGGATGGGTTTACATGTAAACCCATCGTCTTAAAGAAGTCTATTTTAAATTAGCCAGTTTTAACACAAGATCAACTTCACCAATACCTATGCGTAAATCTTTCGCAATTTCTGCCTCACTTTTACCTTTAGCATAGTGAGAAATGATTACCTTTTCGTTGGACGTTGAAGGCGAAGAGGAAGAAAAACTCATCTCTTTGGCACGACTCTCAATACGGTCAATACGTGCACTTTGTTCATCCCTAAAGTTTTGCATGATTTTTTCAACATCTTTAAGCGATCCAAGAAGGGGTAACACACTTTGATGAATCTCTTCTTTTACACTTCCGAGTATTTTCTTTTCCAGTGCGTTAGTATCCAATGCAGGCTCTTTGGTAGCAGAAGATAACTCATTCAATGTTTTATTAAGAACATGATTTTGGTAGTTGAGTTCTTCAATACTTTTTTCATAAATGAGTAATTTTTTATTTACTTCACCATCACGAATATAAACCATCAAAAAGATGATAATCACAAGAGCAGCTAACGCAATAAACGCCAGTGTTTCAATACTCACTTTGACTCCCTTTCATTTGACGTATCATTGCACGTTCACATGCAACCATGTAAGTACTCCAATCTTTTTCATCATCCTCATGCATCATCACGATTTTTCCAACACTTGGGCTCAGAGCTTCAAAGAAAATTGGCATTTGGCGCTTAGGAAATGTTGGCATATCTATGCGTGCATAATAACTCTCTTTTACACTCAACACATCACCCTCACATTCTATGTACCCATGTCCAATCGCTTTGATATTCGTATTCAATGCAAGAGGAATATATAAAGGCTCATCACTGGTTACGAGATGTGTTAGTTTATCTATTTTTCGGTGAAGTTCAATCAAAAGTGTTAAAAGGACTTGGTCGCTTTCTTGAGTTTCTTTACGCACTTTAGAAGACTTAAGCCATAAGCCCAAAGGATCATCATTAAGTTGCATAAGTGCATAATATTCTTGAATAAAACGTGTATTTTCTAAGCTACTGGGTTCATACACCATCTTTAAAAATGCCGCTACAAAGCGAATATCTTCCATTCTCAAATCCTATCTAAGAAAATAAGTGCGAAAAAAATAACACCCAAGTAGCCATTGAGCGTAAAGAAAGCACGATCAATTTTGGAAAAATCTTTAAGGACGATTCGGTGTTCAAAAAAGAGTACTACTGCAGATATAACAACGCCAACATAGGCAAAGAAACCCAGTTCAGCACTGATGACAAAGAGTAACCAAAAAAGTACGGTTTGAGCATGAAAAAGACGTGAAATGAAAAACGTTGCATCTTGACCAAAACGTGAAGGTATCGAGAAAAGCCCATTGGCTTTATCATACTCCATATCTTGCAATGAATAGAGCAAATCAAACCCTGCAACCCAATACATAACACCAACCGAGAGTAATATCGACCACAAAGGTATAAACTCTTGTATCGCTACAACACCTGCAATAGGTGCAAGCCCTAAAGAAACACCCAGCACTAAGTGTGCATACGGAGAGAAACGTTTAAAGAGCGAATACCCACCTAATATAACTAAAATAGGCACACTGAGATAAAATGCAAGATCATTAATCATATAGGCTACACCTATGAAAACAAGTGCATTAAGGACAATAAAGAGTTGCATATTGGTTGTGCCAATTCTGCCATCCACACTTGGGCGATTAGCCGTTCTTGGATTGTATTTATCAATGTCACGATCTGCGTAACGATTGAATGCCATCGCAAAGTTGCGAGCACTCACTGCTGCTAAGAGTCCTAAAATTAAAAGTTTAAATCCAAACCACATTGTGCCATTGATTGCTTTGGAAGAGACGATCATTGCTACAAAAATAAATGGAAGTGCGAAAACAGAGTGTTTAAAGACGATTAAATCGCTAATATCTTTGAGTTTTAGCCAGAGTTGTTGCAATACTAACCTTTACGTTTAAGATAGCTTGATTTTACAACAAAACCCTTTAAAAGTGTTATAATTGCACGTACAGCACCGCTAAAAAACTTAAAAGTACACGTTGTGCACAGACTTCATGTAAGAGAAACTCATTGAAAACAATCGCTATTTTAGGACCAACCGCTTCAGGCAAAACAGCTCTTTCCATAGAACTTGCTCTAAAGTATAACGCCCATATTTTATCACTTGATTCACTGAGTATCTACAAAGAGATTGATATTGCTTCTGCCAAACCAACCCCAATAGAACGACAAAGCGTACACCATTTTGGAATGGATGTCCTTCTTCCAAGTGAGCACTTTGATGTCACCATGTTTTTTGATCTTTATAAAGAAGCCAATGAGGCATCTTTACGTGATGAAAAAAACCTTATTATTGTGGGTGGGACAGGTTTTTATCTTAAAGCAATGATGGAAGGTCTTAGTTTCAAACCTGAAATATCCTCACCGATAAAAGAACAAATTGACCAGCAACTGCTTGATTTGGAAGCTTCGTATGCTTTAGTTAAAGAGCATGATAATACCTTTGCACGCAAAATTGCTTCTACCGATCGTTACAGAATTGAAAAATGGCTGGAGATTTTTTTAACGACAAATGAGGTACCTTCAACCTACCTCATACACGCCAAGCAAGAACCTATTATTAAAGATGTTGTTTTGTTTGAAATCGATATACCCAAAGAGACATTAGCTCAGAAAATTGCTCTGCGCTCAAAAATAATGATAGAATCTGGACTTATTGATGAAATATTTTATTTGGAAAAGCACTATAGCAGAGCACCGCAATGTATGAAAGCTATTGGGATCAAAGAGGTATTGGATTATTTTGATGGAAAATTCAAAATTCTAGGGCTTGAAGAACGTATTACCTTCAACACACTTCATCTTGCAAAGCGTCAACGCACTTTTAACGCTTCACAATTTCCACAGCACATCAAAGATGACACTGCACATCTTTTTTGTGCCATTGAAACTTACTTTAAATCATAATCATACAGGTAGTATAAATGAAAACAATTAATCAAAATTACATCAATGGAGAATTTAAAAAAATTAATTCTACCGAGAGTTTAACGCTTAAAAATCCTACAACAGAAGAAAATATTGCTCAAATATATTTGAGTACCCCTCCTGAAATGAATGAAGCAATAGAATGTGCTGCACATGCGTTTGAATCGTTTTCAAAAACATCAATCGATGAGAGAATGAACATTTTACAGCGTATCCATGATGAGCTCCTACAACAAGAGGATATCTTAATTGATCTTGCTGTTTTAGAATTTGGTGCAACGATTATGACAACAAAAAGAAGAACTAAAAACGCTATCAATCTCTTTTTAACAATCAAAGAAGAACTTAAACATTATGATTTTGTAAAAAAAGACGCTGATTCTATAACCATCAAAGAAGGTGTTGGTGTTATCGGCGTTATCATTCCTTGGAATGCAAACTTAGCTCACCTGTGTAGCAATATTGCTCCTGCTATTGCACTTGGTTGTACACTTGTTATTAAACCAAGCGAATTTAATGCTCTTGAAACAGAAGCTTTTCTAGAGTGCCTGCATAGAGCAAATGTCCCAAAAGGAGTTGTCAATGTCGTGCATGGAACAGGTGACGTTGTGGGTAATGTCTTAACAAAACACCCTTTGGTCAATGCAATCTCGTTTATAGGAAGTACAAAAACAGGAAAAATAATTTTTGAAAACTCTGCAAAAACAATCAAGCGTATGACACTAGAACTTGGTGGCAAATCGCCAACCATCCTGTTAGAAGATGCCAATTTGCAAGAAGTTATTCCTCATGTTTTAAGCAGTGCTTATAGCAATAGTGGTCAAGCTTGTCACGCGGGCAGTAGACTTTTAGTTCCACAATCAAAGCTTGCGGAAGTAGAACGTTTACTCATTGAACATATCAACAGACTCAAAATAGGTGATCCAAAAGATAAAGAAACGCAGATTGGGCCAATGATCAATTTAACACAGTTTAATACCGTGCAATCCTACATCAAAAGTGGTATTGACGATGGTGCAAAACTTTTGTGCGGAGGTCTCGGAAAGGTTGAGGGATTTGACAAAGGATATTTTGTAAAGCCAACCGTTTTTATATGTCATAATCAAACTTTAAAAATTGTTCAAGAAGAGATATTTGGACCCGTACTATGTGTCTTACCGTATGAGAGTGAACAAGAAGCCCTTGTCATGGCAAACAATACTATTTTTGGACTGTCAGCATATGTTTTTTCAAACAATGAGACCAAAGCACTTGAATTTGCAAAACAGATAAGAAGTGGAAGGGTTTTAATTAATACAAGCTCATCCAAAGCTAAACATCCGCCCTTTGGAGGCATGAAACAATCAGGACTGGGAAGAATGGGTGGAAGATACTCTATGGATGCATTTTGCGAGATAAAATCGATACTTTTTTAAAGCAATAAATCAAGATTTTGTTGGCAAATATTTTTCCATGAACTGTTGTCTTGGATAGCGACGCATTGCGTAAAATACTCTTTGGCTTTTGCATTCTCTTTCAGTTTCAAGCTAAGTTCTCCAGCTTGATAGAAAAGTCGTATTTTATCTTTGTTTCCTAAGTTTATCGGCATCAAAGATTCTGCAATTTTTAATGCTTCCGCATCTCTTTCCAAACGCTTTAGTGCATCTATGTAACTAAACTCAACCACAGGTGTCAATGCACTGGATTTAAACTTCTTTTGCATCTCGATTGATGCTTGGGCGTACGTAACAAGTAAAAGATCATTTTTTGTATCCCCAGCCATTTTAACAATTTCATAATAAATGTCTAAATTACTTGCTTCATCAGGATACAAAATTTTAATACTCTCCGCAAGTGACGTTGCTCCTTCACTATTTTTGAGTTTAATAAATGAAAAGAAAAGATCACGAATTGTCTCTAATCCAATCTTCTCTCTCAATGAAAATGAAAGCGTTTTTAAATCTTCTTTAAAGCCAATGACCTCTTTATATTTTCCCATCATATAGAGAACTTGTACCTCTTTTTGTGCCCACGCATAACGACTCTGCAAAGAAATATCTTTAAGATGGGGACTTGAAATCTCTTGTGCTCGATCAAAACGTGACACCCTTACAAAACATTTATAAAGCTTTTCTTCGTATTCTGACTCATTGATTTGAAGCTTATACTCTTCAATCAGTCCTACGACTGTTTGGCATTCGTCTTTTTGTAGTTTTTGCAATGCTAGTGATTTTGCTGCACCATAAATAAGCTCTTCTGGTTTAATTTCATACCGATCAGGAACTTTCCCAAGCTCATTTTGGAGGGCTAGAACCTCTTCAAAACGTTGTTGCTTAAGCAATAATTTTGCTTTCTCAAGCAATGCTTTTTGCCCAATTTCATTATTATAATTTTCTATCAATTTATCATAATAGTTAGCAAGCTTTGTCTCATTATTCTCGTTCAATTTAAAAAAGAGTTCATCCAAACTCTCTGTAACTTCTTGCACATAATCGCCACTGTTTTTATAATCAGCTAAATACTCTTGATAACGTGCATGCGCTGCTTCTACCTCATTGGCCTTTGCATGCCAATCACCACTCTCTTTGAGCAGTAACTCTCGATTTTCACCTTTTTTAGGTGTCTTTTCGAGGAGTAAATCAGTAATTTTAGCCGCTAAATCATAGAGTTTATGCTCAAAAAGCCGACGTGCTAATTTATAACTTGCATCTTTGTCTTTTAAAAGAAATTGCGCATTAACATTGAGAACTTTGAGTAAATACTCTTTGGCTTCTTTCATTTTACCTGCATCCATTTGATGATCACTCAAACGAATTGCTGCTTCTGAGGCTATGTCAAGATCTTGAGCGCTGTAGAGAACATCTAAGTAAAGCTTCATGGCTTTATCTTTCTCTTTTTTTAGGAAGAGGTTATCTGCATACAATAAAATGGCTCTTTTAGTAAAAAGGCTATCAGGATGTTCATTTACCAAAATATCAATGAAATAATTTGCATCAGACTTAGAACCTGTTTTAATGTAGGCTTTTGTCATCATCATTAAAACTTCAGGAATATTTTCATCGCTTGCAAACTCTTTCGTCCATCTTTTCCCAACATTGATAATATCACTATCATTAAATCCCATGTTCTCTGCGCCATCTTCTCCTTTAGTGGTGAGGATTTTATCCATTGCACGCATATGATAAAGATCTAATTCGCTGCGAAAAATAGAGTTAGGGAAAAGCGTTAAGACACGTTTGACATCTTTGACAACACTGTCATAATAGCCACTTTCATACTCTTGCTTGATGTCTAAATAAAGTGGAATATCTTTGCTCTGTGCATAAGAAATAGGTGCACCATTAAGATCCAATGCCCCTATATAAGGTTTTTGATATTTGGGAAACTCCACAGAAAAATCAAGTCCATCACGAACATCTTTTTCTTCATAAAGAGGTTTTTCTTGAAGTAAAATTGTCCAATGTGTGTAACGTTTTTCTTGTGGTTTCGTTAAAATTTCGCTGTTTAAATACAAACTCTCTTCCACAGGGATCAACTTTGAATCGACTTTAGGTTCTACCGTAACGTAAAATTCACCATCTTTTTCGTAAAAATCAAGCTCCGCAAGCTTCATTTTTTTAGATTCTATTGGTTTATTCATGGGGCGGCTGATTTTGCAAATATAATGTTTTTTATCAAGTGCATCAGGGATAGTTTGACACCCAAAAGGCTTCGCGTCAATGACATGTAAGATTGCATAGTTTACTTTGCTCTCTTTACCGCTGTTTAAAATAATCTCCAGCGCAGAAAGTTGTACCGATGCTAAAAGGAAGATTAAAAAATATTTCATACCTACATTATAGCAAAATAAGGGGTTTTTCACCCCTTATTTAAAAACCACTGGCAGTAACGTACTTCGTGATAATCGTTAATAAAGGTTCGACAAATACGATAGCAAACATCGTGATAATCGCGGCAACACCTACAATAACTTTGAGCGGTGTTGATGCGTTGGTTGCATAGAGTCTAGCATCTGCGGTAACTGGTTCTTTTAAAAACATATAAATGACCAATTTCATGTAGTAATAAACGGCAATCGCACTGTTCAACGCAATAATCACTGCTAAGAAAATAAACTCACTGTTAATTGCCGCACTAATGAGATAAAGCTTACCCCAAAAGACAGAAAATGGAGGCATTCCTGCAAGCGCGAACATAAAAATACCCATAATCGTAGCTGTCGTTGGCATAATTTTTACAAGTCCTGAAAACTTTGTATACGGATGTTGGTAACGTTCATCCCAAAGATTTTCACGATGTCTTACAATCCAGAGCATGGTAAAAGCACCTAAATTGGTAAACATAAAAAGCGTCCAATATAAAAAGAGTGCTGTATTGGCTTGGGTTGAACCAATTAAAATTGCTGCCATCATAAATCCAGCATGCGAAATGGAACTGAATGCTAACATCCTCTTCACATCTTCTTGTACCAATGCGGTAAGGTTAGCAAGTGTCATTGTAAGAACGACTGCAATATATAAAATATGTTCTAACCAAACAACACCTGAGAAAACGAGCATCTCAAACAGACGCATTGCAACCACAAAACCTGCGATTTTTGGAACAACAGACATATAACCTGCAAGTGGAGCTGAACTGCCTTCATACACATCCGGTGTCCATGTATGCGATGGTACTAAGGAGAGTTTGAAACCAAGCGCTCCTAGCATAAAGACTGTTGCAGAAAGCACACCAATGAGTGGTTCAAAGTGGTTTTGCATCAAAACTTTTTCAATTTGATGAATCTCTACACTACCCGTTAATGCATAAAAAATTAGCGCTGACATCCCGTAAAAACCTGCGGCCAATGCACCCATCGTAAAGTATTTAATGGCTGCTTCAAACGCTTTAGCACGATTATGCATAGCAATGAGTGTATAAAGTGCGAGGCTTGATGTTTCCAACCCTATAAAGATCAAAATAAGATTATCGCTTACGACCATAAACTGAAAACCTACGATCATAAACATAAAGAGCGCATAGAACTCTGCCATTCTGAACTCTCTAAAATGACGATGGCTCAGTGATAAAGGCAAGAAGAAAGCAGATGCTACCAATATAATGACTTGTGCAATAATTGAAATACCATCAACCAATAGCACATCAAAAAATCCACGTGTCGGTCCATTGTATCCAAGAACCGCTCCAAAATCTAAAATAATAAACAGTACAGTAATCATTGTTAAAAAACTACGATTTAACCCTTTTACTGCTAAGTCAGCACATATAACTGCCAATGCACCAACCGTTAATATTGCCATAGGAAGAAGGGCTGGTAAATTGAGGCTTAAAACATCAATTGAGATAGGCTCTAACATTAGTGTGTTCCTCCTATGGTGTTGGCTTTCATAATAAGGTCTTTTGTGCTCTGCTCAATAGCTTTTTGATCCATAAGAACCAGCATTTTTTGGACACTCATATCAATGACACTAAGCACTGGTTTCGGATAAACACCCAAAATAGCTACAAGCGCTACAAGTGGAATAAGTGCTGTAAGCTCTTTTGCATTGAGATCTTGAAGCGTTTTGTTTTCTTCATGAACCACTTGACCAAAGAATGATTTTTTATATAAAACAAGCATATAAACAGCACCTAAGATAATGCCGGTTCCTGCAAACAATGTCATCACCCAACTGATGCGGTAAAAGCCTGCAAGTGACAAAAACTCACCCACAAACCCTATGGTTAAAGGAAGTCCTACGGAAGCCATAAGCATAATGCCATAAATCGTTGCAAAATTTGGCATCACAGAGGCCAGTCCCCCAAAGTCGCTCATCAGTTTTGTATGGCGCCTATCGTAAATAACACCCACTAACATAAACAGTGCTCCGCTCACAATACCGTGGCTCAGCATAAGGAAAATTGAGCCTGTAATGCCTTCTGCATTCATAGCAAAAGTTCCAAGGATAACAATCCCCATATGAGAAATCGAACTGTAAGCAATGACCTGTTTCATATCTTCTTGTGCATACGCTATCAT
Organism: Sulfurospirillum sp.; assembly: GCF_036802865.1. NCBI lineage: Bacteria > Pseudomonadati > Campylobacterota > Epsilonproteobacteria > Campylobacterales > Sulfurospirillaceae > Sulfurospirillum > Sulfurospirillum sp. The sequence goes on along the minus strand of NZ_DAIRVK010000001.1, from coordinate 168,669 downwards.
CGCTGCGTAAATGACCATGATAATACAAATGGTTGCCACAGGAATAAGGAAATAAACTGAAGCGTCAGGAAAAAGTGGCAATGAAAAACGAACAAAACCATAGCTCCCCATTTTAAGAAGAACGGCTGCTAGAATTATCGAACCAATCGTTGGTGCTTGACCATGGGCATAAGGTAGCCATGTATGAAAAGGAAACATAGGAACTTTAATGGCAAATGCTAAAAAGAACGCTCCAAAAAGCCATAACTGTGTTGGAAATGGAATTTGTAATAGATACCAATCCGGCAATGAAAAGCTCCAAATACCTGTTGCTTCATGGTATAAAAAGCTCATATACAAGATGCCTACTAACATTAGAACAGAGCCTGCAAACGTATAAAGAAAAAACTTGATAGACGCATACATACGGTTTGCACTTCCCCATGCACCAATAATATAAAGCATAGGGACAAGAGAAAGCTCCCAGAACGCATAAAACCAAACAACATCTAAGATCACGAAAACGCCTACCATTGTCATTTCTAAGAAAAGAACCGAGATAATCAAATTTTTAATCTCATTTTTAATGCTCAGAGCAATAAATGCAATCATCGTTATAAATGTTGATAAAATAACCAAGAAAAGTGAAATACCGTCCACTCCAAGGTAATAACTCATCCCATAACTTGGGATAAAAGGATAATACTCGACAAACTGATAGCCTGCATTTGAGCCATCAAATCCAATCCATAAAACAATGGAGAGAAAAAATTCAATAGCCGTTACACTAATGCCATATGCTCTAATACTCTCTTTTGTGACCAAAAAGCCTAAGAGTCCAGCCATCGCTGGGAAAAATACAAGAAGTGATAAAATATGTTCCATGCCCTGCCCCTACACCATTGGTCTATAAAAAATTGCGAGTGCAAGTAAAACAATCATACCTACAATCATCCATCTAAGCATATCAGAGAGATTTCCACTTTGCATCTTTCTGGCATTTTGCCCTGTTGAATAAACTATCCTAGCGATCAAATCTACCGTAAAGTCTACAATTTTTGTATCTATTTTTAACCATGCAAACCTTGCAAGAGAGGTAAATGGTCGCATAATATAAAGCTCATAAAGTTTCGGAATATAGTATTGATTACTCAATAATTTATACCCCATACTCTCTTCCCATGATTTTGAAAAACCTCCACGTCGGTACATAAAAACTGCAAATGATATACCGCTGATTGCAATACCCAATGTCCCTGCAATAAGTAGCGCTTCTGTTCCATGCTCAATGTGAATTTCGTATTGGGCTAAAAGACGTGTAACAAATCCTTCAAAAGTATGCTCAAAAAATCCAGCGATAACGGCTAAAAGTCCCAATGGAAGCAATGCATAAATCACAAACGGTTGCGCTTCGTGAGGATGTACACCGTATTTAACGTACTCTTTTTCACCAAAGAAAACGAGCATTACCAAACGGAAGCTGTAAAATGCTGTAAGTCCAGCACCTATGAAAAGTGCAAACCAAAGGAAATATGCACCTTCACTAAAGGCAACTTCCAAGATTTTATCTTTAGAAAAGAAACCTGCAAACGGATAGATTCCAGCCAATGCCACCGAAGCGACACTCATCAAAATAGCCGTTGCTTTCATTGAACCATAAAGCCCACCCATCTTTTTGATGTTGAGTTCATCGTGCATCGCATGCATAACGTTACCAGCACCTAAGAACAGAAGTGATTTAAAGAAAGCATGTGTCATCAAGTGAAACAGGGCTATCCAATAAGCACCTAATCCTGCTGCAACAAACATATAGCCTAATTGTGATAGTGTTGAGTAAGCAATAATACGTTTAAGATCATTATTAACCAGTGCCATAGATGCAGCAAAGACAGCTACAAAAGCTCCCAAAGAAGCGATAGCAAAGCCCACTTCTGGAATAAGGCTGTAAAGCTCTCCACAACGAATGACGAGATAAACACCCGCTGTTACCATCGTTGCGGCATGGATGAGTGCTGAAACAGGTGTTGGACCTTCCATCGCATCTGCAAGCCATGTATGCAGTGGGAACTGTGCTGATTTACCCATTGCACCAATAAATAAAAATATACCGATCGTTGCAAGCAGCACAGGATCCATACCTTTAACGCTTGCAAACACATCATCATATTGGAATGAACCTACATTCCAATAGATAAGAAAAAGTCCCATCAGCATTCCAAGATCGGCAATTCGGTTCATAATAAATGCTTCATTGGCTGCCCATGAAGCAGAATGTTTATGATACCAAAAACCAATGAGTAACCATGAACAAAGCCCCACACCTTCCCATCCAATGAAAAGACCGACAAAGTTATCGCTCATCACCAAAATCATCATTGAGAAAACAAATGCTGAGAGGTAAGAGAAAAAGCGGTTAAAGCTCTTATCATGGTCCATATAACCAATAGAATAAATATGAACAATCGTTGAAACGAGTGTTACCGTGACCATCATAATGACAGAGACTTCATCAACAACAAAGCCAAATGGAATCTCCAAGTTACCCGCTGCGATCCAATCCATCATCGTGACATGTAACGGTCCATAGGTATTGACATCAATGAGCAAAATAAACGATGCAATCATAGAAATAGCGATAAGTAAAGAAGCAACAATACCCGTAAAAAGCATCTTTGGACGTGCCGCAAAGAAGGCGACAAACAAAGAGCTGATCAAAGGTGCAAAAAGTGCTGTATAAAGATATTTTTCCATGCTTACCCTTTCATCATCTGAAGACTGTTAAGATCAACAGAACCATTGCGTTTGTACCATAAAATAAGAAGTCCAAGACCTACAGCGACTTCACTTGCGGCAACTGCAATGATAAAAAATGCAAACATTTGCCCTGTAAGATCTCCATAATACTTTGAAACCGCAACAAAACCAATATTAATAGCGTTGAGTAAAATTTCAGTTGAGAAAAAAAGCATCAAAAGATTGGTTCTTCGCATAACACCTACAAGCCCTATAGAAAATAAAATACCTGTTAATACAAGGTAATGTGTTAAGGTAATCATTTGACCTCCTTTGCATCTTCTACTTCTTCGTCTTCGATGGCTAAATATTCATCCATCTTTTTACTTGCAAGCACAATACCTGCAATCATCGCAACCAAAAGCATAATAGCTGCTAATTCAAAAGGAACCAAATATTTTGTAAACAAAACAATTCCAATCATCTGTACATTGCCCACATTATCGATACTTGGATAAGAGGCTTGAATGTTTTCAGAAACCAATGGAGCACATAAAATAGTAACCACCAAAATAGCACTCATCACAGAAAGTGTATAGGCTATTTTCTTCGAGCGCATTTTTTCACTGATATCACGTGTCGTATCAAAAAACATCATACCAAATGCATAAAGTGCCATAATCGCACCCGAATACACAACGATTTGAACAACGCCCAAGAACTCAGCATCTAAAATAAAAAAGAAACCCGAGATAAAGATCATTCCGCCTGCTAATGCGCTCATCGAATAGAGTGCATTACGACTCATAACCACAATCCCAAACATACCAATGGTAAGTGCGGCAAAAATATAAAATGCAATAATTTCAAACATGGTTACCTCAATACGCTAATGGTGTTTGTTTTACGTTTTCATCAGCATTATCACTTAATGCACCAAAACCTGGGAACTCTTTTTGTTGTTTAGCTCTAAACGTATCAAGAGGAGTCAGCATATCGTCTTTAAGACCAAAATGAGCACGCTGTTCACTCGCATTTTCATACTCTACGCCATGAACAATAGCAAGTTCAGGACATACTTCAGCGCAATACCCACAGAAAATACAACGACCAAAGTTAATGCTATACTCACTCACAACTTTACGACTCTTCTCATCAATGTGAGTGTCCATGCGAATACAATTGGCGATACAAATTTTTTCGCACAATCCACACCCGATGCATCTCTCACTACCGCTTTCAAACAGACGAAGCAAGCGATGAATTGCCCTGTATCTAGGGCTCATCTCCATTTTTTGCGCAGGATATTGAAGCGTATGTATATCAAAACGAATCATCTCACGTAAAACAATCCAAAGACCAACAAAAAGCTCGCCTTTAATCGTCCGCTTCACAACTCGTTTAAAAGCTTGCCATCCATTTTCTGGCTTTTGTTCACCCTCAAAAAAGATGTAACCAGGGGCAATGTTGCGTTGTTTAAAATCTTTTAGTTCCATTTCTGCCTCCTAAATCAGCACAAAGCCCGTAATCAAAATATTGACTACGGCTAAAGGCATTAATACTTTCCAACAAACCCACATGAGTTGATCAGGTCTAATATGTGGCCACGCTGCTCTAACCCACAAGAAAAGGAAAACCCACAGTGAAACTTTTAACAGCATTGCAATAGCTCCAGGTATAAACCAAATAGGATTATAGCCACCCATAAAGATGATGCTCACAAGAACAGAAATAGTAATCATATTGGCATACTCACCGATGAAAAAGAGACCCCAACGCATACCTGAATACTCCGTGGCATAACCCGCAACAACTTCAGCTTCAAACTCGATGGTATCAAATGGGGCACGATTCGTTTCCATAAAACCTGCCATGGCAAATAAAATAAAGGCTAAAGGTTGTTTCCAAACAAGCCAGTTAAATACCCCACCATTTTGATAGTCGTTAATATCAATCAGTGAAAGTGAACCTATCATCATAATAGGGGCAAGGACTGACAACCCACTGACCACTTCAAATGAGAGCATCTGCACAACCGCACGTGCTGCGCCTAAAAGTGACCATTTGTTGGAACTGCTCATACCAGCGAGCAATGGTCCATAAATGCCAACCGATGCTACACCCATAACATACAAAAGCGCTACATTGATGTCTGAAATAATCGGATGAATCACATAACCAAACAACGTAAACTCTGGGAAATAAGGCACCGCAGCCATTGCCACAAACGCGGTTACCGCAGCAATCACAGGTGCGATCATAAAGATCGGCTTAACAGCATTTTGAGGGACGATATCCTCTTTTGTGAAAAGTTTAATACCATCAGCTGCAAGTTGTAACAAACCATAAGGACCTACATTCATAGGTCCAAGACGGCGTTGCATAAAAGCCAATACTTTGCGTTCTATAAATGTTGCAAACCCTGCCATACCTGCGATAACAGCTACAACCACTACCGCTTTAACAACGGTTTCAATAATGACAGCGGTTTCAAACATGCGAAACTCCTTTAATCACTACGTGAGCAAATCGATATCCCTCTTTAAAGAATGGCGTAGTGTCGATTTTAGTATCAAACGTTGGAAGATAAGCGATCAGTCCATCAATCATTTTCTCTTCTTTGAGTGCAATCACAAGTTTTTCACCTGCTTCATTTTCTACCGTAACCACGGCGCCATCTTGAAGATTTTTAGCCTCTAAGAAAGCAGATGAAACATAAAGTGCCCCTGCTTCATTAAGCTGATGCGCTTTGTTGGTAAAGGCACTAAATTGATGTACAGGATTGGCTCTATAAACTACATCGCCCTCTTTTGCTGCGAAACTCGCAATAGGTTCAACCTCATTATGGCATGGAATGTTTGCAGACGCAAGAGCATAGCCTCTATTTTCAGTACCATCGTTTTCATAACGGTTTGGCAAATTATCAAATTTCTCTGCTTTAAAACCTTTTTCACTCGGCAGATACGGCGTATAATCAATCGTCCACTCCGCTTCAAGTCCAAGGGCATTAGCAAGGTCATTAAGGCAATAACCTTTAAAATGAAGTGCTGCATTGGTAGGCACAACACGCTTGTTCATGGAAGTAAATGTTCCCTCTTGTTGGTTAAGGGCTGGCATCGCCAAATCACCTTTACCAAGAGCACTTAACGTAAAGTCACCTTTGACGTTATAGCCTAAACTAAAGCTTCCTTTTTTCTCATCCAAATCACAAATGAGTGAAACACCCAGTGTATTGGTACGAGATGGATTGATGACCAAACTAAATGCTGTAAAACGCTCAATGAAGCCTAAAAGTTTCGCGATATTCTCTGCTCTTGGATGCGTATAGAGATCTTCACCCACAATGAGACTAAAGCTATCTTTTTTATCTAAAAGTTTGGTGATTTTCTCAACCAAATCTGCCTCTGCACCGATAAGTTCAAGAAGAGCATTGGTATCGATTTCGATCTCTTTAACCATCATCTTCTCGATAGTCTTAACAACCTCTTTTTCTTCACCGCTCTCTTCGTCTTTTACCATCTCTTTGACTTCTTCTTTAACACTCTCTTGGATGGTTTTCTTCTCTATGGTGTGAAAAGATGCTAAGTATTCTACAACGCTTTTAGGCATTGCCTCTTTGTCACCAAAAAGATCGAGAAGAAGATAAGCGATGGCTTCTTCTGCACCAATTTTATGGGTAACACTGAGTAAATTTTTAGAGTAAGCTGAAACAATAGGATCAGCCACAGGATGAAAATAAAGTCCCGCACCCTTGTTCATACCAATTGCATTGTTCATCGCGTAGCCTGCATTTGGGCTATCGGTTTTAATCGCTGTACCAAAACTGACCACAAAATTGGAAGAGCGAATGCTCTCTAAATCGCCACTGTATAGGCTTTTTCCTGCTATACTTGCAAAATTTTTGAGGAAATCTTGATACGCTTTAGCATCAACATTTACAAGTTTATAACCCAACTTCTCTTTGAGTTTTTGAAGAATGAGTGCTTCCTCATTCGTAATATAACTATCAAATACGATGGTATCGACTTTAGATTTCAAAAGTTCAACAGCTTTATTAAAAGCAATTTCATCTTTACCTGCAACTTCATTTTGGAAGTCAAACCCATAACGTGCAGCAGTATGCAAAGGAGCATAATTATGTTCGCTACTCACACGGTAAATTTTAGGTTCAGTATTGTTCATACTCGTATGTTTAACATCATAAAAAAGAAGTGAGCAGTCTGAACTATGTGGGTTAGATGCTGGGATTTTTTTAAGCTCCCATGCATTAGAGGTGTATTGAAAGTCTGTTCCAACAAGTGCTCCAACAGGGCAAACTGCAGTACATTCTCCACACTGAGTACAGTCAAGTGTTTCAGCACCGCTGGCAATACCAATTATAGACTTTTGAAGCTTATTCCACATGGCATACGCGTCTTTTTCGGTTTTATCTTTCCACGATTTATCCAGTTCAGCACCACCACGAGGAACGGTTTTGAGTGCTGATTCGCCGATCATATCTTTACAAACAGTGACACAGCGCTCACAAACGATACATAAAGAAGAGTCGTAATGGATTTTGCCCCAATTTTTGGTCGGACGATGCGTATCTGCAATGCAGTGATGTTGGCTATCTACGCCCATGTGTAGGGTGTAGTTTTGCAATTCACACTCGCCACTCTGATCACATACACCACACTCTAACGGATGGTTAATGTCATAGATCTCCATAATCGCTCTACGCTCTTTTTCGATCTCTTCCGTTTTAGTGATAACACTCATACCTTCTTTAGCACGCGCGTTACAGCTGTAAGCACGTTTGCCATCAATATCCACCAAACACAAACGACACGCTAACGTGGGCGAGCAATTCGTCACATAACAGAGTGCTGGGATAAAAATATCGTTTCTGCGCGCAACGCCTAAAACGTATTCGCCCTCTGTCGCTTTACACTGTTTTCCATCTATGGTTATTAAAACATCGCTCATTGCACTTCTGCCTTCACTATTTTTACTACATGGTAGGGATAGCTAGAATCCGCTTTTGCACAGGGCATTAAAGCGATCACACCTTTTAAACTATCATCGCGTACAAAGGTACGAGGATAGACCTCTTGGTTGATAGTGACATTGATTTTGTCACCACTTTGAACTTTGGCTGCCATTTGAAATTGAGCTGAGCCTATTAAGGAATTCTCTTCCTCTTTGTTTATTACAGGACATTGATAAACCACAACACCATCAAAACTTTTAAGATCTGCAATCTCTTCTAAAACACTTTTAGTGTTTGCTTCTATAATCTCTTCAGATATTGCACCAACAACAAACAATTTAGCTTTGCCATAACGCGCTATAAGTCCTGCAAGATGCGCTATATTGGACGCTTTTGGATGACGTATTACATCATCACCTAAAACTAGCAATACATTTTTTGCCTCTTGATACAGCGATTCAATCTCTTCAATCTCTTCTTCACCAAGATTGCTCTCTGCACTGATATACCCTTCATCAAGCTCTTCAAAATAGCTTTGGATAGACTCTGGAAGCTTCACACCTTTCAGAAAACTTTTTGAAAGAAGCGCGAAAATACCCTCTTCTGAACCTACTTCATAACGGCTAAAAAAAGAACTTTTTGGAATCAATGCTTGATCTTCCATTGTAAAAAGATAAACTAATTGAGCTTCGCTCTCACTCAATCTCTTTAAAAGGGTTGTGTCATGGCGTGAAGGAAGTGTTCCTACACAAATAATAAGATCAAATCCTTTACAGGTAAAAGCAAATTGCTCTTTAGTAGATTGATTTAAGGCTTCTATAAATTGCTTTTTTACCATTACTGTACTTCACTTTTCACTTTTTTTACGACAATCGTCCAGTCTGCTTCATTGAATTTCAACGAATTCATCAGTGTCCAACCCGCTTCTTTAATCACATCGGCACTTTTTTGAACAGGAGAAAAATCACCAATCTCAAACATAAAGATGGAAACTTCACCCAAAGTTGTCTCATCAATAATCTCTAGCATACGTCCGTAAAAATCATCACCTAAATGGCGTAAGTCATAACGTTGCATTGCCTCTCCTATCTGTCAATTTCACCGAATACGATGTTTGCGTTACCAATGATCGCAACAACGTCAGCGAGATATTCACCCACTAACAGCTCTTGCAAGAAAGCGGTGTGAAAGAAACTTGGCGCGCGAAGCTTCAAGCGGTACGGATACGGATCACCTTGTGAATTGATATAAAAACCAAGTTCACCCTTAGGCGATTCAGTCGCCACATACACTTCACCCACAGGTGGTCTCATGCCTTGTGTTACCAGTACAAAATGTTGCATCAACGAGTAGTTTTGCGTCATGATCTGCTCTTTGGGCGCGGAGATGTACTGAGGTGCGTGTGCCATAATTTCAGGTGATGTTTGCTCATACATCGGAATGAGTTGCTTAAGAATGCGAACACTTTGACGCATCTCTTCCATATGCAGTTTGTACCTTCCATAACTATCGCACGTCGTACTCACAGGCACATCAAATTCCACTTCGTCGTAGAGTTCATACGGCTCTTCTTTACGAATATCCCATGCGATGCCACTACCTCGTAGCATCGGACCACTACAGCCCCAACTTTGTGCTTGCTCAGGACTTACCACGCCCACGTCTTCCAAACGCATTTTCCAGATACGGTTTTGATCCAACAAACCCTCGTAATCTGCAATGTCAATCGGTAGATGATTGATAAATTTATTGAGTCCTTCTGTCCAGCCTTTTGGCAAATCAAGTGGAACACCACCGATTCTCACCGAAGAGTGCGTCAAACGTGCTCCACAATAATCTTCAATCAAATCAAGCGTGTATTCTCTTTCTCTAAATGCGTATAGAAAAATAGTCATCGCGCCCACATCCAGCGCATGCGTTGCAAGCCAGAAAAGATGTGAAGAGATGCGGCTAAGTTCTAAAAGCATCATACGAATGACTTTCGCACGACGTGGAACTTCAAGACCGATGAGTGTTTCTACCGCTAAAGCAAAACCGTAATTGTTTGAACTCGCAGCGATGTAATCCATTCTATCGGTGGTTGGCAAGAACTCATTGTAGATCATATTCTCCGCCATTTTCTCCATACCACGATGCAAATAGCCAATATCAGGGGTTGCTTTAGAAACTTTCTCACCATCAAGTTCTAAAATCAAACGAAGCTGACCATGCGCGCTAGGGTGTTGAGGTCCAAAGTTAACGATCATGTGGTTATCTTCACGCTCAAAAGCAATATTCTCAAAAAAAGGTTTTAATCGGTTGACTTTTTGCATGATTAATATCTCTCTTTCACTATTTTAGCATCTTCTTTTTTGAGCTTTTTCACGATGAACACCCCACCTTCTTCTTGGTAGTCGGTGATCGTTTTTTCACTGCTTGGCTCGGCACCAAAAGGAACTTCATGGTTAATATGTGCAAAACGATACGTATCGTTTACATCTACGCGCGCACTATCTCGCTCTTCAGGTCCTATGATGTCGCGGTACTCTTTGCCAAAAATTTTATCAATCTCATACCATTGCGCCACTTCATCACCGTGCAACGGATAGGTTTTACGAAGCGGATGATCATACCAATCATCAGGCATTAAAAGACGTTTCATATACGGATGTCCACTGATGATGACACCAAACATATCGTACATCTCACGCTCTGCCCAATCAGCACTTTTATAAACGTTAATGACGCTTTTAAGCACCTCTTTTTCTTTAATAAAACATTTCACACGAAGACGTTTACGTTTAGAGGTTGAAAGCATTTGGTAAAAAATTTCAAATTCACCGCTTTTAGCTAGCCAATCAATCGCGCTGTGCTCGCTTAAAAAGTTATAAGAGAGTTCATCTCTAAGGGTTTGTAAGACACTCACATTGTCTTTTGGGTCAATGTAAACAACCAATTGCCCTTTTTGAATATACGCCTCTTTAATCTCAAACTTTGCTTTTAAAACGCTCAAATCACTTGTAAAAACTTCATCGCTTTCTACTGCTTCTTTAGGAATTTGAGGCACTACAAAATAACGATCACTGTAATAAGGCTTTTTTTGAACGTTTTGTTTATCGCTGTAACTTCTCATCATACCAACCTTTTAGGTGCAAGTCTGCGTGATGCTTTCTCTGTGCGGATTTTCTTTTGAAGAAGCATAAGTGCGTATTGAAGTGTTTCAGGACGAGGCGCGCACCCTGGTAAATAAATATCCACAGGCACGATGCGATCAGCGCCTTGAACGGTGGCATAGGTGTTAAACATACCACCCGTATTGGCACAACTTCCCATGCTAATCACCCATTTTGGATCAGGCATTTGATCGTACAAACGACGCATAAACGGAGCATGTTTTTTAGTGAGTGTTCCTGCAATGACGATGACATCGGCTTGTCTAGGACTCGCTCTAAAAATGGTTCCAAAACGGTCAAAGTCATAACGACTAGCCCCCGTTGCCATCATCTCAATCGCACAACAGGCAAGTCCATAGGTGAGTGGCCAAAGCGAGTTACTTCTACCCCATTGAACCAATTTATCGACTGTGGTAAGTGCCACAGGAAGACCCGCTTCTTGAAGATAATTTATCTTATGCTGTGCCATTCGAGCGCTCCTTTTTTCCATGCATATACAAAACCAATGGTTAAAATGATGACAAATAAAATCATCTCAACAAAACCAAACATGCCTAAAACTTTAAAATCCACTGCCCATGGAAACATGAAGATAATCTCCACATCAAATAAAATAAATAAAACTGCAAAAAGGTAAAAGTGTGCCGAAATTTTATTAGGCTGTTTGGTCACTTCAGGCCCGCACTCATAAATGGTAAGCTTAAGTTTTTCGGTATCCAAACGTGACATACTTCGGCTAACAACACGCGCCAATACAGTAATACCATAAAAGACAACTGCCCCAAATACGAGGAGGAAAAAAGCTCCAAAATAAGGATGGGCGAAATCCATATGCGACAAAGAGGTCATCATTATTCCTTCATTTTTTATACAACAACAAATCCATCTGAGCGTTTCAAACTAAACGCTCAGAAAGACTTGTCAAAGTCTTTAATTCATAAAGCCAACAGATTTGGCATCGCCAAAAGCTCCTTTGGTTTCACGATCAATTGAAAGCTTGAAATCTTCAAACGTAAAAAGTGGTTTTGATTTGGTAGCCACTTTTAAAGCTGTATTTTTAAGTACCACTTTTATCTGCCCACCCGTAAGAGGGTAGGAAGCTAATCTTTCTACATCCAAGCCTTCCTCATACTGAGCATTTTCAGGTAATAACTTTTTCCAAAGTTCTATGCGTTGTTTCAAATCAGGCTTTTCAAATGCAATTTTATAATCAAAACGACGGGAGAAAGCAGGATCTATCGTCTCCAAAAGGTTTGTTGTTGCAATAAGTAGTCCATCAAAACGCTCAATCTGTTCTAAAAAAATATTTTGCATCTGATTGTGCATTTTATCGGCACTTGCACCGCTATCGGTTGAACGTGCGCTTAAGAACTGATCGGCTTCATTGAGAAGCAATAAAGGCTCACTTTTGGTCTTTTTGCAAAGCTCTTTATAGGTATCAAAAATATTACGCACATTTTTTTCACTCTCCCCCACATACTTGGAGAGAATTTTAGAACAATCAAAACTGAGCACGCGCTTTTTCATCGACTTTGCCAATGAAAGAGCTGTCATTGTTTTTCCCGTGCCTGGAGGACCATAGAGAATAATCTTCGCGTCAATACCACTTCGGCGCTCTTTTATCCCCCACTCCCGTAATAATTTCACCACATTTTTATCGATCTGTTTGAGTAAATTATCAAGTACTTCTTTGGTTTTTGGATGTAAAATGACATCATCCAAATTCGTTTTAGGATCAATGAGTTCAAAAAGCTCTTGTTCACCAATCAGCATATCAAGCTTAATCTTTTTCGTTTTTTTCTCTTTATTGGGATGCATAATCTTTTGTAAAATCTCTTCTGAGATAAAAAAGCTTCGAGTAACACCTCCAAAGGTGCTCAGCATCTCATCGTAATCGATAATGAGATTTTCAATGAGCTTTGAGCCCTCTTCGAGTAAAGAACGGTTTTTGATCTTTTCATAATCATCAACACTAATAAGACTAATCAATGTATTCATATCACGAAGACTTTCAAACTCTCCTGCATACTCCTCTTTGAGAAGTGCTAAGAAAATCAGTTGTTCTTTTGGATTTAACTCATTCTCTTTGAAAATATTCTCAACAACAATCTCATTTTGTGTTACTTTTATACGCTCAACAATACGGCTTTCTAAAAGTTCGAGTTTATTTTTAAGACGCCCAATACTAGGTGAATTTTCGGTAGCATTGTGTTTTGTTTGGCTTAGTTTTTGGTAAAGTTCAATGCGAAAAAATTGATCTTTCAAATATTCAAGATGATCCTCGTAAGGCGTAACATCTGGTAACACTACTTCAAGGGTTCCTTCCTCTAGTAGTTTTAAAAAAGCAGAACTTAGTGTTACTGTACTGTTTAAAAGTTCTAAATTTGAGACATCCATCACTTTGGAACTGAGAAAACTGTTCTGAACAATCCACCCTTGTTCAATCAAATCTTTCACTAAAGGAAGTTGTTGTAAATGAGCGTATTTTTTATCGCCAAAAAGCTTGATCAAGCCATCCGCAACACCCATGTCAACACTACCAAGAACATACTCTTTGGTCATCATTTGCAAAAATTTTGCTTCATCAATAGAACATTTAAGATGCTCATAAATCTGTGATGTTTGAACCGTTTTACTCTCTAAAAAATCTACCAAATACTGCAATACGAAACCTTTTAATCCAAGTGAAAAAAATATAGTGTATCTTATAATGACAAGTTGATGATAAAAGAACCCTTTGGTTAAAAAGTTAATCTCTATCTTTTACGTAAAAATCCACCTGCTTGCACTTTTTCCTTTAATACACGCTTTAAAACTTTGCCCGTCGCATTTTTTGGAAGCTCTTCCACAAAATAAATATGCTTTGGTAATTTGAAATTTGCTAAATGTTTTTTAAGATAATGACGTAATTCCATTTCTTGAAGCTCTATACCTTCTTTGGGTTGTATAAATGCCAGTACATCTTCATCTTTTGTTTCATCTCTAAGCCCAATAACAGCCACAGAATCCACTCCATCATATTTATAAATGACCTCTTCAATTTCCCTTGGATAGATATTGATTCCTTTAGAAATAATCAAATCTTTTTTACGATCAACAATGTAAATAAATCCATCTTCATCTTTTTTACCCAAATCACCCGTTAAAAGCCAACCATTAATAATCGTCTCATCGGTTGAATCTGATTGGTTAAGATAGCCTTGCATAACGCAATCTCCTTTAACCATAATTTCGCCCACTTCACCCACTTTGACTTCCATCATCTCTTCATTAACAATTTTTACTTCATAACTAGGAAGTGGTAAGCCAACCGAAAGTGCTTTTTGACGATCAAGACGATTGACTGAAACAGCAGGTGAGCATTCGCTCAAACCATAACCTTCTAAAAGTGTCGCTTTTGTAAATTTGGCATTAAAATCATGCAATGCTTGTTCACTAAGTGGCGCACTACCAGAGATAAAAATACGCACTTTATTAAACCACATAAAATACCATGGAATTTTTGCCTTTAATAGGGCATTGTAAAGCGTTGGTACGCCTAAAAAGATAGTGACTTGTTTCAGCAGTGTCTGTTTAAGAACATTCGCAAAAGGAAAAACTGAACGGACAATAACAATACTCGAACACGTAAACATCGGAAGAAGTACCATAATGGAAAGTGTAAAAGAGTGAAACATTGGTAAAAAGACAATAAAACGATCTTTTTCAGTGATTTGAAATGAAATAGACCCTGCAATTGCATTGGAAAAAAAGTTACGGTAACTAAGCATCGCACCTTTTGGCTTACCTGTTGTACCAGAAGTATAAACAATACACGCAAGATCGTCTAACAATGGACGCTTGGCTAGACGTTCCTGTATTTCAAGATTGGCATCAATTTCCGTAAAACTGTAGTTACGCTCATCAAGATGTTGGTACTTGTCTGTCCAAACAATTTTCTCAATCTTAGTAGTATCGAGTAAATTTTTGGTCTCATTGGCAAACGAAGCCGATGAAATCAGCATACGCGCATCACAATCATTTAAAATATACTCAAATTCTTCTTTTTTCAAAAAAGTATTAAGAGGAACTGCAATCGCCCCAATTTTCGTAATGGCAAATAAAGAGACAACAAACTCTTCCGAGTTGCCAACAATCATGGCAACTCGATCTCCGCTTCTAATACCGCTAAATTCTAAAAAACGTGCAAAGGTATCGATGTTTTGCTTGAGCTTTAAATACGTAACTTTACGATCGTCGATAAAAATAGCTGTCTTTTTAGGGGCATTTTTAGCATTTGCTTCCATGACCTCGTAAAAATTCTGATACGGATAACTTAACATTTTTAGAACTTGTATTTAAATGATGCCGTCAAAAGATGGGCTGCAGAATCTGTGAATGTACCGTTTGCTGTTCCATTACTTACCGTTCTATCTTCTTTTACATCATACAAATAAGCCAGACCTATTTTAAGATTTTGTGAGAGTTTATACTCAAACCCTACCGAGTAAAGTTTTGCATCGGAATCTGGAAGTTCAAAACCAAGTGTGCTAGAAGGCACTGGTGATTTATCAATCGCAAAACCTGCCATTAATTTTAAAGTATCACTCCACTGATGACTTATACCAATACGGTAGGCATTAACATCTTTCCAATTTTTAGGAACGGGATTATCAAATGTTGCTAATGATCCTGTTAACGTATAATCGTAATTAAAATCTAAATTCTTATACGAAGACCAATATGTACGCTCATACACAAATTCAACTGTTGTTTTATCCATAGTATATGCAGTAGCTAATACCAATGAAGCAGGCAGTGGAATAGTTACACTAGCTCCCCTTCCAGGATAAGAAGAACCACCAAAGCCAGTAAGCGTTGCTTCACCTTCAACGGTTAAATCAACTTTAGAGCGATAGGTTGCAGCTAACGTCCAATCTTTAATAGGCTTATAGCTGAGTGCCAAGTTATATCCAAAGTCAATAGAATCACCAGTTAAATCTCTAGAGGTTGTTACAGCAGGATAATTACTTTTGACTACTCCATCAGTATACACACCTCTTAAGCCAAAGCCGATAGACAATTGATCAGAGACTAAATAACTCACTGTTGGATTAACTTCGATAACCTTTAATGTAAATTCTTCTGAAGTTCTCTTAGGATAAGACTCATCCCAACGTTTTGAAAGGCCAGCAGGTGCTGTGATGGAGAGACCATAACGCCAATCACCCATTTTAGGGGAAACATAATGCAAGTTTGGCATTAGAAATTGTTCTTCTTTAGAATCTCCATTAGCATTTCCAGTAGGAGGAGTCCCATTAGCAGTATAATTCACTTTAGGCAAATTAATATATGTCATTGCCACTTCAGTAAAAGCGCCATTTTCCATAAAAGACATATTTGCAGGATTGTAATAACTGGCATCTGCGCCATTGGCCCCTGCAACATAAGCGGCACTCAGTGCTACGGAGTTTAAAGATTGCTCAGGGATACGGTATCCTGAAGCTAAAAGTGTTGCCGCACTCAGACTGAGTAACGTGGCTACTTTTACAATTTGTTTCATTCATATTCCTTACATGGATTTATTTGACAAGACTATAAAGCAGTGCAATTTCTTCTGCCCATATAGAATCATCGATTGTTTCAAGCACTAAAGGGATGTCATTCATACGTTCATCATTCATAATAAATTTGAATGATTCTATTCCAATTTTTCCCTTGCCAATAGAGTCATGTCTATCGACGCGTTTGCCCAAATCAGGCTTAGAATCATTAAGATGCATACCTTTGAGATACTTAAATCCGACGATTGTAGCAAATTTTTCCATCGTTTGCCTATAGGCTTCTTCACTTCTAATATCGTAACCTGAGGTAAACAAGTGGCAGGTGTCTATGCAAACACCGACACGCTCTTTATCAATGGAGTGCTCCATCAGGTATCCTAAATGTTCCATTTTGTAACCAAGATTGCTTCCTTGCCCTGCTGTATTTTCTACCACAAGAGTAACACTGCTTGTTTGACGCAATACTTCATTCATAGAAGCACTAATAAACTCCAAACAGGCTTCCTCGCTAATCTGTTTAAGATGGCTTCCGGGATGAAAATTGAGCTTATCTAATCCTAATGCTTCACAACGCTTAACTTCATCTAAAAAGGCATTCAACGATTTTTCACGTGCTTCAAGCTCAGGATGACCAAGGTTGATGAGATAGCTATCATGAGGTAAGACATGTTTGGGTAAAATTTCTGCTTTTTCCAATTCAGCTTTAAAACGCTCAATCTCTTCTTGTGTAAGTGACTTGCCTTCCCATTGACGTTGATTTTTCGTAAAAAGAGCAAAGGCTTTTGCACCAATTTTTGTGGCATTAATCGGAGCATTAAAAACGCCACCACTCGCACTAACATGTGCTCCAACAAATTTCATTAATTTTCCTTTATTGTAATGGTTTTAGTCGCATTAAGATACTATTTTTCGTATCTCTAAATGTAAGATTCGCACCTTCAACTTTATAGATAAGATGGCTATTTGAAAGCTCTAACTCTTGTTCAAAGCCATTACTATTTTTTTGAAGATTTTTCCCACCATAAATAGGCTGTTTCGCAATAATTTCTTGCATCAACTCCGCATAATGTTCGTCTTGTAGAAACTGCTGATTGAAGCTGAGTTTATCCAAACATCTTCCATCCAAACAAATGTTGCTTCCCATAATTTCGAGATTAAATAAAACACTACCCGCGGAAAAAATTTGCACATTGGTATAGTCATTCCCTTGGTTGATAAACCCTGTATCAGAGAGTGCTATCTGCTTGTTTTTAATCGTAATCACATACGTTTCAGAACTGGTGACATCTTTTTTGACCGCACATCCGCTCAAAAGAAAGGCTAGCAAAAAGCTTATTTGTAAAAGTGTTTTCATGAATGACACTCCTTGCATGTTCCTTTAAGAACAATGCTTTTGACTTCACCTTCCACTTTGCCCAAATCAACATCCATACACGTAATTTGATGGCACTGCTCACAGATAAAATGAGCATGTGTCGTACTCGAAAGTTCAAAATACCACTTACGATCATCAGCTTCAAATTTATGCACCATTCCTGATTCTTCGAACTTAGCAATGTTGCGGTAAAAGGTTGCTTTATCCATCCCTATATTCATCTGCTCTTTGATCTGTTCATAATTCATGGGATGATGTGCCTTTTTGAGCACCCCTAAAATAGAGGAGCGTGCCGTTGTAAACTTGATGCCATGTTCTTCAAATAGTGTTTTGATCTGCTCACTCATCGTTTTCCTCGTTCATTGATGCTGAATGGTATCTAAAAAATTATTAAGTCACGACTAAGTTGCAACGGTAAGTATTCTTCCATTATTTAGTGGTCACGACAACCTTTTTTCTTCAGCTAGCATAGTAGATTTTTTGAATCATTACGTTAAACACTAAACAGCATTTTTTCTTCTGCGGTATTGCTCCATAAAGTATGAACCTAGTTCTGCGATAAGCATACCACCTAAGATCATCACTGCTCCACATATTTGTGAAAATGTTAAGAGTTCATTCGCAAAAAAGTAACCAAAAATACCTGCACTGACTGGCTCCATCGTAAAGATGATCGCGGTTTTAGCAGCAGTCGTAAAGCGCTGCATTGCTGTTTGGACCCAAAAAGCAAAAATAGTGGCAAAAATAACCGTAATGGCAATGGCATTTATAAAAAGCATGTCCGTTCGAGGAGGGATTATGGAGCCTTCCATTACAAATCCACCCATCAAAGAACAAATACCGACCATTAAAAATTGAATACTTACCAAAAGATAAACATTGTGTTTACGAGAGAGGTATCCTGTAAATACAATGTGTAATGCAAACATCATCGCACAGATAAAAGCATAAAACTCACCTAAAGAGAAGCCTAATTCAGTATTGAGCGTTAAAAAATAGAGTCCTACAGAAGCAACAATAGCGCCGAGTGTTGAAAACATCGAAGCTTTTTGTTTGAAAATAAGATAGGTCACAAAGGGAACGACGATAACACTAAGTCCTGTAATGAAGCCTACGGTGGAAGAATACGTATACGTAAGAGCGAATGTTTGAAACGCATACCCTAGAAACATAAAAAGCCCCAAAAGAGCACCTGCTTTTAAAACCGCAAGATTAAGATAACGAAGCTGTTTTAAGGAAATTAATACCATCAAAACACCTGCGAGAAAAAATCGCCAGAATAAGAAGGTATAAACGGGGGTTTCATTTACAGCAGCTTGTACCATAAAAAATGTACTTCCCCATGCAACAGCAACCATTAGCAGTAAAAAATCTGCACCTAATTCTCTTAGTTTATTACGCATCACTCCATACCTCATTACTTTGATAGAAAGGGCATTGTATCACAATGAAATAGTAAAATACAGAGCACCTAGCTAAAAAAATGTCCAAATAAGGAGAGCTTTTTACCTGTGATATTTGTACCAACCCCTTTATCTTACTTTTATATTCTACTGCTACAATTATGGTTTACGCGATATAAAGCAAAGAAAGGTTTGAATGAGTCAAGCTATCGTTCACATGGAAAATGTTAATAAATATTATGGCGATTTTCATGTTCTTAAAAATATAAATTTTTCCGTTACGGAAGGCGAAATTGTTGTTATTTGTGGACCTAGTGGTAGTGGCAAATCAACGCTTATTCGCTGTATCAACAAACTCGAAGAGATCGACACTGGCGAAATTGTTATTGATGGGTTTGATCTATACACTAAAAAAACCAATATTAACCAACTCCGCGCTGAGACAGGAATGGTTTTTCAACACTTCAATCTTTTCCCCCATTTGACTATTTTGGAAAATATCACAATCGCTCAACGCAAAGTTAAAGGCATTAGTAAACATGATGCCAATGAAGCAGCCTTAAAACTATTAGAGCGTGTAGGACTCGTGCATAAAGCTGAAGGCTACCCTAATGAGCTTAGTGGCGGTCAAAAACAACGTGTTGCCATAGCAAGAACACTCGCTATGAAACCAAAAATTATTTTATTTGATGAACCAACGTCTGCCCTTGATCCTGAGATGATTGGCGGTGTTTTGGATGTTATGCGTGAACTGGCACATGAGAATTTTACCATTGTTTGCGTAACCCATGAAATGGGCTTTGCCAAAGAAGTTTGTGATCGTATTGTTTTTATGGATGAGGGCGTCATTATTGAAGAAGCCACACCCGAAGCTTTCTTTGCTAACCCAAAAACAGAACGTGCTCAGAAATTTTTACAAGAGATATTAACACACTAAAAACTAAACCCTTAAGGAGAGTAGCAATGAAGAAACTTTTAGTAGCATTACTTTTAATGCTTGGCATTAACGCTATGGCTGATGATATCAACCTATGGCAAAAATCAACCCTCAACAGTATCGTTCAAAAAGGTGTTCTAACCGTTGGACTAGAGCCAGGTTATATGCCTTTTGAAATGAAAGATAAACAAGGTAACATCATCGGCTTTGATGTTGATATTGCTAACGAAATGGCAAAAGCTATGGGTGTTAAACTTCAACTGGTTCCAACTGCTTGGGATGGCATTATTGCAGGACTTATTACCGGTAAATACGACATTATTATCTCTGGTATGACCATTACCCAAGAGAGAAACCTCAAAATTAATTTTGCCAATCCTTACATCAGTGTTGGACAAACTCTTCTTGCTAACAAAAAACATGCAGGTAAAAAATGGAGTGACTTAGATAAACCAGAGTACACTATCGTTACTAAAATTGGTGTAACTGGTGAAATCGCAACACGTAAAATGTTTAAAAAAGCTAAAATCAGAACCTTTGAAACAGAAGCTGATGCTGCACAAGAAGTTCTTAATGGTAATGCAGATGCAATGGTTTATGATAAACCATTTAATGCAATCTTCTTTGCTGAAAAAGGCGCAGATAAGCTTACTCACTTAAGTGATGAATTGACTTATGAGCCTCTTGGTTTTGCCGTTCGTAAAGGTGACCCAGATTTTCTTAACTGGCTTAACAACTTCTTGAACCAATCTAAAAATGATGGTACGTACAAAAAAATCTATGACAGATGGTTCACTGATGCTTCTTGGCAAAAAAAGGTAATGTAAGCAGTGGCAAAAGGAAAACAACATCTTTTACACAATAAAGCATTCGGTCACTTAGTGGCCGTTGCTTTTTATGTTGCACTAGGGTATTTACTCTTCATGGCTGCATCCAATATGAACTACATTTGGAAGTGGACCAGTGTACCAAAATACTTCGCGTATGAAAAAATTGAGTCTATAACTGCTCCGATTGATGGTACTATTCAAGTACGAGGATCTGCACTTGTTATCCAAGGACAAGAAGATAGTAAAGAAATCGAAATTGATAAAAGTTATTCTCTTGTAGTTAACAATGGTGATAGTGTCTATGAAAATGATACCGTTGCTAAAAAAGCATCGATGCAAATTGGTCCCTTACTAGAGGGCTTAATCGTTACACTTGAAGTTTCTGGACTTGCAGCGATCTTAGCCTTTTCTATCGGCTCATTGCTCGCGTTTATGCGAATTTCTAATTATCAGTTCTTAAAAGATATCGCAACCGTTTATATTGCAATTATTAGAGGAACGCCTTTACTGGTTCAAATTTTTATTTTCTATTTTATTATTGCTACGATATTTGAGCTTGAACGATTTCTCGCAGGTGCTATTTCATTAGGACTTTTCTTTGGAGCTTATATTGCAGAAGTCTTACGTGGGGCAATTCAATCCATTGACAAAGGGCAGTACGAAGCAGCAAAGTCACTGGGTATGAATTACTCCCAAACAATGATCTATATCATTATGCCTCAAGCACTTAAACGTGCGCTTCCAACGCTTGTGGGAGAGATGATTGCACTGGTGAAAGACTCTTCGTTGGTATCTGTTATTTCTATTACCGATCTAACTAAAGTAGGTCGTGAGATCGTTGCCAATACCTTTTCACCTTTTGAAACATGGCTTATTATTGCAGCTGTCTATTTTTGCATTACTTTTTTACTCTCATTACTCGGACATAAAATCGAAATGAAAATGAAAAAACAAGGTGGTATGTAAGCCAAAGCTTACATACCATTACAGTACATATTCACTCAATTCGTTATTCAGCTCTTCTAAAATTTCATCTTCTCGCTTCACAATATACTGAAATATTTTTCCACTCATCTCTTGATCAGGGAACATACGCATACAATAGCGATAAGAATCTTTATACTCAATCACATTCATAACTTCAGCCTGTACCTCAATTTTTCGATCACCTTGCGTGGCTATTGAAGCACTGTTAAGCTCAAATTCTACTAGAATTCTTGCTCCGACAAAAATTCCATTATTTTCACTACTCACCACACCTAAACCATGCAAAGATATATCAAATAATCTTCCACTTGTCTGAATATTGCCAGATTGATGCAAAAATACCTTTGCCACAATATCGGGATGAACCCGAATAAACTCTCTTTGAAGTGCTGGCATATTGAGCAAATAAATGAAATTGGTAAGAACAACGGTATTGGTTTGGAAATTACAATCAACAATATCTGCTTTAAGGTGTTTATTGAAGTAATTGTTTTTCACAATAAAGGCTTTACCGTCTAGTTTCATAGCAATTTCTTGTAATTTATCAATGTAAAATGTCACGTTTTCACCCTCAATTTTTGCAATACTTGCTTCAGAACTGATAGGCACACCTTTGTAGAGATTGAGAAAGACAATGGATTGATTTGCTTCTTTCATCTGGTGAAACACTTCGAGAATATTGTTGATTGGAGAAAACATAACATCATCACTAAACCTGACATCAAAAGCGACTGTAACGTCGTTGTATATTTTAGGTGTCTCATTTTCCATAAGTGTAATAAATTGACTTACGCAGTTGATTAAAAACTCAATGTTAGAAGGAATATGATGGTTACGTACAAAAGAGAGATAGTTATCAATAAGATAAAACATACTGCGAGTAATGAGAAAACCCAACATTGCACTATTTTGGTGTATACGTATAAAAATATCCTCTTTAAGCTCCACGATCTTCAGATCAGGCTTAAAAAGTCCATGGTAAATTGTAAAAGCAATCTCTCTTGACTCTTCTTGGCTCATTGATTTATCATAGTTTGCACATAAATATGTAAAATAGTCTATAAATACAGTTTCAAACTCTTTTAAAAAAAGTGCAGAAGTGACTAAAAAATTTTCTTTCTCACTTTGAGAAATAACTTCTTTTTCCATCATTATGTCCAAGTGGTGATTTTGCATTGATTATATCATTTTTTGTTTAGGAGGTGTGAAATATCTAAGATAACTTCGGTACCTACATTTTTTTGAGAATTGATACGCATAGAAATTTTAAATTCATCACAATGGGCTTTTACCAAGCTTAGCCCTATACCATACCCTTCCTTGGTCGCATCCGCTTGATAGTAACGATTGAATACAAGGAAAAGCTCCGCTTCGCTCATGCCAACCCCTTGATCTTTGATGACAAGATTCTCTGCTTCTTGAAAAATGCGAATTTCATTATGATTTTGGTTGTATTTAAGGGCATTATGCACTAAATTAGAAACGACTTTTGCAAAACCATGCTTATCAGTAAAAAGCTCTTCATGTAAAACGTCATAGGTTATTGGTATCCCCTCAGCCATCTCTTTTTGTTTTTCAATAACACCGGCTATTAGCTCATCAAGGTAAAATTTTTCACGAACATCTTCTTGAATCTCTTTTTTAATGTAATAGTCAACCTCTTTGTAAAGTGCATAAAGATCTTTACTGGCTAACTCTATACGTCCTAAGCGTTTAAATTTTTTCTCATCGTTCTCATCTGCTTGAAGCATTTGAAGATTTGCATTAATGACGGAGAGAGGAATATTAAGTTCATGCAATGTGTCTTTGAGCAAAATATCTAAAAAGTGATTGGTTTTAAACAATGAAGCAAGGGTATAAGAGACAATCACATACCCAACAATAGAAGAAAGCGCTATCAAGGAGGCAAAAACCCATATTTTCTCTTCTACCCACTCCCACATCCAAATGCCAAAGACTACAAGCAAACAAACAGCTAGGCTAAAAGCAATAATAGAGCGAATAAAAAAGATTTTATCACTACTTCTCAAAGCGATATCCAATTCCTCGAATATTTACAATGACTTCTTTACCAAAAATCTTTTTGAGATTGTTGATATAAACCCTAATAGAACCTTCGTTAATCTCTTCGCTACTGCTCCAAAGTCGTTCGTGTATCATCTCTTTTGTAACCACATGTCCCCGCTCTTTTACCAATAAATAAAGTAATTCAAAATCTTTAAGATTGATGTCAAGCTCTTGTTGGTTGTAGAACAATCGTTTACGTGCAAGGTTTAGTTTATATGACGTATCGATGACAAGCCAATCATCGACAATACCTTTAGAACGTGCTAAAATCGCTTTAATACGCAACAGCATTTCATCCAAATCAAACGGTTTTTTAATGTAGTCATCCCCACCTAACATGAAGCCTTTGGCAAGACTCTCTTGATCGCTCAACGATGTCACAAAAATAGCAGGGGTATGATCTCCCGCAGCGCGAAGCTCTTTTAAAAAGTCAAATCCACTGAGATCAGGAACTTTCACATCTAAAAGGTAGAGATCAAATTTATGTTCATAACACTGCTTTAATGCATCCTTCCCACTTTTGACTAAAGTACATTCATAGCCATGTCCACTTAAAAAATCTTCTAGCGTTTGAAGTAACAGAGTATTGTCTTCTAAGATAAGAACTTTATACGACATGTTTAATACTCCAAGCCAATGTTTCGTTTGCAAACATAGGGACAACATCACCATAACAGTGTGTTACCATCATGGGCTCTTTTTCTAAAATAACCTCTTTATAAGGGGCTTTGTAGTTATAAATTGTTTGTGCATTGTTACTCACAAATGCTTGTAACGAAGCTAATGCGTTATGCTTTTCAAATAACTCAACCAAAGCTTGTAAAGCAATAGGAGCAGTAAAAACACCCGCAGCACACCCACAACACTCTTTTTTATGAATAGGATGTGGAGCAGAATCACTTCCAAACATTACTTTAGGATGAGCTTTGAGGCTTACTTGTAAAAGTGCTTCTTTATCTTCATAACGCTTGGCAATTGGTTTGCAAAAAAGATGAGGTTGAAGCATGCCGCCTGCAACATCGTCTAATGTTATAAGTAAATGGTGTAATGTAACGGTTGCATAAAGGTTTTCATGCTTCTCTAAAAGAGCTACACTCTCTTTAGTAGTGATATGTTCCATAACAATTTTGAGGCGAGGAAAAGCTGAAGCCAAATTTTCATAGATAGAGCCAAACTCTTTTTCGCGATCCATAACAAAACCATTGGTTTCACCATGCACGCATAAAACAAGCCCTAAATCACTCATTGTTTCCAAAACAGGACGTAATGTTTCAATATCCATACTCGCAACACCGCCCTCTGAATTGGTTGTAATGCCTGATGGATAAAGTTTAAGAGCTTTGACATGCAAAGCTGCTTTTTCTAGAAACTCTCGCGTATAATCACTGCGGAAAAAGAGTGTCATCAACGGATCAAAAACATTATTTCCAAGAGCACTTATAATACGCTCTTTATAGGCAATAACTGCTTCTATGGTCGTAAGAGGAGGAACGACATTGGGCATGATGATACCACCCGCAAAACTATATGCACTCAAAGGTGCAACTACTTTAAGCATTGCCTCGTCACGTAAATGTAAATGCATATCTAAAGGAGAAATCAGAGTGTGGGTCATCTAAAACCTTTTTATTTTAATTATATCAAAGCATCACCAAAATGTTATACTTCCAAAAACAAAGAAGGTAAGAGAGATGGAATATCGTTACATCGGTAAAAGTGGATTAAGAGTTACCCCTATTTGTATGGGTACAATGAGCTTTGGCAGTTGGAGTACCAAAGCAGAATCATTTAAAATACTGGATACTGCTTACGATAGAGGTATTAATTTTTTTGATACGGCCGAGCTTTATCCTGTTCCTCCCAAAGAAAGTTACGCCGGTGTCACTGAAGAGATCATCAGTGAATGGCTTGCCACAAAACCACGAGAGAGCATTATACTCGCGACTAAAATTGCAGGTGCAGCGAATGGCTGGTTTGTGCCACCTATTCGCCATGGCTACACGGCGATTGATCGCTTTCATATTCAAAAAGCGGTGGAAGGAAGTTTAAGACGTCTTAAAACAGACTATATCGACCTTTATCAAGTACACTGGCCCGATGAAATTGTGCCAAAAGAGGAGTCTATGCGCGCCCTTGATGAACTTGTTACATCCGGAAAAGTTCGTTACATTGGTACATCGAATGATACAGCCTATGGTCTAACCAAATCCAATACGATTTCTCACTATGAAAAACTCTCCCGTTTTGAGTCTATTCAAAATAACTTTTCACTGCTCAATCCTCGCTTTTTGGACGAACTCGCTACGGTATGTCGCAAAGAAAAAGTTTCCCTACTCCCTTATTCACCCATTGGTGGCGGTGTCTTGAGTGGTAAATACAATCAAGCCTTTATCGACCCCAAAAGCCGCTTTGGAGAGTATTTACAAGCAGGTGAGCCAAGACAAAAAGCAATGTACAAGCGTTTTGTCAATGAAAAATCGCTCACTGCTACCGCTAAGTACCTCGAAATTGCAAAAAAATATAGCATGAGTCCTGTTACGCTTGCTGTTGCTTGGAGTATGCATTTCGATTTTGTCGCTTCTACTATTATTGGTGCACGTTATGCAACACAACTGGAAGAGAGTTTTAAAGCCTTCGAAATCAAACTAACGCCTGAGATTTTAAGCGAATGCGAGAAAGTACAAAAAGAGATTTTATACCCGATGGGCTAAGTTAATCCGTAGAAAGTTACTTTTTCTTCTTTGCCCTTTGGTGCAATGGAAGAGAGATATGCAAAGCGTTGTTGCAGTATGGGCTCTAAAAGCCCATAACACGCTTCGCTAATAATCAATGGGCATCCATACATCTTACACAGCTCTTCAAGGCGTGCAGTTGTATTCACCGCGTCTCCAATAAGGGTATAATCCTTACGTTCGCCTCCAATATCACCCAATATTACCTCTCCATAATGAATCCCGATTCCAATTCCATCAAGAGGTGGTAACATTCTATTTTGCAGTTCTTTATTAATGAGATCAAGAGATGAGAGCATTTCAAGTGCTGATTTAACGGCATTATTTGCATTACGTGTCAAATCGTGATCACGATCAAAGAAAGCGAGCAGCGCATCTCCTATAAATTTATTGATCGTGCCTTGATATTTCTTAATACATTCAAACCAAATGCCATAATAATAGTTGAGCATTGACACAACATCTGAAGCATCGGCCTTTTCACTGAGCGTTGTAAAATTACGAATATCTGCATACACTAAAACGGTTTTGATTTTTGAAGAAAAAGGCTCTAAATTCTTTTGAACAAGTTTATTACGTGTCTCGGAACCAATATAGCGCACTAAAAGTGTATCTATCTTTTCACTGAGTTGTAAGATTTTAATTCGACTATAAGCAATGGTTAAAGAGAGAAAAATACCACCCATAATAATATAAATATGTGCAGGGTCATCTAAAAACTCAATAAAGCCATCATGTAAACGCCAAATAAAAAGCTCTTCCTGCGCATAGGCTTCACTAATTTTGTCAGCATCAAGGTTTTCTTGAAGCTTGAGTTTAAGATCAAAAAAGAAATAGATAAAAATAAAAATGAGAATATTGATATTTGAAACTAAAAATTCAACCGCAAAACGCACATTTTGTCTTTTGGTAACATACCCAATATATTGAAAAATCCCTAAAAGCATTGTGGAAATCCAAAAGAACAGATGCCCTGTATTAAGCAGTGATACAACACCTTCTTGCATCATTTCAAACACAGTATAGGTAAGAGGAGTTAGAAAAGAAAGAAAAAGTCGTAGAACTATTTTATGCCCATAATAAACAAGAGCCGTTGTTTGAATAATCAACGTGCACAATAAAACAACATTGCCTGAACTTAACCAAAAACTTTGAGGAGACGTAAATTTCATAAAAATAAAAAAGAGTGCATATTGCCCAGAATAAAGCGCTATTTCATTAAAAAAACGTACAAAAAAAGAGGATTCACTGCGTGTAGTATATGTCATACGAAGCTCTCCCAAAAAGTTTTACCCATTATAGCAAAGCTCTTAAATGTTTTGAGGAGAAAGCGCAAGAGGGAAAGAATGTCCCTCTTGCAAGACTCTTAGTTTTTATACTTTTGATTTTACAAATTCAGGATAAGCTTCCAAACCACACTCTTCAAGATCAAGTCCAACATACTCATGCTCTTCATCACTTCTAAGACCAAGAAGCTTCTTAATAATAATAAAAGCAATATACGCAACAGGGAATGTGAAAAGACCTGTCAGTACAATACCTTTAAGCTGAGTCATCAATGAAAAATCAGCGAAAAGTGCTACAGCAATCGTTCCCCAAATACCATTAACCAAATGAACAGACAAAGCACCCACGGGATCATCAATTTTAAATTTATCAAACAATGGAACAGCAAAGACAACTAAAGCGCCACCAATGGCACCAATGACAATTGGTTCCCAAAGACCTACAACATCAGCACTCGCCGTAATGGCAACCAATCCACCTAACGCACCATTCAAGATCATTGTGATGTCCAGTTTTTTATACTGAAAATAGACGATAAACGCTGCAATAATTGCCCCAGCAAGCCCTGCAGTATTGGTGTTGACAATAATTAAGCCTACTAAATCAGCATTTTCGACAGTAGAAATATGAAAAGCACTACCACCATTAAAACCAAACCAACCAATCCATAACAGCATCCCACCAAGCGTCACTAAAGGAATATTAGAAGCAGGAATTGCTCGAATATGCCCTTCTTTGCTATATTTACCTCGTCTTGCCCCTAAAACTAAAATACCAGCAAGTAGTGCCCAACCTCCCACAGAGTGAATAACAGTACAGCCTGCAAGATCATGTACTTCTTTTAAAAATCCTCCACCCCAGATAGCATTGCCAACCATTGGGTAGATAAATCCACTCATTAAAACTGCAAAAATCATAAAAGGAACAATACGAATACGCTCACTCACACCGCCACTCATAATAGAGACGGTTTTACTCACAAATGCCATTTGGAAGAAAAAATAAGCATACGCACTGTAGCCTTCAACTGCAACGCCTTGTAAAAAGAAGCCAGTGCCTCCAAACATCAGATTGTAGCCCCACAGTAAAAAAACAAATGACGTAATAGCATAGAGCATGACATTGCCCGTAAGTACTGCCGAGACATTTTTACTGCGAACAAGACCCGCTTCAAGCATCGCAAAACCTGGAACCATTAAAATAATTAAAACTGAAGCAAAAAGGAGAAAGAAGGTGTCAATGATATATTGAATATGAGAGAAATCCATCACATATGCCCTTTGAGTGAAATAAAGTGTAACGGATAATTGTACAAAAAAGAGGAAAAGCTTTGTGATTAAAATTTAATCACAAAGCTTTAATTTTAGATAGCATCTTCGTTTTGTTCACCTGTTCTAATACGAATAACTCTTTGAATATCGCTCACAAAAATCTTTCCATCACCTATTTTACCAGTCTTTGCAGCTTCAGCAATCGTTGAAATTACTTTGTCTACATTTTCATCAGCAACAACGATGTCAAGTTTAATTTTTGGCAAAAAGTCAACCACATACTCTGCACCTCTATAGAGTTCAGAATGTCCTTGTTGTCTGCCGTAGCCTTTTACTTCATGCACCGTCATACCTGTGACTTCAATACTAGCAAGAGCATCTTTAACCTCTTCAAGTTTAAAAGGTTTAATAATCGCTTCGATCTTTTTCATGGCTTCTCTCCTCTATTATTTCTAAATTGTGGCTATTTTACCTTAAATTATTTTAAATATGCTTTGAGAATTTTTTGTGGTTGCATCGGCATGTCTCTGCCATCAGTTACAACATTTTCAAGCTTTTTTACAACGTCCATTCCCTCGACAACTTCCCCAAAAATAGTATGTCTACCATTAAGATGTGGGGTTGGTATGGTTGTAATAAAAAACTGACTTCCATTGGTGTTACGCCCAGCATTTGCCATTGCTAAGATACCTGGTTTATTAAACATAACATTAGGTTTAAACTCATCTTCAAAAGGTTGTCCATAAATAGACTGCCCACCCCGTCCTGTTCCTGTTGGATCACCACCTTGAATCATAAAACCTTTAATAATTCGATGAAAAGAGATACCATTGTAATACCCTTTTTTTACCAACCCTTCAAAATTTTCACACGCTTTTGGTGCAACTTCAGGCTTAAGAGCGAAAACAATAGTTCCTTGTGTTGTTTCAAAAACAACCTCACTTGCGACAAGAGCGCTCCAGATACCTAAGAGTAATACTAAAATTATTTTTTTCATTTATTGATCTCCCACGAGTTTTGTATTTCTAAATCGATACATTTTGTTCTTCACTTTTTCTAAAATGCCTACTTTAATCAGTTGTTGAAACATATGTACAACGGTTGGCTTACTGACACCAATATTGTCAATAATATCTTGGTATGAACCATTAAATATTTTATTTTCGTCTAAATGGTTAATAATATATTTTAAAATTTCAATCTTTTTACCACCAATAAGCGCGGCAAGACCTTCGATAATAAATGAACACCCTTGAATCTCTTTGTTGTGCAACTTGGGAAGCATTGCACTGTAAATATTGCTGATCAAATCTTTAACATTAATCGGTTTCATAATAAAACCATCGACTTTGAGGCTAATCGCTTCCATAAGATACTCAGTCTCTGTATACGCTGTGGTAATAATCGCAGGAATATCACGATTATGCTCTTTTTTGAGCTTTTTAAGCATTTCAATGCCATTCATCACAGGCATCATAATATCAGTTACGATAATATCAATGTCTTTTTCAAGTGCTATTTTAAGCCCCTCTTCACCATTCGATGCAAGATAGACTTCTTTGACAAAATCTTTTAAAATCAATTGCGTTTGCATTTGCACTGATTGTTCATCTTCTACATATAATACTACACAATCTTTTAAGCCATTAAAATCCATATTATTTTTACTCCTTCTTTGTAAGTGGTACTAAAATTGTCATAATCGCGCATTTTTCATAACGTTTGCCATTTTGGAAACTGTATGCGATATTTGTACCAATAATGGTACCGTTCATCTGTTTTTCAATAATTTGCTTCGACATATACAGACCTATGCCTGTGCCAGAGGATTTATGTTTGGTGGTAAAATAAGGCTCAAACATCCTATCTTGTACCTCATCGCTGATCCCACCGCCATTGTCTATTACACTTATTACTGCATTGCTTGCCTCTTTCGTAATAACAACTTCAATCAATTTTTCTTCTATTTCTCGCTCTTCAAGTACATCTTTGGCATTAGAAAAAAGGTTCATCACGACTTGCGAAAATTCATTAGGATAACCACTAATCTGCATATCGTTGGGGCAATTTAAAAAGATTTCAATGCCCGATTTTACATAATACTCTTGTATCAAATGAACACTGTGCAGCACCGTCTCTTTAACACTAAAGTCCTCTTCGCTATGATTTGGCTTGAAGAAATTACGAAAATCATCAATGGTATGAGACATCAACGAAGCCAACTGAATACCTTCATTAACCTGTTTATCAATAAAGTCATCACTCAGTTCAAGACCAGCCATACGCTTCATTTGAAAACTTTGAATAATCAAAACAATAGCATTGAGTGGTTGACGCCATTGATGGGCAATATTGCCAATCATCTCACCCATCGAAGCAAGTCTTGATTGACGAAACATAATTTGATCTTTTTGACGACTCTGCTCAACTTCATACTGCACTTTCAGTTCAAGATTTCGGTTAAGCTGTTGCAACTCTTGTGTTTTAGCATCAACCATTTTGGCAAGTCGAGCATGCAAAAGTCGAATATTTTGCAATAAAACAATCGCTAAAAGTGCTGCAAAAGCAATCGTACCAATCGTAGCTACGACAATCCACTCAAAGGTATTGTCGTATACCTTTGCCGTCCTTGCATACCCCTCTTTGGCACCATCGAGATTGAGATTAATAAGACCTGTAAGATCAATATTGATCGAGTAAACACTAGGATAGAGTTCATTTTGAAGTGTATCAATCGCTTTGAAACCTTGTTTGGTTTCAAAATAACTGAACATTTTTAGCAAAATACCATCAATCGTATGAATTTTCTGTTCAATCTTAGACGTCAAAATATCATCTTCTTTCGTTTTAAAAAATGATTGGCGGCTTTCATGCATAAAACCCCATGAGCGAGCTAGTTTAATCAGCCAATCACTCTCATCAATACCCAAACTATTTTTATACTCTTGTAATTCAATTTTTATTAATTCTTGAGCAAGAACTATAACCGTTTTTCCTTCTTGAGCGCTAATGGATCCCTTTTCGATGTCACGAATCGTATCTAAGATATTGACTGTATAGATGTCTTTAAGATTTTCAAGACGAATTGTTGGAAGCATACGTTTGGTATACAAAATATCAAAATTGTCTTTAATACGGTTAATGCTCATATGCGCAAAACTACCGATAAAGAGCATGCCGACGACCATAATGAGAAAAAGAAGCGTTGTCTTCTTCGCAATCGTCATCTCATCAATGCTGCCCATAAAATCATTTAAAGGATGATGACTATTGCTCATCGTTTTTTCCTACGGAGTAAAAGTCATCATCCACATATTCACTTAAATGTACACGATGTAAACATTTACAACGCTCATCTCTATTTTTAGAAACGGCAAACTCATCAAGTGTTTTGGAAGAAGCCTCTAATGCTTTGATAAATTGTTCTTTTGTGAAATCTTTTCCAACACTTTTAAACACTTCTGTGATCATACGTGCTGCAAAATATCCTTCTAATGATACATGGCTTAGCTCTTCTTTAGGGTAATAGGTTCGCATCAAAATACGATAATTTTCGACTTCCTCAACTTCTGATGTCCAAGGAGAAGGTACCACTTGTGCAAATGTAATACCTTTTCCATTGTTTTGTAAAAGATCAATCAAAGGTTTTGGCTCAATAAAGGAAAAGAGTCCAAATTGTACCTCTTTGCGTATTTTATCGCTTTTACGTGCCCTCTTTATGAACTCCGCAACGGAGTTAGTCGAGCCTATCATCAAAATGACTTCCGGATTACATAATTCTATCTCATACAGCGCATTGCCGACAGAAAGGGTATTGCGTTTATAACTTCCTTCCCCTACCAGTACAAGATTGCGTTTAGCAAGTGCCTTTTTTATACCATTAAGTCCAGTACGCCCATAGCTATCATTTTGATAAAAAAGAGCAAAACGTTTGTATTTTAGATCTTCCGCATAGTACTGTACTAACTTTTCAATCTCATCCAGATCGCCAGCTCTTGCATTGAGTACAATAGGGTTAGGAGGATTGCGTAAAAACTCTGCACCAGAATAAGCGCCCACAAAAGGAATACGTTTATCAATCGCTATAGGGAAAACAGCTTCGGTAACAGGGGTTCCAATGACACCAAAAAGTGCAAAAATATTCTCTTTTTCAATTAACTCATGGATATTTTCAATGGCAATTTTTGGCTCATAACGATCATCTTTTGCAATAATCTCTATTTTTCTACCATTCACGCCACCATGATCGTTAAGGTTTCGTAAATAAATTTCAGCTCCACGGAGAAACTGATTACCTACACTATTAAGTCCCCCACTAAAAGGTCCACTCATGCCTAAACGAATTACATCTCCTTCAAACTTTGCGTTAGAAATGAAATACGGCAACAGCAGCAGAACAAACACAAGAAGAACCCCTCCCATGAGTTTACGCATCTTTTTTGCTTTCCTTAGACTTTAAAACACTACGATGTTTATAGGTTATCAAAGAAGTCTATTATATTTTGCGGCTATAATATCAAGTATTTTTTATAAAAACACTTAATTAGTAAAAAAATATTTACTTAAATAATGTTTTCAAGGCTAAATGAAAGAGAATTCAAAAATGAAATGCAAAATTTGTGATAATGAGACAGATATCTTTGATGACCCTCAACTCAAAAAAAGTTATTTTGTCTGTTCAAAATGCCTCTGTATAGGGCTTAATCCTTCACATTATCTCTCTTTAGAAAAAGAACAGGGTCAATATAGTCATCATCAAAATTCACTTGAAAATCAAGGTTATGTGCAGATGTTTGAGGATTTTTTGGATTATTTCTGGAATGATCTTCCCTTTAATCAAAATTCACTTGATTTTGGCTCGGGACCAACACCCGTATTAGCAGAACTTTTAAGTCGAAGAAATGTCAATGTGGATTGTTATGATAAATTCTATCAACCCCTTAAATGCTTTGAAAATAAAGAGTATGATTTTATGACGTCAACGGAGGTCTTTGAACATCTGGATGACCCAATATCGACCTTGACCCTTTTAGCACAACACCTACGACCTAAAGGCTTACTTGCCATTATGACGCTTTTTCATCAAAATGATCAAGCCCATTTTTTAACATGGTGGTATCGAAGAGATCCTACACATATCGTATTTTATACACCTAAAACATTGGAAGTATTAGCAGAAAAATGTGGATTTACGGTCATTAAAACAGATGGAAAGCGTATAGCAGTATTGCAAAAAAGGTAGCGATGGGTACCACCACTACCTTCTGAACTTTTAATGATTATCTATAAGAACGGTAATATCCATCATCATAATCACGGTGATGATGACGTGGTGGATAATAATATCTTGGAGACGGCTCAACATAGATGACCCTCTCTTGAACATAAACTGGCTCTCTATACACCACCGTTGGTCTTGGTTCATAATACGTAGAGCTTTCGACATAACGTGTTGGTTGTTGTGATGCATTAATCAAACCACCTAACAATACAACTGCACCTGCACCAAGAAGAGCACCCTTTTCTCTATCGCCCATTGCATGAGCGCTTGTGATGCCACTAAAGACTAACACAATCGAGATTAATAGTGTTTTTACGATTTTCATTTGGGACTCCTTTACTTTTATGAAGAAATCTTAACGCAAAATCGTGAATCATTTGTGAAGTTTTTGTACCCTCTTCCAATAAAAACCAATAAGTATAAAAGCCATGCCTAACATACACGTTATCATCCATAATGGCATGCCCCACTCAAACAATGATCCAATAACAAATGAAACTAACGTACAAACACCCATAAAAACCATATCGTTATACGCTATCACTCTGCCGTAAAATTCAGCATCTGTTTCGTACTGTAAAAGCGTGTACGTGTATGACCACAATGTTGTTGTAAAAAGACCGCACAAAAAAATACCCACAAAGCTAAGGTAAAAGTCATACTGCAACACACCCCATACGATAATACTTATACCTTGCGCAATAAAGAGATAAAAAAGTGTCTGAGGATTGATGTATCGGCTCAGTACCAATTGACCTAGCACTTGAGAAATGGCACGTGAAGCATTAATAAATCCCATCACTAAAGCAATCGATAAAAGATGTTTGTACTCAGTATCTGCCAACAAGGCAATTAAAGCATCGTAGGCCGTAAAACCAACACTCGCATGAAGAAAAATAAGATGCATAATCTTTGGATTTTCCCGAATATAGACAAAACCACTCCAAATCATTGTTTTTACAGCTAAAGCGTGCTTATGTGCAATAGAAGGAATATCTATCCCCATAAGTAGATAAAAACCAATGGTATACAAAAGCATATCAGCGATAAAAGCACTCGTCGTACCAAAATAGTGTATGTAAAACCCAGCTATTGCCATTCCTAGTGCATATGAAACAGACCAAATAATCGAGTGTATTTCATTGGCAATTTTAAGATCTTTATCATTCAAAAGTTTTGGCAAAAGAGACATTTCAGTTTGAAAATAAATACTTCCCGTACCCATACGAATAAAAATAAGTCCTAAAAGCATCCAAAGAGCATCTAATGATGTGATAAACATAAGCCAAAAAACCGTTACAATCTCTATAGCAGTGAGAATCAGCATAAACTTCTTGGTATCGACTTTATCAATAATTGCTCCACTAAAAGGGGCTAAAAGCATCGAAGGTAAAAAAGTAAAAGCAGCAGCAGCGCTCAGTGCCCATACAGGTGCGTGTAATTGAATCAAAAGTGTATAAATTGCCATATGACTAAACCAGGCACCAAAATAACATATCAATTGAATAATACTCAACCTTAGAAGTGTTACATTTGTACGCAACAATTCTATATAATGATTCATTTCTTCTCCTAAATTCTTTCAGCGCCATTGTAGCGCTTTTCATTAACATTTATAAATTTATTTTTGTGTTACAATGCCTTCACTAACGCATAAACCTAATAAAAATGAGGAGCCATTGATATGAAGATTTCAACCAGGATTTTAATTTCACTCATACTATCGTTGATCGTTTTAGGAGCTTGTATTATTGGCGTGGCATATAGCAACACCAAGAAAAATGCTCAAATGTTCATCGCTGAATATGAAAAAGACGCCTATGCATCCCACGAAGATGAACTGAAAAACATCATGATCATCATGAAACAAATGGCCAATGCAATTTATAAAGCAGAAAAAGCTAAAGGGACTGCGGATGAAAAAATCAAAGAAGAAATCTTAGGTAAATTTGATGAATTACGCTTTTTTGACGATAAAAGTGGCTATATATTTGCTTATCAATACGATGGAGTTAATGTTCTTTATCCTACAAATAAATCTTTGCAAGGTACTAACCTTCTAGGGCTTAAAGATGCTAATGGCGTACTTCTTATTAAAGAGCTGATTGAAGCCGC
This sequence comes from Sulfurospirillum sp., assembly GCF_036802865.1. Taxonomy (NCBI): domain Bacteria; kingdom Pseudomonadati; phylum Campylobacterota; class Epsilonproteobacteria; order Campylobacterales; family Sulfurospirillaceae; genus Sulfurospirillum; species Sulfurospirillum sp. The sequence continues at coordinate 132,005 of NZ_DAIRVK010000001.1, read as the reverse complement.
CCAAAAAGGTGGTGGACTGGTAAAATACAACTTTCCAAAAGTAAAAGACGGAAAACCGCTACCAAAGTTTTCATATGCACTTCCATTTGAACCGTATAACTGGATGATAGGAACGGGCATTTATGTCGACAATGTTGAAGAAGTAGTTGCTAAACTACAAAAAGAAATTAATGAAAACACTGCTTCACAAATTCAATCCTTTCTCGTTATTTCAGTATTGTTGCTGATTTTAAGCCTTGGTATGACACTTTTTATTATTACGCGAACTATTTCAAAACCCCTTAATGATTTGATTCAAAGAGCTGATAATCTCTCCAGCGGAGATGGTGACTTGACACGAAAACTTGAAGTCGTTGGTAACGATGAAATAGCCATTGCAAGCAGTAGCATTAACCGTTTCATTGAAAAAGTACGCATCTTAATCAGTGAGGCCAAAAATCTTTCCCATGAAAACTCTTCAATTTCACATGAACTCTCTTCTACTTCTTTGGAAGTTGGGCGAGCAGTCGAAACATCCATGCAAATTGTTGGTAATACAACTTCAAAAGCACAACTACTCAAAAATGAACTTGCAGATGGCATTGGTGAGGCAAAAGAAGGTAAAACAGAACTTATTAAAGCAAATGATTTTCTCAAAGATGCCAACAGTGCCATACTGGAACTTACGAAAGATATTCAAAAAAGTGCCACTACGGAAATCGAACTTGCACACCGCATCCAACAGTTAAGCTCAGATGCGAGCCAAGTTAAAGACATCTTGGTTGTTATTGGTGATATTGCCGATCAAACCAATCTTTTGGCACTTAATGCAGCCATTGAAGCGGCACGTGCAGGTGAACATGGGCGCGGCTTTGCCGTTGTTGCAGATGAAGTACGAAAACTTGCTGAACGCACGCAAAAAAGCTTGCAAGAGATCAATGCGACGATTAATGTTATTGTTCAAGCCATTGCTGATAGTAGTGATCAAATGACATCCAATTCCAAGAAAGTAGAATCCCTTGCAACCACCGCCAGTGATGTGGAAACTAAAATCAATAATATGTTCCAAGTAATGAACAATGCAACGAACCTATCTGATAAAACAACTGAAAATTACCTTAAAACAGGTACGGACATTGAATCTATGATAACAAATATTACTCAGATCAATGACATTTCAAGTCAAAATGCGCGCAGTGTAGAAGAGATAGCAAGTGCAGCTGAACATCTCAGTCGTATGACAGAAACACTCAACCTTAAACTCGCTGAATTTAGAACTTAACTGGCTTTGCATGTAAAGATTTGGTATAAACGCCAAATCTTTACACAATGACGTCATAACCACTTCTCGAAAACAATGTTTCTTTTTTGATCACTCCTCATTTTAGTCTTTTTTATTCCTCATGATTTTAATAAATATAAATTATATTTTGTGTTACAATCAATGCCTATAGCTTTAAAGGAGAAAAAATGAAAATTTCAACGCGAATTTTAATCTCTCTCATTCTATCCCTCGTTGTTTTGGGCGGTTGTTTAATTGGTATTTCATACACAAATACCAAAAACAATGCAGGAATGTTTGTGAGAGACTATGAAAAAAGTGCCTATGGTTTTTACGAAAATGAACTTAAAACCATCATAGAAATAATGCAACAAAGTGCGAATACAATCTATAAAACAGAAAAAGCCAAAGGTACAACGGACGACAAAATCAAAGAAATTATTGTGGCACAGCTTGATGGGCTACGTTTTTTTGATGACAAAAGTGGTTACCTTTTTATCTATGAGTCAGATGGAACCAATGTTATGCTTCCAACCAATAAATCACTCCAAGGTAAAAACTTGAGTACCCTCAAAGATGCTAACGGAGTCTTTTTTGTCAAAGAACTCATAGAGATTTCCCAAAAAGGAGGAGGACTTGTGAAATACTTTTTCCCAAAAGTTAAAGACGGACAACCCTTCTTAAAATTTGCGTATTCAGCCCCATTTGAACCCTATAAATGGACATTGGGAACAGGTATTTATGTTGACAATGTAGAAGCGGAAGTTGGGAAGCTTAAAACGCAGATTTCAGACAATGTTGCTTCTCAAATTCGTTCTTTCTTAATTATCTCGTTTATACTCGTTATTCTGAGCATTGGTGCAACAATGATTATAATTAAAAAAACCATTTCCAATCCCTTAAATGATCTTATCAACAAAGCCGATAATCTCTCCAGTGGAGATGGTGACTTAACACGTAAACTTGAAGTAGTTGGAACGGATGAAATTGCTCAAGCAAGTAATAGTATCAACCGTTTTATTGAAAAAGTTCGTATTCTTATCAGTGAGGCAAAAAATCTCTCCAATGAAAATTCCTCTATTTCACATGAACTCTCTTCCACTTCTTTGGAAGTTGGACGCGCCGTTGAAACATCGATGCAAATTGTGGGCAATACTACTGCTAAAGCAACAACACTTAAAAACGAAATGACAACAGGTATGGGAGAGGCAAAATCAGGTAAAGAAGAGCTCCTTAAAGCAAATGATTTTCTTAAAGACGCCAACAGCGCCATACTTGAACTTACCAAAGACATTCAAAGCAGTGCATCAACCGAAATTGAACTTGCACACCGTGTACAACAACTCAGTTCTGACGCCAATCAAGTCAAAGATATCTTGGTAGTCATCGGTGATATTGCTGACCAAACCAATCTTTTGGCACTTAATGCTGCCATTGAAGCAGCACGAGCGGGTGAGCATGGACGAGGTTTTGCCGTTGTTGCTGATGAAGTGCGAAAACTTGCGGAACGCACTCAAAAAAGTCTCCAAGAAATCAATGCCACCATTAACGTCATCGTTCAAGCGATTGCGGACAGCAGTGATCAAATGACATCCAATTCTAAAAAAGTAGAATCTCTCGCAACAACAGCGAGTGAGGTCGAAATAAAAATTAACAATATGTTCCATGTTATGGGCAATGCAACCAAAGTTTCTGATAAAACCGCTGAGAATTATCTCAAAACAGGTTCTGATATCGAGTCTATGATGAATGATGTTTCTCAAATCAATGACATCTCTTCTCAAAATGCCAGAAGCGTTGAGGAGATCGCAAGTGCGGCAGAACACCTTAGTCGTATGACTGAAACGCTCAACCTTAAACTTTCTGAGTTTAGAACTTGATAGGTTTTAGGGATGAATGCTGATTTTTCTATTGTTTCAACGGCAATTCTTTTATTTTTTGTGATTGATCCTTTTGGAGCAGTTCCCGTCATTCTCACTATTCTCAAAGATGTGGAGATGCAACGAAAAAAAATTGTTATTATCCGTGAAATGCTTTTTGGTCTTGGTATTTTAATGCTCTTCCTCTTTGGAGGAGAGCTTTTTTTAAACATTTTCCATCTGGAGACAGAATCTGTTCGTATTGCTGGTGCTGTGATTTTTTTTGTGATTGGCATCAAGATGATTTTCCCGGGAGAAGAAGGCAGTAGTGGACTTTATGGTACCTCTAAAGAGCCTTTTATGGTTCCTATCGCAATGCCACTTATTGCAGGCCCCTCAACACTCGCAACGCTTTTAGTACTCAGCAAATCTAACTCAGATTCTATAGGAAAACTTTTTATAGCTTTGCTTTTAGCGTGGTTTATCTCAGCACTCATTATGTACCTTTCCCCTATGCTGTATAAACTTCTTCGTGAAAAAGGACTTTCCGCCCTTGAACGTCTGATGGGAATGCTTCTTTTAATGATGTCCGTTCAAATGTTTATCGATGGCATACGAGGACTTATCCATACTTTTTAAGCTTTTCATCTAAAGGATTTGGCTACTTGACCAAATCCTTATATTCTTGTTTAAAATGACTTACTTTAGGCGAAACAACAAAAACACAATAGCCCTGATTGGGGTTATTTTTAAAATAGTCTTGATGGTATGCTTCCGCTTTATAAAATTCTTCCAAAGGTGTTACTTCTGTCACAATCGGTTTTGTAAACTTGTTAGAAAATGCTTTAATGGAAGCTTTTGCTTGTTCTTTTTGATGTTCATCGTGGTAAAAAACAATAGAGCGATACTGTGTTCCAACATCATTTCCTTGGCGATTCAGTGTTGTGGGATCATGGATGAGCCAAAAGATTTTCAAAATTTCATCGTAAGAGATTATTGTAGGATCAAACGTAATTTGTACTACCTCAGCATGACCGGTTACACCACTACACACTTGCTCATACGTTGGATTGGAAACAGTCCCTCCGGCATAGCCATTGATAACATCTAAAACGCCTCGCGTTTCTTCAAAAACCGCTTCTAAGCACCAAAAACAACCTCCACCCACTGTTGCAACTTCATACTTCATAGATACCTCCTTTGAACTAGCGTGAGTCATAACACTCAATAAAATGAGAATTAAAAAGAGCATTTTTTGCATAGACGACTCCTTCTTTTGTAAGATTATAACATGCCAAGACAAAACCCACTCTATGCCATTTTGAGTAATCTAATTATGTTATAATAAACAAAAAATTAGGGTGTCCTTTCATGAAAAAACTCCCCTCACTGGATGTAACACAAACGTACGAAGGTTTTAGTGTTTCATTGCAGGGTGTTTGGGTTAAAGAATCGATTCAAAAACTAGACCTTGCATTCAGCACTCTTACGTGCAAACCCAAAGCAAGCTACACATTTGATCTTTCAGGAATCACAGATTTTGACACACATGGAATTATGCTAATTTTGCATCATACTAAAAAACTTGAAGCACAAGGCTGCTCCATCTTTAAAATAGGAGCAAGTGAATCTTTAGAAAAACTTCTCAGTATTTGCGAACTGCATTATCCCAAAGAAAAAGTTGAAGAAAAAAAAGAACTTTTTATCCTCTCATTTCTTGAAAATGTTGGGAAAGATCTATTTGAAGGCTATAAAACTCTCTCTTCTTTCTTTGCGTTTACAGGAGAGCTAACGCATTTTGTTATAGCTGCTTTTTTTAAACCTTTTACCATTCGCCTTAAAGCAACGCTTTATCATATCGAACAAAGTGGTGCTGGGGCACTTCCCATTATTTTACTCACCTCTTTTTTGATTGGTATCGTTATTGCGTATCAAGGGGCAACACAACTTGAAAAATTTGGTGCTAATATTTTTATTGTTGAGATGGTTACAATCTCGGCTGTGCGCGAACTGGCTCCTCTTTTGACAGCTATCGTTATCGCGGGACGAAGTGCTTCTGCCTATGCTGCACAAATTGGTGTTATGAAAATAACTGATGAAGTCGATGCTATGAGTTCTATGGGCTTTTCTCCATGGAATTTTTTAGTCCTGCCTCGTTTGTTTGCACTTATTATCTCTTTACCTCTTTTGGTCTTTTTTGCAGATATTATCTCTGTTTTTGGTGGCATGGTTATCGCTACAACAAAACTGGATGTAAGTTTTGTTGAGTTTATTGACAGGATTAAACAAACAGTAGCGCTTAAACATCTCATCATAGGGTTGATTAAAGCACCTATTTTTGGCTGTATCATTGCTACCATCGGCTGTTTTCGTGGTTTTCAGATTGATAGTAGTACCGAGAGTGTTGGGAAATACACAACAATCAGTGTTGTCAATGCTATTTTTTGGGTCATCGCCGTAGATGCCATTATCTCTGTACTTCTTACGGAGATGGGCTTATGAAAAATCACGTCATTATTGAAGCAAAAAATATCGTTACTACTTTTGGCAGAAATGTTATCCATGATGGTATTAATTTTAAAATCCAAAAAGGTGAAATTTTTGGTCTTTTAGGCGGCAGTGGTAGTGGGAAAACAACCCTGCTTCGTGAAATGATTATGCTCCAAAAAACCCGTGCGGGACAAATGCTTATTTTAGGAACTGACGTACAGACTGCTTCATCGAAAATGGCACAAAAGCTCAGACAAAAATGGGGAGTGTTATTTCAATTTGGCGCTCTGTTTACCTCTTTAACCATTTTAGAAAATGTCACCATTGCAATGCGTGAGTACACAGATCTACCGGATTGGCTGATAGAAGAATCAGCTTTGATGAAACTCTCAATGGTAGGGCTTCCTCCTAAAGTTGCGAATATGTACCCTTCTGAGCTTAGCGGTGGTATGAAAAAAAGAGCAGGCTTGGCACGCGCCCTTGCCCTCGATCCTAAGCTACTTTTTTTGGATGAACCCACCTCGGGGCTTGATCCACAAAGTGCGAGGGCTTTTGACGAGCTTATTCTCACCCTTCGCGATACATTGGGTATTACCGTGGTTATGGTGACACACGATAAAGATACGATTGCAAATGTATTAGATCGTTTTGTGATTTTAGGGAACAAAATTGTACTGTTTGAAGGCACTATGGAGCTTTTAAAACAAACAACCAACGATGAGTTGAAAAAATTTTTAAGTTGAGGCCAAAATGGAAAATAGACTGAGTTATATTTTAGTAGGTGCATTTATTTTTGTATTGCTCATCGGAGGTGTTTTTTCAATTCTTTGGCTTGGAAATTATTCCGACGAAGGAACGTTTAAATTTTATAGAGTTGCTACCAAAGAGTCTGTCTCAGGACTAAACGAAAAAGCCCCTGTCAAGCTTCGTGGTGTTCAAATTGGAGAAGTACGAACCATTACCATCAATCCAAAAAATGCAGAAGAGGTCTTAGTGACCATTCGCGTTCAAGATAATTCCCCCATCAAAGAAGACACTTATGCCGTTATTGAAGCACAAGGTATTACAGGGCTTAGTTTTATTCAACTCCAAGGCGGTACGAATGATGCAAAAGATCTCAAAACTAGCGGTAAAATGGAAGAATACGGCATTATTTATTCGCGTCCATCTACTTTTTCAAGACTCGATAAAACGATAACATCATTAAGTACTAAAGCTGAGATGATTTTTGAGCGAGCTGAAAGTATTATGAGCGATAAAAATGTTAAAAATCTTGAAATTATTATTGAAAATAGCGCAAAAATTGCAGAATCTACACAACGAACATTAGCAAATATCGAAGCCCATAATAAAGAAATTAATCAATTGCTCAAAGAAGCAACTGCTGCCGCTAGTGGTATCAAAGAAATGTCATATTCTTTTACCTCAGCAGTTGATAATACAGGTGTTGATACTATGAATAAAGTACGAGAAGCAGCTTTAAATGTCACGACTGTTATGGGAGGTCTTAATCGAAAGATTGACAAAGGCTCATTTGATGTCGATATTTTAGTGAAAGAAAATTTAATGCCTCTTCAACAAACACTTCAAGAATTACACGTACTTGTCAATGAAACCAAAGATTTGGTTACGAACCTCAAAGATAGCCCGAGTGATATCCTCTTCAAAGAAGAGACCATCAAACCTGCTCCAAATGAACGATAAAGGAAAGACAATGAAAAACCTACTTTTAGCCCTTACCGCACTCTTATTTTTAAGTGGTTGTAGCGTTAAAGAAACAACCCTCAAGCCTTACAATTACACCTTAGAGCCCATGCTTAACTTAGAGCATTTTAGTGTCCACAACCAAGATGTTATCAAAGTAGCCTATATTGATTCACCCAGTGGACTCAATACGAGATCTATTTTATATAAAAAAGATGGTGCTATGCAACCTTACAAATACGGGACATGGAGTGAAACACCTCCTTTAAAACTGCAACACCTTATTACCGAAGCACTGCAAGATCAACACCATTTTGACTCTGTTGTGTCAGGCACTTCCATGGCATCCAATAATCTAGTGCTAGAACCCATACTTCAGAACTTTGAAGAGGTTTTCAGAGAAAATGGCACATCTTATGTTCATGTTAGCCTTCGTTTTAGAGTCGTTGAGATTAAAAGTGGTGAAGTGATAGGAAGTATAAAGATCGCTTCCAAAAAAGATGTTACGAACACGAATGGTGCCGAAGGAGTTGCCGAAGCTTTTAATACCGCAACCGCAGAAGTCATTAAAAGTCTTTCCATTTGGATCAACGAGGTTCGTAAATAACAATGCTAAAAATTCTTTTTGCCTGTTTGATCATACTGACTACACTGTACGCTAAAGCTGATTTTAGCGAAATGAGTACGGAAGAGTTAATCGCATTGATTGGCTATATTGATCAAGACAAAGAGACTTTTTTGTATCAAGAACTGGATAAGCGTTTAGAGACTATGAGTGAAGAGCAAAAAGCACTCTATGAGGAAGATAAAACAAGAAGAACCAATGCCCAAAACTAAACTCCTTCTTTTAGAAGACGACACAAATCTAAGTGAAACTGTATGCGAATTTTTGGAGTCTAAAGGCTATCATGTCACGCCTGCCTATGATGGAGAAGAAGCTGAAGAAATGCTCTATGAACATCATTTTGATCTTTTCTTACTGGATGTCAACGTTCCTTCCATCAGTGGTTTTGATCTGCTCACAAAAGTGCGTAAAGAAGGAAATACAACTCCTGCCATTTTTCTCACATCACTGAATGCCATCGAAGATTTAGAGCACGGCTATGCGAGTGGTTGCGATGACTACTTGCGTAAACCTTTTGCACTTAAAGAGCTTCTTTTTCGCATTGAAACCATTTTGAAACGTGAGTTTTTTCACGCACCTAACCCTAAAATAGGCATTGATGAGGGCATAGAGTATGACTCACTCAGTAACCAACTGTTAGTTAATAATTCTGTTATTAAACTTCAAAATAAAGAGGCAAAACTACTCAAACTCTTTTTACAAAAGAAAAATGAAATCATTAGCCATGAGATGATTATGGCACATTTATGGGAATACGACGAACAAGGCAGTGACGATACACTTCGCACGTACATTAAGAACCTTCGTAAAATTATGGGGAAGGATCGCATTGTTAGCATTAAAAAACTGGGATATCAATTTACGCTCGCGTGAGAAAAAAACGCTAAGATCGTTTTTGTTTCTCTACGCTTTTTTAGCACTGCTCATTTTAGCGTTCGTAGCTTTTTTGTACTATGGTTTGGAGCGTGACTTGATGCTTCAAAACCAAAGAGAAGCCCTTTCAAACCTTACAAATGAGCAAATTGTACGACTTAAATCTTTACATGTAAACCTTGACAAAGAACAAACGTATCCTAGAGATGAGCGTTTTAACTCTGCCATTTATGATAGCAGTCTCAAACAAATTTTCTCAACTCTCAGTACACCTAAAGTCAATCTGTATGAAGATATTTACCTTAAAAACGATCACATCTACTTTATCAAAGAATTAGAATCTTACTATCTGGGTGCGCGTTACATTGCAATAGAAGTTGATGCGCCACATTCATGGGATAAGAAAGTTTTTCGAAAACTTTTAATTTATGGCGCTATTATTTTTAGTATTTTAGTGGTTATAGGTTACTTTTTACTGGGTCTTTTACTCCGTCCCATGAAAGACACTATTTCACTCTTGGATCGCTTCATTAAAGATACTACACACGAACTTAACACTCCTGTTAATGCCATTCTTTCTAATATCGAAATGATTGATACACAAACACTGGATGAAAGCTTGGCAAAAAAAATCAAACGTATTACCATTGCCTCAAAAACTATTGCCAATCTTTATGATGATCTCACATATTTAGTACTATCACATCAGATTCTCTCCCAAGATGTTGAGGTCGATCTAAAATTACTCATTGAAGAGCGTTTAGAGTACTTTTCACTGCTCTTTGAATCTAAAAAAATTGAGCTAAGTGTTGAGCTTAAAGAGGGTGTCATACTCACAATTGACCGTAAAAAAGTTGCAAAACTGCTCGATAACATTCTCTCTAATGCCATCAAATACAATAAAATAGGCGGAATGATTCATCTATGCCTTACCCAAAATAGCATTGAAATTAAAGATAGTGGAAGAGGCATAGAAAAAAATAAAATCAATCAAGTCTTTGAGCGTTATTCACGCTTTGATCGAAGTGTGGGAGGTTTTGGGATAGGGCTTAGCATTGTAGCCGCCATTGCTAAAGAATATACTTTACAGGTAAATATAGACTCAATCCTTGGAGAAGGAACAACAGTGAGAATTACATGGTAAAAAAAGCTCTTATTTGTCTACTTTTCGCTTCTTGCCTTGGTGCAAAAACAGGTGTGTATGAGAAAAATTGCATCCCTTGCCATGAAGACATGGCGGTTAAAATTGACAAATTTTTTTACCGATATTTGCTGAAATACAGCAGTGAGGTCGAAGTCAAACGTGCCATGAGCCACTATCTTAAAAATCCAAAAGTTGAAAATTCTATTTTGGTTGATGGGCTCATTAATCGCTTTGGCATCAAGAAAAAAACAACCCTCAGTGACGCTGAACTCCAAGAAGCTCTTGATAGCTACTGGGACAAATACAAAGTTTTCGATAAATTAAAATAACTACTTTTTTATTTCACAATACATTCACTTTTAATCTATATAATTCTTCTATTATTTATATAAGGAGTTACAATGAAAAAGGTATTATTTCTGGCAAGTCTTGTATGTGCCACCTCTATTTTTTCAGCAGATGCGGAGACACTTTTTAAAACTTGTGCAACCTGTCATGGGGCTAAAGCTGAAAAATCGGCACTGAACAAATCGCAAGTTATTGCAGGCTGGAGCAGTGATAAAATTATTGCTGCACTTAACGGTTATAAAGAAGGTACTTACGGCGGTACTTTAAAAGGTACGATGGTACCCCAAGTTAAAAACTTAAGTCCTGATGATATTAAAGCTCTCGCTGGCTATATCTCTACGATCAAATAATCTTTGTGAAGGGAATTTTTCCCTTCGCTTCTCTTTTTCTCTCTTATCATTTTAAACTACTTGTATCTCTTTACGTAACCTACCTTTTTTATACTTCTAAATTTAACATTAAATTAACACTGCTATGTCATTGTTTTACAGAAGGAAACTTTTAGTTTTAAAGTGCAGCTTACCCGAGTTGATCGCCAAACCTACATCGGGTAAGCACAACGCGCTTGTTGCAACGCGGAAAAATTTTACTCAAACAAGGCTTAAAGACTAAGCTTTTTTCTGCGTTACATTCAAGCACCTTTTTTCATGTCACCATTATAATCTTAAAGGAGGTGTTAGGTGGAATACATTGGATTATATCCTCTATTCTATTTTCCGCAAATTGGTTCAGCTTGGCTGATGGGTATTACGGGTGCTATCCACATTATGGCGTCACATACGTCTGTGGGTGCGGCTTTATTGTTTGCTTTTTTAGCACATAAAGCCTATAAGGAAGATAGACCTGAGTTGTATGAATATATGCGAAAATATGGCATGTTTTTATTGATCTTCTCTTACGTTGTTGGCTCTATTACGGGTCCTGGTATTTGGAACACTGCTACGGTTGCGAGTCCTCGTGGTATTAGCGCTCTTATCCATAACTTTGTTTGGGTCTGGGCAACCGAATGGGTCTTCTTTATTGTTGAAGTGATTGGTGTTTTTGTGTTGGTTTATACCATCGGTAAAATCGATCGAAAAACCCATCTCAAAATCACCTATATGTTTGCCCTCGCTTCCGTTTCTACGCTCTTTTTGATCATAGGTATCATCAGCTTTATGATGTGGCCTGGGTCTGATGTATGGTATCAGACAGGATCGGCCAGTGATGCATTCTTTGGTATCAACACATTCCCACATATGTTTATTCGTATCGGTTTTATGATCGTTATGTCTGCCGTTGTTGGTTTTGTGATTGCAGGTAACTTGAAAGAACTTACCTTAAAAAATGAAATCATCCGAAAACTGGCTTTTATTGGATTGAGTGGTGGTTTTCTCATTCTTATGAGTTTTCTTTGGTATGTTCAAACCTTGCCACAAAGTGCATTAGATCTTTTTCATACTGTATTATGGCCACTCAATGGCATGAGTAGAATCATCACCGTTTCGATTATTGCAGCTTATCTATTCTTAGCGTTTGCTCTTCCAAGAATTATTAATGTTCCTGTTGCAACGATAATGCTTGCAGTTGTTTTAGTCTTGGGTATTTGGCCAGGAGAAAAAATGCGTGAGAGTATGCGTAAGCCTTATGTTGCAGGCAGATACGTTTACAGTAACCAAATCATTGGACGAGATGTTACAGGTAAAAATATCAAATCAGAGATGGCTATTATTGCGGAGAAAGGTTTGCTCACTGTAAGTCCATTTATTCCCGATAGGCTTCGTACAATTACGCCTGAAAATCAACTCGAAGCGGGTAAATTAATCGCAAAACTCGCGTGTTCAAATTGCCATGCACTTGAGAAAGGTGCTGCGTATAGACCATTGCCAGATCGATTCCCTGGGCAAGATGCAGCAACCATAGAAGTAGTCCTCAATGAAGTCATTGCTACAGGTACATTTAGCTATATGCCTCCGATTAAATTACCAGAGCACGAAACAAAAGCACTAGCAGCTTGGCTTGCTACTCAAAATTAATAGGAGAAAACTATGGATATGTCTTTAGTGTTAAATTCTCTACGCGATCCAGCGGGAGTACCATTTTATCCCATTGTCTTTCAAGCATTGTACATCCTCACATGGGCATTGCATATCGCCTTTGTTCTACTGACATTAGGTGGCATGGTTGTTTCAATTGTGGGACATATGAAAAAAAATATCGATGATAACTGGAAACTTCTTGAATCCCATATGATTCAAGTTTCGAAAATAAGCGTCTCAATGCTTATTGTACTAGGCGTTGCACCACTTTTGTTTACACAAGTTATTTACGATCCAAACTGGTATGTCACAAACACGCTCTCTGGTTTGTGGGTTGTCGCATTTATCTATATTTTATTAGCGGGTTATGCGCTTTTATATTGGTTTTACTACGCCAACAAGAGTAATTCATCCTTTGCTGGCATTGCAGGTATTCTCTCACTTATTGCATTGATTGTTGCGGGCGTTTTAATGCATGCATTTGCGCATGAATCCATTCAAGTGGATCAATGGATGAATTGGTATGCTCCTAATGGCGTTGTGGATAATTCAGGCACAAACCTTCATATAGATGTGATACGACTTGCCTTTATGGTTAGCCTCTCCGCTCCAGTTGTGGGTATCTTTTTGTTAAATTATGCCGATTATTTTTCCAAAAGAGATGATTACAGCGCAAAATACATTGCATTTACACGTAGCCTTGGTCAAAAAGTTGCGCTTGGTGGCTTGCTTCTAAGTGCCGTACTTTTTGTAGTGTGGACATTTACACTGGGCATGACTTTCCATCCATTGGTGATTGCCATTGTTCTTTTTGTACTTCTCTTATTGGCGATGGTAGCAAAAGGCATTAACAGCTATGTTATCACCCTTGTGTTAGTCGTTACAGCACTCTTGATTTCAACGCTTCGCGAAGTTATTCGTATGAACATCATGAGCAAATACGGCTATACCATCTATGACTATCCGATGAATATAGACTGGCCAACGGTCGTTATGTTCTTGTCAACATTTGTAGGTGTTGGATTTACAGCAGTTGGATTTTTGCTCACCCTTGCATGGAGAGCAGGACGAACCAAAGGAGTTTATAGTGCAGATTCTACGGTTACTAAACTAGCAGATTCTACGGTTGCGATTACGATTATTTGGGTAGTAATTTTTCTTGGCTGGGGCATTATCGCAGTCTTTAAAAATTTTCTTTAACACGCTCTATCACAAGGCTATTTTAGCCTTGTGACTCTTTACATGTAAGCATGAATCAAACTAAAGCCCCAAACAACCACAAAAATGGCAATACTTAAAAAAACAACCGCACTGCCTGCATCTTTAGCTCGCCCTGCCATCTCATGATACTCCAGTGTTACTAAGTCGGTCACACGCTCAATTGCACTGTTAATTGCCTCTGCCATAGGAATTCCCATAAGCGCAATAAACATAACAAGTTTATATAAAAGATCCAGAGGGAGTACACACAAAACAGGAAGTAAAATGAGCACCAAAATTAACTCTATTTTAAAAGAAGTCTCATTCGCAATCATATCTTTTAGCCCATTAAGCGCATAGGTTGTATTTTTAAAAAAGTGATATTTGGGTTGGTTTCTCACACTAAGCCTTTATTTTTTTTGGTATATTAGTATATCTTTTGTCTTATCATAAAGTGCTGTTTGCACACCCATAACACCTAGAATTGTATGAAAAAGGTTGTCATGTGAATACGCTTGATTTGCTCTTTGCGCAAGAGCTTTACTATCAATGCGCTCTTTACTCTTAGTGCCAAACCACATCAGTGCACCTACATGTGTCTGTTCATCAGGTGCCATAAAATAAGGAACACCATGCAAATAAAGCCCTTTTTCCCCCAATGATTCACCATGATCTGCCATATAAATCATCGCTGTTTCAAAATTTTTATCATTCTGTTTTAAAAAATCAATCGTTTTGGAAAGAAAATAGTCAGTGTATAAAATCGCATTATCATAGGCATTACCAATCTCTTCTGCGCTACATTTTTCTACTTGATTTGTCTGGCATGTGGGTGTAAATTTTTCAAAAGCTTTCGGATAACGCTTATAATAGGCAGGTCCATGATTTCCCATTTGATGCAGAACAATCACCACGTCACCTTTTTGCGCATTCACATACTCTTGCAAACCAACGAGCATCCCCTCATCACGACATTCATCTTCGCATACAGTATTGTTCCCCGCTGAGCGGTAGTCCTGATACGTTACGCGTAATGCAACACCTTTGGAGTCAGAGTTATTATCTCTCCATAAAATACTTGCACCACTACGATTTAAGACATCGATTACATTTTCGCTTGCTTTCGCTTCTTTGTCCGTATAATTTTTACGCTCCAACCCAGAAAACATACAAGGTACTGAAATTGCAGTAGATGTCCCACAAGAGTAGAGATTAGAGAAATTGATGATCTCCTCTTGTTTCAATAAAGGATTGGTTTCTCGTTCATAGCCATTGAGAGAAAAGCGATTGGCTCGTGCAGCTTCACCAACAACCACAATCGTGAGCTTACGCATTCCATCCTCAATTTTTTTGGCATCTAAGCCAATTTGTTTGAGCGTTGTCTCTTTTTTATAAAACGTATTTAAAGCATACTTCCCTGAAGAGTAGAGACAAAAGGTTGGATTGGTGTAATAACGTAAAGGCTTATTTTCTCTAAAAAATGACGTGTAAAAACGATTAAAGGCAAACAACATGACCATAATAATAACAAGCGCGATTGCAATGCTTTTTATTTTGCCCCAAACTTCTTCTTTGAAACTTCCATAAACAACAGGTACCCGGTAAATAAGAAGAGAAGGTATAACTCCTAAAAAGAAAAAATAACCTAAAAGCTTCAAATTGATAAGGTCCATAGACTCATTAGCATTGGTTTCCATAGCATTTTGAATCATCGTATCATCAAGAATAACGTTGTACGTATTCATAAAATAATTAGTCACCGAAGCCAGTAATAAAAACATTATAAGTAATGGTTTTAGGGTATAACGCGAACTAAGTAACGTTACTAACAATGCAATAACAGTTGTTAAAATAACCCCCAATGAAAATAAAAAGCCTAAATTTGACATAGAAACTTCGTACACATCTGTCACATGTTTGAAAAAAGAGACATTATCAAAAAGGACTAAAAAAATCGCTACGATAACACTCAATCTAACGCTGGTTATTTTAAATTGCATTCATTCTCACTTGATATTTCTTTATACATCTAAAGTATAGTTTAGTTTTTTAAACAAATGTTTTTAGCCAGATACCATTTGACAATTGCCATCGTTGAATAGCTCATTTCTCTCTGTTCGAAAGGAATAGATGCTATACGCATTTTAGAGCTTATTACACCACTGACCAGTGTTAAAAAAAGAAAGAAAGCGATACCTATCAAAATATTGTATACATAGCCTATCCAAATCCCTACCAAAGAAGGTGCATACGCAAGTGCCCCATACAGGCAAAACATAACAATACGACACCAAAACCCCCTTATTTTGGGGATTATTTCAATAATGGGTGGGATTTGATCCATGTGTTACTTGAGATTCGTAAAATTTACAGGAAAATCAAAATCGCATCCGCGAATGGCTTTAATCGCCTCTTGCAGATCATCAATTGCCTTACCCTCAACACGTACAACATCCCCACGAATTGAAGCTTGCACTTTGAGTTTGAGCTCTTTAATCTCTTTAACAATTTTTTTAGCATCATCACTGGAAATGGCATCCACAATACTGACCGTTACTTTCGTTTTATTGCCACCTGCGACCTCACGTTTTGTCTCTTTAAGTGCCTTAGAAGAAATCTCACGCTTAATGGATTCAGAAATTAATGCCTCAACCATAGCATCTGCTTTAGCATCACTGGTCGTAAGCAATGTAACCGTTTTTGCTTTTTCATTGTGATCAAACTCACATGTAATGCCCTTAAAATCCCATCGATTGGTAATCACTTTTTTAGCTTGTTCGTAAGCGTCTTTAAACTTTTGCTTATCGATCTCAGCTGTAATATCGAAACTATGTTCTTTTGCCATTTATTCTCCTTATTGTCTTAAAAATTCTTTAATATTTTCACCCACTAAACGGATAAGTTCCGTTCTAGCTTCAATACTTGCCCATGCAACATGTGGCGTGATAATGAGTCGTTCAGGATACTTTACATGCAAAAGTGGATGATTTTCTATCATTGGCTCAACACTCAATACATCCAGCCCTACAAAAATCTCTTTAACATCAATGACCTCTAAAAGATCTACCTCATTCACAATACCACCACGCCCTACATTGACAAGTATCGCACCTTTTTTCATCAAATTCAACTGCTCTTTAGTAATTAAATTTTGAGTATTTTCATTGAGCGGTGCGTGAATAGAGATAACATCACATGTTTGCATCATTTCCTCTAAACGAACACGTTCATACAAGCTGTCACTATTTACACCACTGGTTGAATAGTAAACCACATGAGCCCCAAAAGCAGTAGCGATTTTAGCAACTTCTCTGCCAATCGTTCCTAGTCCAATGATACCCCAACGCTTCCCTTTAATCTCCCCAAATGGGCGATCTATATGTGTATAAATTGAGCTTTTCGTCCATTCACCCGATGCGACATACTGAGCATAATAAGCACAATGCCCTAAAAGCTCCAACACAAGCATAAACGTAGTTTGTGCTACAGATGCTGTCGAATAACCAGCAACATTTTTAACGACGATACCTTTTTGCTTCGCATACACTAAATCCACATTATTCATACCTGTAGCAGTAATGCAAATAAGCCCTAAATTAGGGCATGCATCCATAACTTCTTTATCAATAATGACTTTATTAGTCAATACGATCTTTGCATCGCCAATATGCTCGATTCTTTGGGACATAACGGTTGTATCAAAGGCTTCAAATACTCCAAACTGCTGAAAAATGCTCAAATCCGCATCATCACCCAATGTTTTGGCATCTAAAAAAACAATTTTCATTCTTTAGTCCTTTATACGGTGTCCCACAAATTTTGAAAAGTTCTCCATAATGAGCCCTCCTCTTCTAAAGCCAAGTCCACACCCTTCATAAGCAAAGAAAACACCTGCTTGGTATGATTTACCTGCACTATCGGTAGGAAGTTCTACATATTCTTGGTATATAGGTTTATAATTGCCATATTCACCATCTGTTTTAGCAATAACAGCCATAGCATCATCATAAATAACCGTGTTAGCCCCTTCTCGACCAAAAGCTCTTTTTTCAACCTGCTTTTTGCCCTTAAGTGGCACATACGATGTCTCTAACAAGAGTGGATGATTTGGGAAAAGATCCCACAACACTTTCATAAACGCTTTACTTTGAAACAAAAGCGTATACGCAGGATTCAAAATAATGGCACGTTGTTCTTGGACTATTTCATTCAACAAAAGTGCTAAATCGCCCTCTTCTATCGCGATATTTTCCCAAGGAATTAGTTTGAACCAAAATTCAAAATTATCATCCCCTTTAAAAATACCTTCCTGCCCATTAAATCCAACCTCATCTACATAGGCAAAGTCTGTATGAAAGCCAGCTTCATTGGCGGCTGATTGAAGCAACCTTGTTGTATTTTCATCTTCAATATTCCCTCGAATAGAAGAAAAAAGAATTTTCCAACCATCATAATATTTAGAAAAATCTTCGGTATTTCCTCCAAGAACTACAAGGCGTTTGAAGTTTTCTTTGAGTGCTTCAAAAACTGTATTAAATTGCTTTGCTTCATCCATACCATTAGCCTTGAGCATCGCCCATTGAATGATGGCTGTTTCATACAATGATGTTGGGGTGTCTGCGTTAAATTCTATGAGTTTGATAGGCTTTCCATCAATTCCTCCTGCAAAATCAAAACGACCATACAAATGCCAATGTACATCATTATCCCAAGAATTTTTAATAAGCTCCACTAAATTAAAAGGAATATTGAGTTCATGAAAAAGATTGTTATCAATCACATACTGCCCTGCTTCTGCAAACATATCGTAAAGGTCATTTGCAGCTTTATAATAAGCTTCAACCTCATTATTTGTTACAAGCACCAACTCATCAGCAATATACGATGTTTGATCTGCATCTGTATGCCAATAAAATCCAATAGATTCTAAAAATTCTTTACTTAACGGTTTAATTTTTTCTATATGTAACATAATTAACTTCCTGAACTTGGTGGGGTACTTGAACTTGATGTGCCACTCGATGAACTACTGCTACTTCCAGAGCCTGAACCAAAATAACCACTGCTTTTAGTTACGCCACTACTGGTAGTTGAGGTAGACATCGGTTTGTTAAAGCTTGTTGAGCTTCGCGAGTATGCCTGTGGACTTGAATAACTAGTAGCTCTTTGGTTTTGATATGTTGGGTTATTGAAAAGTTTTCCACCTATCCAACTACCAATCATTGCACCTGCGATGCTGGAGAGAAGAATTCCTCCCAATCCCATTTGACCAGAGCCAATGCTGGAGTTGGTAAGTGCAGATGTGTTATTGTCAATCTTTTTAGCCTCTTCTTGTACCAAAGCATCAATTTCCGTTTGTGTTAAAATACGCTCACTTCCATCAGGTTTTCGTACAATTACACGTGTCGTGGAACTAGGGTACTCCTCTGCAATTTTATACTGTCCAGGAGAAATTTCATCAACGATCACCAATGCGCCTTGTGTTTTAGCCGCATCAGAAAGTGCATTTTTATTCCCATCTTTTTGATCACAGCCTTGCATGCTTGCAATAACCATAACACCAATACCACCCGCGATCATATAATCTGAAATTGTACGAATGTAACGCATTATCTTTTATTCTCCTAGAATCTCTTTAAGTTTTTTCCCTTTTTTAATAAAAAGCTTGCCATTTTTATCCATGACGTCATTCAACTGACCTACTTTTTTCCCTATCCTATCACTGATGTGTTGCTTCTCTTTTTTTGAAAATCCCTTTTCTTTGAGATAACTGCGCAAATCTCTCCAATCACTATACGACTCAAACGTATCTTCCACGACACCATTCTCTTCATCTTCATCAAGAACATCCGCTTCTTCAAAAGAAAAAGGTGTAACGATGGTATTTTTTGGTGTAGGCATATTCACCGCAGGCGTAGTAGCTGTTCCTGTTTCATTTCCAGTGTGTGTAATTTGTCGATTTGCTAACGAAAGAATAGCTTTGAGTTGTTCATCTCTTTCTTTGTAAATCATTTCAATTTTTTCTTTTGATTCTATCAATAAACGTTCTTTATCCGAAATAAGACGCTCTTTATCGGATTCAAGCTTTTCGTTCTTAAGCTTCATCTCTTCAAGTTGTATTTTTAGCAGTTCTACATATGCACTATCAGTACTACTTTCCAATTTACGGGTACTTGAGCCTTCTTTAATGCTATTTTTTGTTAGTAAGATGTACTTTACTCCATTTTCAACAACACTTTGTAACGACCCTCTTCGCAACCGATTATAGATAGCCTCTTTACTCACGCCCAATAGCTTTGCCGCCTCAATAACGGTTAGTTTTTTATCCATCTCGTAACCTTTTTGCTAACAAAGAGAAATATATTTGCATTCATGTTATCATAGGTTTGTTTAGTTTATTTTGAGAAATTTTTTGAAGAATGAAGAAGAGAAGCCAAGAAGCTAACTTCTTGGCTGTGTGTGTTAGAGTCTCGACTCGTAACGGCGAAGCATATAAAGTCTTTTCAACTGTTTTTTGCGAGCACTAATTTTATCTTTTTTGCGTTTTTCTGTTGCTGTTTCATAGAAACGTCTTGCACGCACTTCAGTTACAACTAGGTTACGATCAACTTGTTTTTTAAACTTTCTATACGCTTCGTCAAACGAGTCGTTAGGATGTACTTTAATTCCTGGCATACTCTATCCACCACCTTTCTGATGAATTTAGGGATGCATTGTACCCAACTACGTTTACATATAAGCTTAAACTATGTAATTATTTTTTATGAATACTATTTTGCAAAAGATTAATGACGTAAAAAATCATTTTATCATTGACTTTTTACGTCATTAGCTGTATACTTTCGCTCATATAAATGATAAAAAGGTGACATTTTTATGAATATTGTCCTTTTAAAAAATAGGAGTGATGATTTCCCCATCATCATTCAACAAAAACAGATTTTAAAATATGCGCATCACCATGATGTCATAATTGACACAACAGAGATTGAAAACTCTGATCCTGCGCTTGAACTCGAAGAGCGTAAAGAGTTTAAAGGTTTCTTACGCTCCCTCTCAAAATATGATCATATTATTATTTTTGATCTTTTTACTTTTTCAAGAAATGTTGAAGAATTGGTCAAAATTTTTGAATGTTTACTCACACGTTCCATTTCTGTCCACATTGCTGATGTTAATGTCTGTATTCATGTTGACTCAAAACCCTTAGTTTTACTTGATTTACTTGTCAAACAGCGAGAACTCAATAAAAAGCTCGATAAGGAAAAAACCCAAGGAAGACCAAAAGGTCGAATGTCCAAATCAAAATTTGACACATATCGTCCTCAAGTCATAGAGCTTCTTGAAAATCGTACATCAATTAGTGAAATTGCAAAGATTTTACAAGTAAGCCGTACATCATTAAAAGATTATGTTAATTCACGGGGCTTGAAAGAGCTTGTAAAAGCAAAAATAACCCTGCTCCAATCATCTCAAAAACAACCACTATCACTTACAAAATCTAATGTTGATAAAGAGTGCTCACTCATAAAACAACCAACAGATCAAACAGAAGGAATACACTATGAATTGCAATAGCGATTGTTCAGTTCAACCTATTTATTATAGATTGAAACGCTATATTAGTTTTGGCATTATTACGTTAATTTCTCTTATTTTGCCATTTATTACAATAGAAGGTAAACACTTTTTTTTACTTAGTTTTGATAAAAAACAGCTGCATCTTCTTTTTACCACTTTTGATATGCAAGAGCTTTACTTAATGCCTTTTGTTATCATGTTATTTTTCTTAGGCATCTTTTTTATAACAACACTTGGTGGTCGCGTTTGGTGCGGTTGGTCTTGCCCTCAAACTATTTTTAGAGTTCTCTTCCGTGATCTTATTCAGACAAAACTATTAGGTATTAGGAAAAACATCCACAACAAACAAAAAGAGCCTGAAAATCAATTCTTTAAACGCTTTTTTGCCATTCTTATTTGGGGTTGTTTAGCACTTCTTGCAGCGTCAAATTTTTTATGGTATTTTATACCCCCTGAAGATTTTTTTGTATACCTCAAAAGCCCTCTTGACAACAGTGTAATGTATGGCTTTCTGATTTGCATCACAGTTTTTTTAGTTTATGACATTGTTGCACTCAAAGAGAATTTTTGTGTCTATATCTGTCCTTATGCTCGTATACAATCAGCACTCTTTGATGAAAACACAATACAAACCATTTATGATGAAAAACGTGGAGGTCAAATTTTTGATGCTAAAGGTATTAAATTAAGCAATAAACCTCCTTTGGCAACGGACGATTGTACGGGATGTGAAGCATGCGTACGCGTATGTCCAACACACATTGATATTCGTAAAGGAATGCAACTTGAATGTATTAACTGCCTAGAATGCGCCGATGCCTGTACTCCTGTTATGGAAAAGCTAGGTAAACCTTCATTAATTACATGGACAAGCTCTAATGCTGTCGAAAAAGGGACTAAAACAGAATACTTCCGTTTTAGAACGATTGCGTATATAGTTGCACTTAGCCTTGCACTCGTTGGACTTTTTGCTATGGGTACACAAAAAGAATATATGCTCTTAAATATTAATCGCACTAGCCAACTCTATAAAATGGGTGACGATGGGAAAACTGTTGAAAATGTTTATACATTCTTGTTCCAAAATACAGATTCAAAAGATCATTTGTATTATTTTGATGTCTCCAATAGTGATATCAAAATTGATAAACCAAGTGAACCTTTCTTGCTCAGTGCCGGTGAAAAAGTAAAAAAAGTGGTTATTCTTGTTTCAGTACCAAAAGAACTTAAGGTTGAAGGTGAAGATCTACCTATTTATATTAAAGCATTTGCCACTGATGCAAAAGAAAAAATTGTTGTTGAACGCCACACCATCTTCATTTATCCGAAGAAAAGTGATATTCAGCCCTCTAAATAGGCATCTCTTTCGCGTAAGGATAATATCCTTACGCACTTCTTTGCTACTAACTTTTTAATTGTTTATGTTTAATTTGAATATACGTGCTGAAATATAGATTTTTTAATTATAAAATGATTGATAGTATAGGGGAAATTAAAAGGAGAGAGACTAGATGATAGAAATACCTATCATCTAGTCTTAGTTATTAAAGCGCTGCTTTTGCTTGTTTTACAACAGTTGCAAAGGCTTCAGGGTCATTCATCGCCATATCTGCAAGAATCTTTCTGTCTAAATTAATATTTGCTTTATTTAGAGCATTGATGAAACGTGAGTAGCTGATGTCGTTAAGTCTGCATGCTGCGTTAATACGTGTGATCCAAAGTCTTCTAAAATCTCTTTTCTTTTGTCTTCTATCACGGAATGCATAAACTAAACTTCTCTCAATTTGCTCTTTCGCTTTTCTAAAGTGTTTTCTTCTTCCACTAAAGAAGCCTCTTGCCATCTTTAAAATTTTCTTGTGACGTCTTCTTCTGACGATACCTGTTTTTACTCTTGCCATGGTGTCTCCTTGACCAAATAAATCAATGTCGGTGTCCCACTAGGGAACTTGCCCTCATAATGAGGGGAACATTACATGTAGGGTGAATGACTCTTGTCAAAAACTCTTTTTAAATTACGCTTTACAAAGCATTAATTTAACGGACTTCTCATCACGTGCATCAACAGATTTAGCAACTTTCAAACCACGCATTCTTTTCGTTGGTTTTTTAGTAAGAATATGACTTCTAAAGGCTGCCCCTCTTTTGATCCTGTTCTTACCAGCTCTAAAACGCTTTGCTGCGCCGCGTACCGTTTTCATTTTCGGCATGCTTACTCCTTGTATTTATTCTAAAATCTAATGGGGAAATATCCCCCTCTAGCATTAGAAAACAGCTATAATAGCTTAATATTCCTTAGAGGGGATTAAAAGAGCGAAAGTTTACGACGAGTTAAGATTACTTTTTAGGAGTTACAAGCATATTAATATAACGTCCTTCAAGTTTTGGAGCTTTCTCGCGCTCAGCGATATCTTCTATCATCGGCCAAAGACTTTCTAAAACTTGCTCACCAATCTCAGGATTAGACATTTCACGGCCTTTTAGAAAAACTCTAAAACGTACATGTTTGCCCTCTTCCAAAAATTCTCTGGCGTGTTTCACTTTATAATGAACATCATTAGCCGCAATTTTAACAGAAAGCTTGATCTCTTTGATCTCAATAATTTTCTGATTTTTACGTGCTTCTTTTAATTTTTTTTCTTGTTGGTACTTGAACTTACCATAGTTCATTATCTTACAAACAGGAGGGTTTGCATCAGGGGCAATCAATACTAAATCAAGTCCAAGCTCATCCGCTTTTGCAAGAGCTTCTTTTCTAGATATGATCCCATATTGGGTTCCATCATCGCCGATACATCTGACTTCGTTTGCTCTGATATCCTCATTAAGCATTACGTCTTTGTCTTTACTCAAAAGTGTACCTCATTCAGTTTTTCCTTCATATTTGATATTAATTCTTCTTTTGTTAAATTATACTGTGTTCTTTCTCTTCTGTCACGTACAGCAACGCTTTGGCTTTCTACTTCAGCATCACCAATAACTAAGATCATCGGTACACGCATTGTTTCAGCGTTTCGGATACGTTTATTTAAACTCTCATTTTTTGATGAAACTTCAACATCAATACCCTCGTACATCAACTCATTTGCTAATTTTTTTGCATAATCTAAATGTGCATCTGAGATAGGGACAATTACTGCTTGAATTGGAGCAATAAAGAAAGGAAACTCACCCGATGTGTGCTCAATCAAAATACCAATAAAACGCTCAAATGAGCCTAAAATAGCACGATGTAACATAACAGGGCGAGCATGTTCATTGTTAGCGTCCACATAAGAAATATCAAAGCGCTCAGGCAAATTAAAATCAACTTGAATAGTGCCGCACTGCCATTTACGTTTGAGTGCATCGGTAATTTTAATATCAATTTTAGGACCATAAAATGCTCCACCACCTTCATCAATGCCATATTTAATGCCATTTTCATCGAGTGCGTGTTTAAGCCCTTCAGTTGCTGCTTCCCAGTATTTTTCATCGCCGATTGATTTTTCAGGACGAGTTGAAATTTCCATCTCATACTTAAACCCAAAAGCTTTCATAATAGAATCGACAAAACTTAAAATTTCTAAAACATTCTCTTTAATTTGATCTGGTGTACAGAAAATATGTGCATCATCTTGAGTAAATTCACGAACCCTAAAAAGTCCATGCAATACTCCACTTTTTTCATGACGATGGACAACGCCATATTCAAAAAACTTCAGTGGTAAGTCACGATAACTTCGAACTTCGCTTTGGAATACTTTAATATGACCTAAACAGTTCATTGGTTTAATACCATACTCTGATTCATCAATCACAGTAAAATACATATTTTCACCATAATTTTGGTAGTGCCCACTAATTTTCCATGCATCTGATTTCAAAAGTTCAGGACCGCGAACAGGTAAATAACCTCGTTTACGATGTGCTTTGAAAAGAAGTTGTTCTAACTTACTTCTAAGTTTTCCACCATTTGGAAGCCAAATAGGAAGTCCTGCTCCTACTTCATCATCAAACGTAAAAAGTTTAAGTTCATTACCAAGTTTACGATGATCTCGTTTTTTAGCCTCTTCAATCATAGTTACATAATCTTTGAGACTCTCTTTATCTGCAAAAGCTATACCATAGATACGTGTAAGCATCTCACGTTTTTCATCGCCACCAAGATATGCACCAGCTACTTTAATTAGTTTAAAAAATCTTAGATATTTGGTATTGGGGACATGAGGTCCACGACATAAATCTTCAAAATCCCCTTGCTTATAGATGGAAACTTCACCATCAGGAATTCTAAGCAAGACTTCTTGCTTAAGATCATCGTGTGCAAAATGTTGAGTAACGGCCGCTTTAGTAGTATAACTCTTCTCAATTGGCAACTTGGCATTCGCGAGCTCTGCCATCTTTTTTTCTATCTCTTTAAGATCAGCATCACCAATCTTTTCATTGACACGAAAATCGTAGTAAAAACCGTCTTCGATAACAGGTCCAACAAAAAATTGTGCATCTTTATACAACGCTTTAATCGCTTGAGCCATTAAATGGGCACACGAGTGACGAATCACTTCAAGGGAATCTTTAGAATTGTCAAATAAGATTTTGTCTTCATAAGTCTTTGAGGAGGCAACAGCAGTTTGCGTGTCGATGACGAGAGCGCCATCTTTGTAGGCTATAACATCATTCATCATAATAAGATCCTTTTACTTGTATGAACTCCCAAACATACGGGAGAACAAAAAATGGTGGTCGCGAGAGGATTCGAACCTCCGACCACTACCTTGTCGAGGTAGTGCTCTACCAACTGAGCTACGCGGCCACACAATTTTAAGAGCTGAGATTATACCAAAAAAAAATGAAAATGCAACTATGTTTTATCAATAAAGTACTTTTAAGCCTCTTTTGGCATTTTCCAAGAACGATACAAAACTAAAAATACTCCAAAATCAATCATAACATCAGCAAAATTAAAAACGGCAAATTCAAATCCATAATGCCAAAAAAAGTAATCAACTACACCCCCATGAATAAATCGGTCATAGATATTGCTAAGTGCAGCACCTGTAATGATACCAATAGCAAGACTATGATAATGAAGTACTTCTTTGTGAAAAAGAAGATAAATCCCTAGAGCGGATACCAAAAATAATTGTAAATATTTAAGATACTCATCCAAAAACGAAAACATTGAAAATGCAACACCTTTATTGTATGTTAAGATCAATGAAAAGAAATTACTATTCCACCTAAAGCCATCTAAAAAAACATTTTTGATTATCTGATCAGATATAAAAATGAAACATACAGAAGCAAGAATGGTAATCCATGTTTTATTCATTTAATGCACTTTTGAAAAACTTGACTGTTTTGTCCATACGATCTTCAAGAAGCTTTTCGTCTTGTCCTTCAAGTAAAATGCGCAATAAATTTTCTGTCCCAGAGTAACGAATAAGCACTCTAATTTTTTTACTTTCCAATTCTGATACTAATATATCATACCCTTTGAGCTCGATAAGAGGAATTTTATTGTCTACTTTTATATTCTGTTGAAGTTGAGGATAAAGATCGAAAGGATTGAACAATTGACTCACTTTTTGTTTTTCTGTGAGCATACAATGCATAACAGCAAGAGCCGCAACTAACGCATCACCTGTTTTAGCAAAATCCGATAAAATAATATGCCCACTTTGCTCGCCACCAAAGTTAATTTTTTCCCGATATAACGCTTCTAAAACATTCTTATCCCCTACGTCACAACGATGAGTTTTAATGTTTGATTTGCTTAAATAATCTTCTAACGCTTGATTACTCATAACAGTAACACATACACCTTTGTTAGCAAGTCTGTTTTGACTTTGTAAAAAGGTTGCTATCTTTCCTAAAAGTTTATCACCATGAATGGGATTGCCATTCTCATCAACAACAACTAACCTATCTGCGTCCCCATCAAATGCAAAACCTATGTCTGCCCTCAAGCGCCTTACCTCTTCACCCAATTCTTCAGGATGCAAGGCACCACAATTAAGATTAATATTACTGCCATTTGGCTCATCATTAATAATAATGACATCAGCCCCAAGTTCATTAAAAATAGTAGGTGCTACTTTATAAGCCGCACCATTGGCAGTATCAAGAACAATACGTAACCCTTTAAGTGTTAAATTCTTTGGAAATGAATTTTTGATTTGCACAATATAACGACCAATCACATCATCGACTCTTTTGGAACGACCAATATCAAACTCGATTTTTTGATTTGCCTCAATAAGAGCATCATCATAATAGATCTTCTCAATTGCTGATTCTTCCGCTTCACCTAGTTTATTGCCAAACGAATCAAAAAACTTAATGCCATTATCAAAATAGGGGTTATGAGATGCACTAATCATAATACCAGCATCACAACGCATATCTTCCGTTAAAAATGCAATGGCCGGTGTCGGCATAGGTCCAATTTGTCTTACATCATAACCAACTGCCGTTAAGCCTGAAACAATTGCATTTTCAATCATATAGCCACTTCGTCTGGTGTCTTTTCCTACTAAAATTTTATTGGTAATTGAATTTTTACGAAAATAGATTCCTGCTGCCATAGCTAATCGCATAGCCATAAAAGCACTCAGTTTTTTACCGGCTTTACCTCTTACTCCATCTGTTCCAAAAAGTTTCATTATTTTTCCTATTTTCTCTTTACATGTAAAATGATTAGCAAATTGTAACAAAACTTTTTTAATCTTTACATGTCACCATATATATGGATAAAATATAAAACTATTATGATGTATAAATATAGAGTCGTTCGCTCAAATATTTATGTAAATTTGGTGTGAAAAAGCATATTTAAACAAAAATCTCCAAAACATGCCAAAGAATTGCTCTTTTAATTTTAAAGTGCCCTTAAAATAAGTTATATTTAATATTTATTTTTATATAATCTACGCCTAAATTTAAAAACGAAAGGCTTATCTATGGCAAACCACAAGTCAGCAGAAAAGCGTATTAGACAAACAAAAAAACGCACTGAGAGAAATAGATTTTATAAAACTAGAATCAAAAATCTAACACGTGCTGTAAGAGAAGCTGTTGAAGCCGGCGATCAAGCAGCAGCTGAAGTTGCGTTGAAAAATGTGAATAAAAACTTTCATTCTTATGCAGGTAAAGGTATTTTAACAAAAAATACAGCTGCTCGTCGTGTAAGTAGATTGTCACAACTTGTTAATACACTAGGTAGTGTTGCTGCATAACTTGCGGCAACTCCCTCTTTATTTTAGTTCCCTCCCATGTTGAAAGATAAATTACTCCCTTTTATTGAACGCTATAATGAGCTCTCTACACTTCTAAGTGATCCTAGTATCGCAACTGATATTAAAAATATGACTGCACTTTCCAAAGAACAGTCTGGCTTAGAAAAAATCAAAGATAAAACACTTGAATATTTTTCAACATTGGAGCAAATCGAAGAAAATAAACTTCTTTTTGACGATGAAGAGTTAGGTGAATTAGCAAAAGACGAACTCAGGGTTCTTGAACCTCGTAAAGAAGAGATTGAAGAAGAGATAAAACTCCTTCTCTTGCCAACCGACCCTAATGATGAACGTAATATATTTTTAGAAATTCGTGCAGGTACGGGTGGTGATGAAGCCGCCATTTTTGCATCTGATCTTTTTAAATCGTATCTTCGTTATGCTGAGAATCGTGGCTGGAAAGTCGAAGTCGTCTCTTTGAGCGAAGGTGTTCTCAATGGTTATAAAGAAGTCATCGCGCTTATTAAAGGGCAGGGTGCTTTTTCACGCTTGAAATATGAAGGTGGTGTACATCGAGTTCAGCGTGTTCCTCTAACTGAATCACAAGGTAGAGTTCATACTTCTGCCGTTACTGTTGCAGTTATGCCCGAAGTCGATGATGTTGAAATTGAAATACTCGAGAAAGATCTAAAAATTGATGTTATGAGATCAAGTGGTAATGGTGGACAATCGGTTAATACAACCGATAGTGCTGTAAGGATTACCCACCTACCAACAGGTCTTGTTGTTGTCAATCAAGATGGTAAGTCACAGCATAAAAACAAAGATGCTGCCATGAAAATTCTTAAAGCAAAACTCTATGATATGCAGATGCAAGAACGCAATGCCAAAGAGAGTGAAGCACGAAAAATTCAAGTAGGATCGGGTGATAGGAGTGCACGTATTCGCACCTATAACTATCCACAAAACCGCATTACCGACCACAGAGTAGGGCTTACATTATATCGCTTGGATGCTATTATGGAAGGTGGTTTGTATGATGAAATCATTGATCCTATTATTACCCACTATCAAGCAGAACTTATGAAAGAGGCTAACCTCTAAAATAACTTATTTATCGTAGATAAGTAGGTTATTTTGCTCGATCATCTCTTTGATCATCTTAATATACTCTTCTTTTAATTCAGAGTAATTCACCATTGTTTTCGAAGCTTCCATTCCTCCAAAACTTTTTCCACTGCTACGCGCTTGCAATCTTTTCTCTCGAAATGCAATATAAGCATCATTGGTGTTAAGATTAAGCATATATGAATTCACGGACTTTTGAAGTGATCCAAAGATACGAATCATATGCGTTTTACCAATGGTTCGATTCTGTGGCATTAAACCAACACCTGAATAGGTCCAGTGACCAAATAGGTTATTGGCTTCCCTTGCAAAGCGACTTTTCCCCCAGCCACTTTCTAACGATGCTTGAGCCAATGCTAAAGAGGTAGGAATGACATCAATCCGTTTAAAATATTCATCCCTATCAAAAAGAGATTCTATACCATATTTATTCCGTAGAGATATCAAATAGCCAACATTTTGCTGATTAAGCCCTCTAAAAGCATCTGGCATTGCTTTTGCAAAAAAATTAGTAATGAATTCTCGATCTTTCTTGATTTCATCATTACCTTTATCAACTAATACTTTAAGCTCACGAATAAATTCTTCTTTCTGCTTTGCACTATCTTCAATCTGATAATAATCAGAAGATAATCCTCCTGCATAAAGGATACTCTGGATGAGTATGCAAGAAGCGATAAAAAAAGTAGAAATAAATTTCACGAAATTAGAGTTCCAACGTCGTTTCAAAGACTTTTTGAACTCTACCTTTGAAAAAGAGTCTCTCATTGTGAATACGTAAAATGAGTTCATCCCCACTGATTGGATAAACCTTG
This sequence comes from Sulfurospirillum sp., assembly GCF_036802865.1. Lineage (NCBI taxonomy): Bacteria > Pseudomonadati > Campylobacterota > Epsilonproteobacteria > Campylobacterales > Sulfurospirillaceae > Sulfurospirillum > Sulfurospirillum sp. Next base: position 101,742 of record NZ_DAIRVK010000001.1, on the reverse strand, counting down.
GCACTTGCGCCTATCAATTTCTGACGATATGCACTGTAAAAACATGCAGCCATTCCCGTGCCACACGCCAATGTTTCGTCTTCAACGCCGCGCTCATATGTTCTTACATGTAAAGCATTCTCTTTGAGCATTGCATAATTCACATTGGCATTGTATTTATAGCGCATTTGGCGTGCAATCACTTTGTCAAAGCCGTCAATATCCGCTACAAAAGTAACCAAATGAGGTACACCTGTATCACAAAAATGCCATGTTAACCCATTTTCTTCAAATGACTCACTCAACACTTTTGGTGTTGTTAACTCTGTCTCAACAACATCATTTTCAACCACAGAGGTTATAACGCCTGCTCCTGTTAAAAAGCACATAGATGTCCCTGCTAAGTGGTTTGTAACCGCATAGTGAGCACAGGCTCTCGTACCATTTCCACACATAGATGCAACACTACCATCATTGTTGTAAAATTGCCATTTAAAGTCATACTCATTGTGCGGCAGTAAAATAATCAAACCATCTGCCCCAATACCTTTTTGTCTATCGCATAATTGTTGTGCTAAAACACTTCGGTCAACTTCAATAAAGGTATGAAAAATAATAAAATCATTGCCATTTGCGTTATATTTTGCAATTTGCATATTTACCTCGTACAAATTTAATAAATTTTTCGATTTCACTCTCTAAGAATTTCATATCAAAGGAGTTATTGATGAGAAAATCGGCTAAGATCCTCTTATCTTCAATACTAATCTGCGCATCAATACGTTTTTGTGCCTCTTCTTTGGTGAAATTCTCTCGCACCATTAACCGTTTGCGTTGCACCTCAACAGGGGCATACACAACAGCAACCAGCTTACACGAGTAGCCATCACTCTCAAAATAGAGTGGAATATCGATAATATAAGGCTTCTGTTTCTCTTCTAAAAGATCACAACGTCTAAATATCTCTTGTCGAATTAAAGGATGCAAAAAAGCATTGAGTTTTTCGCGCTCTGCTTTATCATTAAAAATAAGCGTTCCAAGAGCCTTGCGGTCAATTACGCCATCTTTAATCACACGATCTCCAAAAATAGCCTCAACCTCTTTTACATGCAAAGGCAAAACCTCTTTTGCGATCACATCAGCGTCGATTACTTCAAATCCATGAGACCTTAGCATCGTAGAGACAGTACTTTTGCCCGTGGCTATTCCACCTGTTAAAACAATTGCATGTTCATACGCCATTTAATCCTAGTACCTTTTGCTATTTTTATAACGATTTTAACATAGTTTTGTTAAAATCTATTAAACAATAACCTCACTAAAGGCATATCAATGAGCACAGTCAGCTACAAAGACGCTGGTGTCGATATAGACGCGGGAAACCAATTTGTCGAAAATATTAAACCACTGGTCAAATCTACATTTGACAAAAATGTCATCGGAGGCATCGGCTCTTTTGCAGGCGCTTACGAACTGCCATCTGGTTACCAAAAACCTGTTATTTTAGGGGCAACCGATGGTGTTGGAACAAAACTTAAACTTGCCATTGATTCAGGTATTTACGATACTGTAGGTATTGACTTGGTTGCTATGTGTGCAAATGATCTTATATGTAACTTTGGAACTCCACTTTTTTTTCTTGACTACTACGCAATGAGCAAACTTGAAATCGATGCTGCGGTGAGTGTTGTCAAAGGTATTGCTGAGGGGTGTATTCAAGCTGAATGTTCACTTATCGGTGGCGAAACAGCTGAAATGCCTGGTATGTACCAAAGTAAAGATTTTGATCTTGCGGGTTTTGCCGTGGGTATTGCTGAGAAAGATGAAATGAATCGTTTACCCCATGTGAAAGCAGGGGATATACTCATTGCACTTCCAAGCTCTGGCGTTCACTCCAATGGCTTTTCACTTGTGCGTAAACTTTTCTTTGATAAACTAGGGTACACTTTTGAGACAGAATTTGATGGCAAACCACTCATTGAAACTCTTTTAACACCAACACGTATCTACGTTAAACTCTTTAAAGCACTTAAATCTAAAATCAACGCTTTGGCACACATCACAGGTGGTGGCATTGTTGAAAACCTTCCACGCGTTCTTCCTGAAGGTCTACAAGCGCAAGTTTATAAATCTAAAATCAAAACACTCCCTATTTTTGATTTTATGAGTCAATACGTTGAAGAGAGCGAAATGCACCGTACATTTAATATGGGTGTCGGTATGATCCTTGTGGTTAGCCCTGAAAATGTAGATGATATTCTCGCAAATAGCGATGGATATGTGATCGGCGAGCTTAAAGCTGGTCCTAAAAGTGCCATTATGCTCTAATCATGAGTACTATTTACATTCTTTCAAAACTCTTTGCATACCTGGTTTTACCACCAGGTATTTTTATTGTCCTTTTTGTTCTTGCTTCTTTTTATGCCAAACGCTTTCGTATCTTTTTCTTCGCTAATGCTGTCATCTTTTATCTTTTGAGCACAACATATGTGTCGGATTGGCTTTTAGCACCACTAGAGTCTCCTTTTAATAAGACCCTTGAGAAACAGCCTGTAGATGCGGTTATCGTTCTTGGTGGCGGCAATACACTGGGCGTGGCTAATTTACCTCTAAGCACGGATGCTTATAAGCGTGTCATGTGGGGATTAATGGTAGCAAAATCAAATAATCTTCCACTTTTATTTAGTGGAGGAGGAACAAGCAAAGAATATTTGGAAAGTGATGCTTTTTTAGATAGTCTCAAAGAACTCAAACTCTACCTAGAAATTCCAACGCCAACTTCTAAAAGCCTCAATATTAAGGAATTTTCGTTGCACGTAGAAGATAAAAGTATGGATACATACGAGAATGCCAAACTTAGTAAGCTTGCTTTTGAAAAAGTAGGGCTTAATGAGCCAACGATTTACCTTGTAACTTCCGCTTACCATATGATGCGCTCTATTCGACTTTATGAGTATTTTGGATTTAAAGTTATTCCTGCTGCAACTAACTTTAAAATTAGCGCTAAAACAAAAGATGAATGGGATTATCTACCTAACAGTCATGCTTTATATAACAGTTATGTGGCATTACACGAATATGCTGGTTTATTGAGTCTCAAGCTTCGAAAAATTTAATGCGTATTTAATCACAATAATTTTCCCACGCATGTAAAGATTATTTTCGTTTGTCACCGGTTATTTTATAAATAAAACTAAAGACCTCTGCCACAGCTTTGTAGAGCATGGGAGGTATCTCTTTATTAAGCTCTATTTTAGAGAGAAGCTCCACCAAGTCAGCATCTTTTTTAATAAAAATATCGTGCTCTTGCGCTAATTTAATGATATTATTTGCCACTTCACCTTTGCCCGATGCAATAACTTTTGGCGCGCCACTTTTTTCGCGATCGTATTTAAGGGCAACCGCTTTTTGAGGTTTTTGTGTAGGTGTATTCATATGGTAATATTAATCCCAAATTGAAGTTTTTCGCCACTAAAATAGTCATTTTTGACAACACTGACATCTTTATACTCTAACATTTTTACATTGCCCGTTATGAGGCCTACTTCATTAAACGCTTGTTTTAGATAATTTAATTGCCCTGTAATCTTCTCACTCAGCTCTCTTTTCTGGGCAGCAATAGAAATATCAATGTATTTTTCTCCAGAGAGTAAAAGCATCATATTAAGCTTACCATACGCTTCAAGATCAAGATCAAGTTGACAATGGAAGCTATCATCGCTTGATTGTTTCATCATCATGGAACCACCCTTAAGTCCATCCCAATTAAAAGGAACGTATAAATGCGTGGAACTACTCACATATGAAACTAACTGGTGATACTCAATCTGCGTTAAAAGACGATTCGTAATCTCTAAAGCCTCCTTGTTTTGGCCTGAAACGGAGAGGTTATCGCTTAATTTGGTTAAAACCCCTTTCATGTCCGTGAGTAACTCGACATCCGTAGGATCTAACGATAATTTTTGTGCAATTGCTTTACCAACAAACAATTCTGGTTTAATAAGTCCATGAATTTTTTGCTCTAACACACTGCTTTTATCACTAAAATCAGCTTGCTGAGCACTTTTGGGATTGAGAATATCTATTTGTTGTTTTATACGATTGACAACTATTTTTAATGCTTCTTCAATAGTTTCAGGAGGTTTTAGCGCGTTCCCACCCAATGCAGCTGATAAGGAGGTAGAGGAGGGTGTTGACGCTAGTAATTCCTTGACAAGAGTAGTTTCTTCTAACCCATCCGTTGTAGATGCATCCAGAGGTTGTTTGACAGTTTTTAAAACCTCTTCCGCACTTGATGTAAGAGGCGAAGAAGAGGCTAACAACTTTGAGGTAAGGGGGACACTGCTAGTCTCTTTTAAAAGGCTTTCTTTTATTAGTAACGCATCAATCTGGGGTTGAAGCTCATCAAGTTGTAACGTACTTAGGTTTTCTTTGATCAGCTCTAAAAGAACTTTCACTTGTGTTGTAAAGTTTTTTTCAACATTCATACTTGCAGGATAATTCTCTACTTTAGAGTTAATCAAATCCATCTGTTTTACCGCGTAATCAAGCTTTTGAACATTTTGATAAACCTCTTTAAATACAGATGCACCCTCTGATGCAAGCTCTTGTTTCACACTTTGCCGAAAGAGATCCAATAAATTTTTCAAGTTTGCTTGTGCTTCTTTAGATGTAATATCTTGTGATACATTCAAGCGATCCATAATGATATTAATCTCTTTAGCAAGAGGGGAAACCACTTTGTTTGTTCCACTAAAATGTTCTTCTAACTCAGCCGAGAGTGTTTGAATACTCTCGGCTACACCTTTTTGAGTAACGATGTTAGCTAACTTTGATTCAAAAAAAACACCTGAATTTTTAACTTGATCTTGTAAGATTTTGACATCAATTTGTTCAATATTTTTAGAAAACAGTTGTAAAAGTGCTAGCGGTTTTTCAATGGAAGAGTCAAGTTTAACTAAAGAAGTAAGATTTTTGATATCTTCTGCAAAATTACCCATATTTTTAAAAAGTGGATTGTTCTGCAAAGTCTCAAAAATGGCGCTTTTAGATTTTGCTTCGCTGATGGCACTTCCAAGTAACTGACCAAGGACTTCTTGGGCATTACTTGGCATTGCAGTGCTTTTTTGAGCAGTTATCGAAAGCGGTATATCAGCACTATTTTGGATTATCTTTGTAGCATTTTCTTTGGCAGTAGCTTTTGAATCAAGAGTTTGAAGCTGATTGGAAAGAAGAGAAGTCGTTGAAATGTCCATTACAACACTTCCATAACAAAGATGATCATTTCATATTGCCTTTTTAAGACTGTTTATCTTTTGTTTTGATTTTAACGAGCCACTCAGAGAGTGTTTTCTCATACCCTATCGGCAAATTATCATAAAAATGAAGTGGTTTTTCTAAATACTTCTGCTCAACCCAGCCACCAAAATCATGGGGATAGAGATACCCTTTAGGAGAAGGACTTTTGAGATGGGCGGGCACTTTGAGTGCTTTTTCATTTTTCACGTATTCTAAGGCATTATTGATTGCCCTATATGCACTGTTTGACTTTGGGCTACACGCCAAATAGATCAAACATTGCGACAAGATGATACGTGCTTCAGGATAACCAATCTTACTCACACTTGTTAGGGTGCTAGAAGCCAAATTAAGCGCATTGGGGTTAGCATTGCCGATATCTTCACTTGCAAGGATCACAAGGCGTCTAGCGATGAAGTCTGGGCTTTCTCCTCCATCAATAAGACGTGCTAAATAATAGAGTGCCGCATCAACATCTGAGCCTCTAACACTCTTAATCATAGCACTAATTAAGTTATAGTGCGTGTTATCAGAACTCACGCCATCTTTAAGAGCACTGGGACGTAATATTTTGAGTATTTCAAGCTTTACATGTAAATCTACTTTAAGTGCAAACTCCAATAGATTTAATAGTGCTCGACTATCACCAGCACTGGAACTAATTAAATAGTTCAACGCATCTTCATCGACCAAAAAATCAACTTTCTCTCGTACGCGTTCAACAATTGCTTTAAGATCATCATCTTGAAGTGGATAGAATTCAAAGAGCATCATACGTGATCGTATACCAGAACTAAGTACAAAATAAGGATTTTCTGTTGAGGCACCAATAATGGTTGCTTCATGATTTTCCATAGGTAGTAAAAGCACTTCTTGTTGCGTTTTGGAAAGACGATGAATTTCATCGATAAAGATAAGTGGTTTTTGCAATGCTCCTCGATGTTGAGAAAGAATTTTACGTATCTCTTCAACTTTCACACTGGTAGCATCTAGCTCATAAAATGGCAATTGTAACTCACTGGCGACAATCCGTGCCAACGTTGTTTTTCCTACTCCTGCAGGTCCAAAGAAAAGTGAATGACTCATAGAACCTGATTTTAATAATTTGCGAAAAGGACTACTTTCCCCACTAAGATGCTTTTGTCCAGATAACTCTTCAATCGCTTTTGGGCGAAAGAAGAGGGCAAAGTTATTAATCATGACTTTATTAACCTTATTCTTTGCCTTTTTTTATGTACTCAAGATAGTCTCTCAGCGCTGAGTATTCGCTACCTGTGAAATAACGATGTTTACCTGGTTTAAGCATTCCTAAATCAATTTTGCCATAACTCACACGTTTGAGATCAACAACATCAACATCAAAATAACCAAAAAATCGTCTAAGCTCTCTGTTTTTACCCTCATTGATCATCACTTTAATTGTTGAAAAATTAGGGCTATTTTTGATGATACGGTAAGAGAGAAACGGTGCAAAATCCATTGAATGTATTTCACTGTGTGAATGACCACCTTTACGTGCATCCTCTAAAAATAGTCCTTCTTGCATTGCTTTTTCCATAGCAGGCGTTATCATTCCGTTGATTTTGACATAATACACACGCTCTAAATCACCGTGCATTAATGCAGAAACAACAGAGGGTGAATCACACAGAAGCAATAATCCTTCACTTGCAAAGTCCAATCTTCCAACACTCAGGTAATGTCCAAATTGTGCAGGCAATGTTTCGTAAATCGTCTTACGACCACGATCATCCTTCTTACTCACTAACTCACCTTTTTGTTTGTGATAGACAATTACAGAGTAACCATGCTTTTCAAAAAGAGCTTTGCCACCCAGTTCGATTTTATTTTTAAAACTCACCTGTGTGGAGAGGTCTTGTACGACTTGACCGTCGACCTTCACATGTCCTGCTTTGATGAGTTCGTCCGCTTCACGCCTTGAATAATGCGTGTTGTGCGAAATCATTTTATTTAATCTCATTAATTCCATTTTATTTTATTCCTGCTTCCACTAAATGGTGGATATGTAAAACACCTTTAAGCATACCCATTTTATCAGTAATCGCTAAAAGCTGTATTTTGTATGTTTCAATGAACGCTAATGCATCACTTGCTAAAAGCGTTTCATCGTCTAGTTTTTTTGGATTTTTTGTAGCATATTCATACGCAGTTGCATCCATCGTAAAATCATCTCTCATGAGTGCCCTACGTAAATCACCATCACTTAAAATTGCTAACAATTTATTGTTCTTATCTGTTATAAGCACATTGCCCAGTCTGCCCTCACTCATGGTGATAATCGCATCTTTAAGCCTCGTTGTTTCGTTCACAATCGGAAGCTCTTGCGTTAGCATCAAATCTTTCACTTTAACAAAAAGGCGTTTACCTAAACTTCCACCTGGATGGAATGAGGCAAAGTCTTCTTTTTGAAAGTTTTTCTTCTTCATTAAACAAACGGCTAATGCATCACCAAGGGCTAACGTGAGTGTCGTTGAACAGGTTGGGGCAGCATCTAGCGGGCACGCCTCTTTTTCTACATGTAATGGTAAAAAGATATCACTGTAATGTCCTAAAGAAGACTCTTTGGTCCGAGCCATTCCAATAAGTGGAATTTCAAAACGTTTAATGTGTGGTAATATTTTGATGAGCTCTTCGCTCTCTCCGCTATAACTAATCGCTAACACGGCATCTTCTTTACCAACCATTCCAAGATCACCATGCATGGCTTCTGTTGGATGAAGGAAAAAACTACTGGTGCCTGTACTTGCGAGTGTTGCCGCAATTTTTGCACCAATGAGTCCACTTTTACCCACCCCTGTAACGATCAATTTGCCTTTGATGTTAGCGATTAAGTTGGTTGCTTCACTTATCTCATCACCGATCATTTGGGCGGCATTAAGCAACTCTTTTGCTTCAAGCTCTAATACTTCTTTAGCGATAGCTTTGAAATCTTGCATGCCATTCCCTACATCATAAAGATCGTTGGAACGATCGTTGGATATTTTTTCATTTGTCTATAAATATGCTTACGAACTACTTGTCTTACTTCATTTTCCAAGGCTCTTGCATTTTCAAGCAGCTCTGTTTTAGCATTTACAATAAATTGATCAATGACACCTTCCATTTCAATAGAGAATGCTTTATCGTCACGATCAGGAACTAATCCATAACTAATAATTTTTGGTTTAGAAATAAGCTTGTGCTCACTTTTATCAATCTGAATCACTAACATCACCAAACCAGAATCTGCTAATTTTTGACGATCGATAACAACATCATCCGCAATCTGTTCGTTGATTTGGTTATCAATAAACACTTTGCCTGTCTTAATCGTTTTAATTTTTTTCATATATTTAGCACAGACTTCGATCTGATCGCCATCGCTCATTAATACGATATTTCGATCTGGAATACCGCACTGTATTGCAGTCTCTTTGTGTTTTGAAATATGATTGTACTCACCATGTACAGGTAAGAAAAAGCGAGGTTTCACAAGACGTAATATGAGTTTTTGTTCTTCTTGTGCAGCATGCCCACTAACATGGATTTCACTAAAATCTTGGTAAGCAACGTTAGCGCCACTTTTAAGTAAGAAGTTCAATACTTTAGAAACACTTCCTTCATTTCCAGGAATTGCTTTAGCTGAAATAATAATCTGGTCTGTTGGTTTAATCTTAACATGACGATGCTCATCCGTTGCCATTCGGTAAAGTGCGCTCATCGTCTCACCTTGGCTACCTGTTGTGACAATTAGTACATCTTTGTCAGGATATTTGTTGACCTCATGCGGATCAATAAAGATACTTTTATCCAGTTGTATATAGCCTAGATCAATAGCTGTAAAAAGATTTCTCTCCATTGAACGACCGATAACAGAGACTTTTCTACCATATTTCAAACCATAATCAATTGCTTGATAAACCCTATGGATATTTGAAGAGAATGTTGACATAATGACACGACCTTTTGCTTTGGCAAAAATTGAGTCAAATGTTTTTCCAACGGTACTTTCACTACGGGTAATCCCCTCTTTATAAGAGTTTGTACTATCGCTCATTAAACACAATACACCTTTTTCACCATAAGCAGCGAAACGGTTCAAATCTGTTACGAAGCCATCGATAGGCGTGTGGTCGATTTTAAAATCGCCCGTATGAATGATGGTTCCAGCTTCTGTGGTAATAGCAAGAGAAGAGGCATCAATAATAGAGTGGGTAATATGAATCCACTCAACTTCAAAATCACCAATCTTATAAATTTTACGTTTTTCAACAGGTCTAAAATACTTTTTATGCGCTTTCAATCCATGTTCGTCAAATTTATTAGAGATCATTCCAAGAGGAAGAGGGGTTGCATAAAGTGGAAACTGCATCTCTTTAAAAAGGTACGAAATAGCACCAATATGATCTTCGTGAGCATGAGAAATAATAATTCCAGCTATTTTTTTCTTAATTTGTCGCAAATAACTAAAATCAGGAACCAAGATATCCACACCATGCATATCTTCACTTGGGAAACTCATGCCAACATCTAAAACTATCGCTGATGTTTCTGTTTCAAAAACACAAATATTACCACCAATTTCACCGAGCCCACCTAATGGTGTAATTTTAATCTTTCCTTTGGAAACTTGATCAATAAGATTAGAGCGATTGAGTCTGTCTTTATGCATTTTTTGATTGGCTTCAATGGCTTTTTTCATATCACGTTGCCAAAGCTCATTTCCCTCTAGAGAAGCTGTCGGTGATTTATTACCCTTACGTCTTCTGTTATTACGTGGTTTTTTTTCACTTGGTTCACCAGAAGTCTCTTTTGAAGTACTATTTTGTGTGTCTTGACTCACCTGTTTTGCATTGTTTGGATGAGAAGGGCGTTTGTTAGGTTGCCCTTGAGGCTTTGGAGTATTTTCCTTAGGCTTTTCGTTACTGTTATTCTGTTGTTGCGTTACTTCGTTTTCTTGCATCATTCAACCTTAAATGTTTAAATAGTAGATGATGAGACAAGACGCTTATTTCATGAGGACGAATGGTTGCTGGGAGATTTTGCATCTGCATCAAATCTTGCACAGATTGCTTATCAAACTCGGAAGAAATATTTTTCAACCAAGTTTTTCGCGGACTTTGAAAAGAACAACGCAAATATTTTTTAAATTTTTGCAATTGCTCTTTGGTTTCAAAAATACCCGAAAATGACCCTTCAACAAACTCTTTTTGTTTGTCAATTTTGAGAATAGAAGAGACAACTTTAGGTTGTGGATCAAACGATGTTGGATCGACATCAAAAAGTAGTTTTGCAACGCCAACGCTTTGGGCTAAAATGGCTAAAGAAGTAAATTCTTTGGTCTTTGGAGATGCTGCAAATTTCTCTGCAACTTCTTTTTGAACCATCACCTCCATTGATTTACAATAAGGATCTTCTAAAGCATCCAAAATAATGGTTGTCGCAATGTAATAGGGTAAATTCGCCACCAGATCATAAGGTTCGTTGAGCAATGAACCTTTTTCAAACTGGCTTAAAACATCGGTGTGGACCAATGTTAGGCTCCCCTCATCTATCTCTTTTGAGAACTTTTTTCTCAAATAAACGCACAAGTCTTCATCGACCTCGTATGCTACTAAAGGCTTAACCTTCAGTAGTTCTTGCGTCAAATCACCTAAGCCAGGCCCTATCTCAATGAGTTTTCGATCATTTCGGGGCATCGCTTGGATGATTTTACTTAAAACACTGCTATCTTTTAAAAAATTTTGGCCAAATTTCTTTTTTGCCTCTATCAATTTGCACGCCTATTTTCTAAAATTTAACCGATTGTAGCTAATCTTTACTTATAAAAGAGTTATGCTCCCAATTAATCTCTTTTTTCAGAAGTTTTTTTTAATTCTTTCGCTATCATTTATGCCTATATTTATCTAAAAAAGAGAACCTTATGGAGCATTTTGCTAAGCGTATTATCCCTTGTCTGGATGTCAAAAATGGACGTGTTGTTAAGGGTGTTAATTTTGTTGGACTCAAAGATGCAGGCGATCCTGTTGAAATAGCAAAACGATACAATGAAGAAGGTGCAGATGAACTTACTTTTTTAGACATTACAGCAAGTCATGAAGGTCGTGGAACAATTGTAGATATTGTTGAAAAAGTAGCACGTGAAGTTTTTATACCACTAACGGTTGGTGGTGGCATACGAACACTGGAAGATATTTACCGCCTTTTACATGTAGGATGTGACAAAGTAAGCATCAATTCTCCAGCCATCGCTAATCCTCATTTTATAGATGAATCCTCCAAACGCTTTGGCTCGCAATGTATTGTTGTAGCTATTGATGCTAAACGTACAGGTGATTCATGGCATGTTTTTATCAATGGTGGAAGAATTGACACAGGCCTTGATGCACTCGCTTGGGCGAAAGAGGCGCAAGAACGAGGTGCGGGTGAGATACTCTTAACCTCAATGGATTGTGATGGTGCGAAAAATGGCTACGACATCCCACTCACTTCCCAAATGAGTAATATGCTTGATATTCCTGTCATTGCTAGTGGTGGTGCAGGAACAATGGAGCACATTAAAGATGCATTTGTAAATGGTGCTGATGCTGCACTTGCTGCTTCCATCTTTCACTTTAAAGAGATTGATATCATGGATCTTAAACGTTACCTCAGAAATGAGGGGATTGCAGTACGATTATGATTCTTTGCGCAGGGCGAAATGAAACATTTGATTTTGCAAAGCCCATTGGCGTAGGATTGATAGAAAGTGCTATGAACCTCACTAAGCTTGTGCTTGAAGAAAAACCTGCCTTTTTATTTTTTATTGGCACAGCAGGCAGTTATGGGAACTATAAACCTTTAGAACTCATTCATAGTTATAGTGCTGCGAATATTGAACTTGGCTACTTACAAAATCAATGCTATACGCCTTTACAAAACCAAATTGATGCAAACATTATTCATGTTTCACGTGGAACAAATCATCTATCTCCTATTGTTAATTCAAGTAATTACATTACTACTGACTCCACATTGTCTAAGAAAATACTTGAAAAAAATATGGAGTTAGAGAATATGGAGTTCTTTTCTATTGTAAGTGTTGCAAATCAATTTAAATTACCTTGTTCAGGTCTTTTTGTTGTTACGAATTATTGCGATGAAAATGCACACAATGATTTTGTCAAAAACCATACTAAAGCTAAAGAGTTAATTACTTTACACGTAGAAAAAAATATGAAAATTTGAGGTATCATGAAAAAACAAAATATATTCGATCTTTCTAAAGAAGAGTTATCTGAGGTTATAAAACCCTCATTTAGAGCCAAACAAATTTATCAATGGCTTTATCAAAAATATGTTAATTCTTTTGATGAAATGAAAAATCTCCCAAAAGAGTTAAAAGATCAACTCAATTCAACATACTATCTTGATCCACTGACAATTGCTAAAGTTGAAGAGAGTAGGGATGGCAGTAAAAAGTATCTCTTTGAACTCAAAGATGGCAATACTGTAGAATCTGTTCTGCTTCCAATGAAACAAGAGCAAACAGACGAAGAGGGGAAGCTTCTTCATCACACGCGCTACACCATTTGTATATCATCACAAGTTGGCTGTAAAATCGGCTGTGCTTTTTGTCTTACAGGGAAAAGTGGTTTTAAACGTAACCTAACAGCGGGCGAAATAACATCTCAAATTCTAATGATAAAAAGAGATAATGCAATTGCAGAAAATAGACGAGTTAATATTGTTTATATGGGTATGGGTGAACCACTGGATAATCTTGCTAACGTGAGCAAAGCGGTGCGAATTTTTAATGATCTTGATGGCCTTTCTATCTCTCCTCGTAGACAAACAATTTCAACCAGTGGGCTTAGTGCTCAAATAGAGAAACTGGGGCTAATGGACTTAGGTGTTTTGTTAGCTATCTCTCTTCATGCTGTTGATGATGAGCTTAGACAAAAGCTTATGCCTATCAATAAAGCCTATAACATAGAGTCGATTATTAACGCTGTCAAAGCATTCCCCATAGATGCACGTAAACGCGTCATGTTTGAATACTTAGTGATGAAAGGGGTAAACGATGACCAGAAGAGTGCAAAGAAGCTGGTGAAGCTCCTACACGGCATAAAATCGAAAGTTAATCTAATCTATTTTAATCCACATCATGGAAGTGAATTTGGACGTCCTCTTGAGAAAGACATGGTTGCATTTCAACAGTATCTTGTTGATCATGGAGTTCTCTGCACGATTCGTCAATCAAAAGGTTTGGATATCAGTGCGGCCTGTGGTCAATTAAAAGATAAGGAACAAAAAAATGACAATGCTTGATCTTTTTCAACTTGGTTTTTTAATTATTGTCGTGATCGTAGGAGTAGGTGGATTGGTGAGAGTCCTCTTTAAAAAAGAGAAGTAAGAGCTTTACATGTAAAGCTCTTCTAATTTTATTTAGCTATCCATTCTTTAGAAATAATTTCTCTATCTGCAATAAAAATCTTACCTACAAATTTATCACCTTTTATATAACTTCCAACGCCTTTGGGTGTACCACTCATCATAATATCGTTATCAATCAATGTTGAAAAAGAGTTAATCTCTTTGATAACAGATAGCGGTTTGTGAATCATTAGATCAATATTTCCTTCTTGAACTAACATATCGTTAATCCATAATTGCATAGAGAGTTTATCAGTCTCAGATTCTTCAATACTTACAAACTGACTCATAACAGCTGCACCATCAAATGCCTTTGCACGCTCCCATGGTAAGCCTTTTCCTTTAAGCTCACTTTGAAGTTCACGGTTAGTCAAATCAAGTCCAAAAGCAACAGCACTTATCTTTCTTTTTTTGATTAAAAAAGAGATTTCACCTTCATAATGAAGGGGTGTTATTGCACCTGTTATGAGCTCACTACTGAGTGCCGAGTTAGGCTTCATGAACAAGACCATAGAAGTAGGGACCTCATTGTTTAACTCTTTAATATGTTCAACATAATTACGACCAATACACACTACTTTACTCGGGGCTACTCTTACGCCATCAACTATAACTGTTTTCATTTCTATCCTTTCATTAAGTTGTAAAATATTTTTTTAGCATCAAACTTTGATTCTATCTTATACGCAATTCCTTTATACTCAAATGCTAGTGTTTGAGCATGCAAAAGAAGACGTGAACTTTGAGTTATTTCCAATTGCTCTTCTGCACTCATTAACCCATCTAAAAACTTTTCAGCATAATCTTCATCAATACCATAAATTGGATCACCAACAATGTGATGTTTCACGTGGAACAAATGTACTCGTATCTGATGTTGTCTTCCAGTATAAGGAACGGCCTCAACCAACGTAGCATCTTTGTCTGCAAAATAGTGCAGGGGAGTAATTTTGGTTTGAGAAGCTTTCCCTCTTTCATCTACATGCACTTTAAGACGAATTTGGCTTCTTTCAACATCACGCTTTAGTTTTTCATCTATCATGATCACATCATCCATTTTACCATGCACTAAAGCCAAATAACTCTTTTGAACTTGTCTTGTTGCAAAGATGCGCTTAAGATCAATTTCGGCTTGTTTGTGTTTACCAACTAAAACCAACCCACTTGTACTTTTATCAATACGATGCGCTGCATTAGCATCTTTTCCATAAAGTGATTTAATCTCATCATTAAGAGTATATCCATCACTTCTTTTACGTGGATGCATCATCACACCACTTGGCTTTTCAAACACAGCAAAATCTTCTGTCTCGAAAATAGGGAGTAAACCTTTTGAATTTCCCTCAAAAACTATAACACCAATATTCCCAACAATGAGAGCTGATTTTTTCAGAAGTTGTTCGTCCTCAACAAACACTCGCCTTTTATCAACAATTTTTTGTGCTTCGCCCATGCTAATGTCAAACGTATCCATTAAAAAACGAAAGGCAAGTGTTGGTTCTTCAAGAACAAACTTTTTCAAAGTATACGCCAAAATTCAACCCTTTTTTAGTCCGAAATTGTTAAAATAAAGAATCAAAAAAAACACGATTCTATAGATAAATTCAACGTATTTTATCACAGAAAAATCACAAAACAGACAAGGAATAAAAATGGTAGAGCGCTACGCAAGAGAAGAGATGAAAAAGCATTGGACAATTGAGGCAAAATACGACGCATGGCTCAAAGTCGAAAAGGCCGCTACCAAAGCGTGGAACAAACTAGGTCTTATTCCTGATAGTGATTGTGAAAAGATTGTTAAGAATGCCAAGTTCAATATTGAGAGAATTGATGAAATCGAAAAGGTAACACGACATGATGTTATTGCTTTTTTAACCAGTGTGGCTGACAGTCTTGGTGAGGAGAGTAGATGGGTACATTATGGCATGACAAGTTCAGATTGTATCGATACAGCTGTCGCACTTCAAATGCGCGACTCTTTACACGTTATCATTGACGATGTTAAAGTTTTAATGGAATCATTAAAAACGAGAGCAATGGAACACAAGATGACTTTAATGGTTGGAAGAAGTCACGGTATTCATGGTGAGCCTATCACTTTTGGTTTGGTTCTTGCTATTTGGTACGAAGAGATCAAACGAAGTCTTAAAAATCTTGAAAACGTTATGGAAGTTATTTCTGTAGGACAAATCAGTGGTGCAATGGGAAACATGGCTCACTCACCGATTGAACTTGAAGAGTATGTGTGTGCTGACCTTGGTCTAACTCCAGCTCCTGTTTCAAACCAAGTTATTCAAAGAGATCGTTATGCTGCTTTGATGAATGCACTTGCTCTTTTAGCTTCCAGTTGTGAAAAAATTGCTGTAGCAGTTCGTCACTATCAACGCACCGAAGTGTATGAATGTGAAGAGTTCTTTGAAAAAGGACAAAAAGGAAGCTCTGCAATGCCTCACAAGCGCAATCCAGTCCTCAGTGAGAACATTACTGGACTTTGCCGCATGATTCGATCCTACGCGATCCCAGCTATGGAAAACGTTGCATTATGGCATGAGAGAGACATTAGTCACAGCTCGGTTGAGCGTTTTATTCTACCCGATGGGTTTATTACCACAGACTTTATGCTAAACCGCCTCAACAGTGTTATCTCAAAACTGGTTGTTTACCCAGACAATATGATGCGTAACCTTAACCTCACAGGTGGCCTTGTTTTCTCTCAACGCATTCTTCTTGAGCTTCCACTTAAAAATGTATCACGTGAAGATGCCTACAAAATCGTTCAACGTAATGCAATGAAAGTCTGGGAAGATCTTCAACATGGAAAACCAGCACTTAATAGCGATGGTGAAAGTTTATACCTTCAAAACTTACTCGCAGACGAAGACCTTCGAGCAAAACTAAGTGAAACAGAAATCAGAGAGTGTTTTGACTATTCTTACTATACAAAAAATGTTGATAAAATCTTCCAAAGGGTGTTCAAATAATGTTAACCGTCCAAAAGCGTAATGGTCGCATTGAGCCACTAGACATCTCAAAAATCCAAAAATATACCAGCTCTGCTATCAAAGGTTTGGACAACGTCTCTCAAAGTGAACTAGAAGTTGATGCAAAGATTCAATTTCGTGATCAAATCACCACTGAAGAGATTCAAAAAACATTGATTAAAACAGCAGTCGATAAAATTGATATAGATCGCCCAAATTGGACGTATGTTGCTGCACGTCTTTTCCTTTATGACCTTTACCATAAAGTCAATGGCTTTACAGGTTATGGAAGTTTTGCGGAATATTTGGAGCGTGGAGAAAAAGAAGGACGTATTGCTTTGGGCCTTAAAGAAAAATACGACTTAAAAGACTTAGAATCTCACCTCAAACCAGAGCGCGACCTTCAGTTCAATTATCTTGGTATTAAAACACTTCACGATCGCTATTTGATCAAAAATAGACAAGGAAGGCCAATTGAATTGCCGCAGCATATGTTTATGGCAATTTCAATGTTTTTAGCACAAAACGAATTAAACTCCCAAGACTGGGCAAAGAAATTTTACGATGTTATCAGTAAATTTGAAGTGATGCTAGCCACACCAACGCTTTCAAATGCACGAACAACACGTCATCAACTCAGTTCCTGCTACATCGGGAGTACACCGGATAATATCGAAGGTATTTTTGACTCATACAAAGAGATGTCACTGCTCAGTAAATTTGGTGGAGGCATTGGCTGGGACTGGAATCTTGTACGCTCAATGGGTGGTATGATCGATGGTCATAAAAATGCTGCGGGTGGTGTTATACCGTTTTTAAAAATCACCAATGATATTGCTGTAGCGGTTGATCAACTGGGTACAAGGAAAGGCGCTATTGCGGTTTATTTAGAGCCATGGCACATGGACATCTCTGACTTCTTAGACTTGAAGAAAAATTCAGGTGAAGAGAGGCGTCGCGCACATGAGCTTTTCCCAGCACTTTGGATCAACGATCTTTTCATGAAAAGAGTTGAAGCAAATGCTATTTGGACACTTTTTGATCCTGCTGAAACACATGATCTTTGTGAAGTCTTTGGTGAAGAGTTTGAAAGACGATACCTCGCCTATGAGCAAAATGAAAATGTTGCAAAAGAGTATGTCCCGGCAAAAGAGTTGTGGAAGAAAATTCTTACAAGTTACTTTGAAAGCGGAAGCCCCTTTTTATGCTTTAAAGACAATGCCAATAAAGCCAATCCAAATGACCATTCAGGCATTATTCGAAGTTCTAACTTGTGTACAGAGATTTTTCAAAACACACAACCAAACCATTATAAAATCAAAATTGTTTTTAATGATCAAACGTTCATTACATACGAAGAGAGTGATTTGGTTAAAGTAGACAGTGGCATTACCAAAGAGGCTAAGAAAGTAACAGCACTCGATAGCATTGATGGTAAAGATATTTTTATTGTTGAAAAAGAGATGGTAGAGGGTAAAACCGCTGTGTGTAACCTAGCGAGTGTGAACCTTTCCATTATCAATACCAAAGAAGATATTGAGCGAACGATACCAATTGCCATACGAATGTTAGACAACGTTATCGACCTTAACTTCTACCCACACGCAAAAGTCAAACATACTAACCTCAAATCACGTGCAATTGGTTTAGGTGTTATGGGTGAAGCGCAAATGCTCGCAGAAAAGCACATTGCATGGGGAAGTTATGAGCACTTTAGTAAAATCGATGAAGTAATGGAAGCAATCAGCTACAACGTTATCCTTGCCTCTTCTAACTTAGCGATTGAAAAAGGCGCTTATCCAGAATTTGCAGGCTCAAAATGGAGCAGAGGCATTTTCCCAATCGATACAGCCAATGAAGAAGCTAAAAAGTTAGTTGATCGTGGTGGACTTTTTGGTTATATGTATGACTGGGATAGCTTAAAAGAAAAAGTAAAACACAATGGTATGCGTAATGGCTATTTAATGGCTATTGCACCAACAAGCTCTATCTCTATTCTCGTTGGAACTACCCAAACCATTGAACCAGTTTATAAACGTAAATGGTTTGAAGAGAACCTCTCCGGTATGATACCTGTGGTTGCTCCAAATCTTAACCCCGATACCTGGGGATTTTATACTCCAGCGTATGAACTCGATCAAAGAGTACTCATTAAAGCGGGAGCAATTCGTCAAAAATGGATCGATCAAGGACAAAGCCTTAATATCTTTATTACCCTTGATAAAGCCAGTGGAAAGTACCTCAATGATATCTATATGCTAGGATGGAAATTGGGTATTAAATCAACGTATTATCTACGTTCACAATCGCCTGAAAACAAACTTGAAGTAGCGGATCGTAGCATTGAGTGCGAAGGTTGTCAATAAGCGTTACACGCAAAGGTTGCAAATGAAAACAATAGGACTGATCGGTGGTATGAGCTGGGAGTCCACACTAAGTTATTACAAACTTTTAAATGAGGGAGTAAAAGCAAGGTTGGGTGGACTTCATAGTGCAAAAGTCATTCTTCATTCCGTTGACTTTGCACCTATTGCTCAACTGCAAACAGAAGGAAAATGGGAAGAGTCTGCTTTCATCATCAAAGAAGCAGCTCTTTCCCTAGAACGTGCTGGAGTAGATTTTATTCTTCTATGCACCAATACCATGCACAAAGTTCTTCCTTTAGTCACGCCTCATATTAACGTACCTTTTTTACATATTGCAGAAGCAACCGCAAGTGCACTTAATGTTCACGGTGCACATAAAGCAATTCTGCTAGGAACCAAATTTACGATGCAAGAGTCTTTTTACAAAGATATTTTAAATACACACCTAATTGACGTTGTTGTTCCTGATGAAAAATCAATAGAAACAATTAATCAAATTATCTTTCAAGAACTCTGCGTTGGTAAAATTGAAAAAGCTTCAAAAGAGATATTTGTGAAGATTATTGGTGATCTTAAACATTATAATCCAAGCATTGATGCTGTTATTTTAGGGTGCACTGAAATTGGGCTTTTGCTGGATCAGCAAAGCTCGAAAATTCCGTTGTTTGACACCACTCTATTGCACGTAAATGAAGCACTTAATCATGCAATACTAAGCTAGTATATTAATATTTAAATTAATTTTTTATTTTAATATATTTTGGACATAAATAGACTATAATCCCTTTATTTAGAGCCTTGATAGCTTTAAATAAACATGACAAAAAAGCTCTATTTTGAGGCTGTGACATAGTTGTTGCAGCTTAATCATTAAGTTTCTTTAAATTTTACTCTTACTATAATCTTCACTACTTTTAAATCTAGGATAACCATGCTAACCAAAGTACTCAAACGTGACGGAACAACAGAAGAATTCGAACCTTTTAAGATCGAAGATGCCATCAAAAAGGCCTTTAAAAGCGAAGGTGTAACGTACGATGAAAGTATCTTTAAAGAGATCCTAAAGCGCATTGAGAAAAAACGTGTAGCAGCGGTCGAAGACTTCCAAGATATGATCGAACAAGAGCTTTATAAATCTCGTTATTTTGACGTTATGCGCTCATTCATTCTTTACCGACATACACACAAAATGCAACGTGAACACATCTACGGACTTAATGAAGACACAACCTATGTCAATTCGAGTCAAACGATTGAAGAGTACATTGGGAAAAGTGACTGGAGAATTAAAGCAAACTCTAACACTGGTTACTCTAACGCAGGCCTTGTTAATAATACAGCAGGAAAAGTTATAGCCAATTACTGGCTCGATAAAATTTACTCCAAAGAAGAGGGTTTAGCGCACCGCAATGGCGACTATCATATCCATGATTTAGATTGTTTAACCGCTTATTGTGCTGGTTGGAGCCTTAGAGTCCTTTTGGATGAAGGTTTTAACGGGGTCAGAGGTCGTGTTGAAAGTCGCCCTCCAATGCATTTTCGTGAAGCACTCGGGCAAATGGCAAACTTCTTAGGAATCCTTCAAAGTGAGTGGGCAGGCGCACAAGCATTTAGTTCGTTTGATACCTACTTAGCGCCATACGCATTCAAAGACAAAATCTCATACAAAGAGATTAAAAAGGCAATTCGTAGCTTCATTTACAACCTCAATGTTCCTGCGCGTTGGGGACAAAGCCCTTTTACGAACATTACTATTGATTGGACTGTGCCTAAAGACTTAGCAGATCAAATCCCAACGTCAAGTCAACGTCACCTCTTTAAAGAGATTAACGATGCTGATCTTGTAGAAGAGGCTAAAAGAAGAGGGGTTAACTCACTTGAAGCAATGACCTATAAACATTTCCAAAAAGAGATGAATCTTATCAATAGAGCTTACTATGAAGTCATGACAGAAGGTGATAAAACAGGTCAACCGTTTACATTCCCAATTCCTACCGTTAACATCACAGAAGATTTCGATTGGGAAGGCGAGAATACAGAATTACTCTTTGAAAATACCGCAAAAATTGGTTCATCGTATTTCCAAAACTTCATTGGAAGTCAATACGTCAGAGATGCTGAAGGAAAACTTGTTGAAAATCCAAAAGCTTACAAACCAGGTCACGTGCGCTCTATGTGTTGTCGTTTGCAACTCGATCTTAGAGAGCTTTTAAAACGTGGTGGTGGACTTTTCGGAAGTGCTGAGATGACAGGAAGTATTGGTGTTGTCACACTCAATATGGCACGTCTTGGTTATCTTTATAAAGGCAATAAAAAAGAATTGATGGAGCGTTTTGAGTACTTAATGGACCTTGCAAAATCAACGCTAGAGAAAAAGCGTGTTTTTGTTCAAGAGATGTACAACCGTGGGCTTTACCCTTATACAGCACGTTATTTACCAGGATTTAACAGCCATTTCTCAACGATTGGCGTTAATGGTATTAATGAAATGATCCGTAACTTTACGGATGACAAGCATACGATCGCAGATGAATATGGAATGGAATTTGCTCATGAAATATTAGAATTTGTGCGCAATAAAATGGTTGCTTACCAAGAAGAAACGGGAAATCTCTACAATCTTGAAGCAACACCAGCAGAGGGTACAACGTATCGTTTTGCGAAAGAAGATAAAAAGCGTTACCCTGAGATCATCCAAGCAGGATCAGGAAAAAATGTTTATTACACAAACTCCTCTCAACTTCCTGCGAATTATACCGATGATCCTTTTGAAGCATTGGATCTACAAGATGACCTTCAATGCTCCTATACAGGTGGAACCGTTCTGCATCTTTACATGAAAGAGCGCATTAGTTCCAGTGAAGCGTGTAAAAAGTTGGTCAAAAATGTCATTACTAACTACCGTATGCCATACCTAACCATCACACCTGTCTTTTCAGTGTGTGAAAAACATGGTTACATCAGTGGTGAGCATGAGTTTTGTCCTAAATGTGACGAAGAGTTAATTGAACAATACAAAGAAGGAGATGCATCATGAGCAAAACAGAAATTTTAGAGAAATTGAGAGAAAAACGTACGAAATGTATCGTTTACACTCGTGTTATGGGTTATCACAGACCCGTAGAGAGTTTCAATGTTGGAAAAACAGGTGAACACAAAGAGCGAACACAATTTGTTGAGAGATGCTGCCATAAATAAACCCATCCATAGTATTACCAAATTTACGACGCTAGACTATCCTCATCATCTAGCGTCTATTTTTTGGTTTGCAAAGTGCAATATGGCATGCCCCTATTGCTACAATCCTCAAATAGTACGAGATACTGGAACAATAAGCCTCGATGAAGCTCTTCAATTTCTTCAAAGCCGTAAAGGGCGACTTGATAGTGTTGTGTTAAGTGGTGGCGAATGTACCCTATACCCGCATCTTGAAGCATTCTGTGAAGCTATTAAAACCTTAGACTATAAAATCAAAATTGATACCAATGGATCAAATCCACAGCTACTGACAACATTAATAGAGAAAAACCTTGTTGACTACATAGCACTCGACTACAAAGCTCCCCAAGACAAATATGAAACACTAACGCGATATCGGCATTTTGAGCGTTTTGAACAAAGCCTTGAGCTACTGATTCAAAACCATTTTCCTTTTGAAGTACGCACAACACTCCACAGTGATTTACTGAACATACACGACATCAATGCGATCATTGAAAGTCTCCATAAAAAAGGTTATCAAGGTACCTACTTTCTACAAAATTATTTACATGTAGAACAGACCCTTGGAGCAACAAAAGAGCAACAAAATCAGTTTGATTTGAGCAAACTAACCCCTCTTGTGCCCATAGAATTAAGAAATTTTCGATAAAATAGTCTTCAATTAAAAGTCCTACTCGTCAAACTAGCAAAGCTAATTTGGCTATGCTTGCCGCTGTGGTTTCCAAGCTTGCACACTCAGTTGGTAGAGTCAATTTTAAAATAAAAAAGTATACAAGGAATAGCAGTGGAGCGCAAAAAAATCTACAACCCAAACTCAGATGAGAGCTTAAATGATCGCAGAGTCTTTGGCGGAAATCCTCATGGAATTTTAAATTTTACCAAAGCAAAATATACGTGGGCACTCAAACTTTGGGATATGATGGAAGGCAATACATGGTTTCCTAAAGAGGTCGATACCACCAAAGATGTCATCGACTATAACCGCAACTTGACCGATGCTGAAAAACGTATGTATGATCTTGTTTGGTCACAACTTATCAGTATGGACAGTTTCCAGACTAACAACTTGACCGATAACATTAACCCTTACATCACGGCTCCAGAGATTAACGCGTGCCTTTCACGTCAATCGTACGAAGAGGCAAACCACTCCAAATCTTATGCTGTTATGGTCGAAGCGATTTGTGACAACACAGACCTCATTTATGAAATGGAAAAACACGATGAGGTTTTGCGTCGTAAAAATGACTATATTTCAAGCGTTTACGAAGAGTTAGCCGGTGATGTCACCGATGAAAAACTCGTTCTTGCTATGTTTGCAAACCAAATTTTAGAAGGTATCTATTTCTACTCTGGCTTCACCGCGATTTACGCTCTTGCAAGGGCTGGAAGAATGCTTGGTAGTGCTCAGATGATCCGTTTTATTCAACGCGATGAAATCACACATCTTCTCATCTTTCAAAACATGATTAACTCTGTTCAAAAAGAACGCCCTGAACTTTTTACAGCTGAACTTAAAGCCAAAGTCTATGATATGTTCCAAAAAGCGGGCGACCTTGAAATTGAATGGGGTAAATACATCACCCAGAATCAAATTATGGGCTTTACTGACGATATCATCGAAACCTACATTCACTATCTTATTGATGATCGTTTAACAGCAGTTGGTTTTGAGAAACTTTACAATGCAAATCATCCGATCAAATGGGTAGATGACTTCTCAAAATTTAATGATCAAAAAACAAACTTCTTTGAAGGCAATGTCTCGAATTACAGTAAAGGAAGTCTCTCCTTCGATGACTTCTAACAAAATGCTCTGTGCTTTACAATTTGCCTATGAAGGACGAAGCTTTGAAGAGAATTTTGCAACCTTGCAAACTCTTTTAGAGCAAACTCCTGCGCAGAGCATTTCTTTAGCACCAGAACTTTGTTTAAGTGCTTACAGCTACACTCAAATGCAAGAAGCATCAGAATTTTCTGCTGCCATACTTCCAAACCTCGCAAAACTTTCCATATCTAAAACATTTGGGCTTACCCTAATCGAAAAGGCAACTACCGGGTATGTGAATAACTTTAAGCTCTTCCACCAAGGAGAGCTTATCTATACACGCGCTAAAGCAAAACTTTTCACATTGGGTGATGAAGAACACTATTTTAGCTCAGGAAAAGACGAAGATCTCCGTATTATCGAGGTTAATGGAATAAAAATTGCTGTGTTGATATGCTTTGAACTTCGCTTTCCAAAACTTTGGGAGCAAATCAAAGGAGCCGATCTCATTTTAGTACCTGCTTACTGGGGAAACCTTCGTAAAAAGCATTTTGAAGCACTCACGACAGCACTGGCGATTGCCAATCAAGCGTATGTGCTTTGCAGCAATAGTGCTGATGAGAGTATGGGTAAAAGTAGTGCGATTATCTCTCCTTTTGGTGATGTAATCAGCGATGACAACTGTAACCTTATAATGCATCCTTTTGATTTGAATGAGATCAAAAAAATGCGACGATATCTTGACATAGGACTTAATTATAATGCCGCAAACGGCTCACTTTAACACTAAAATACGTTTTCAAAAACACAAAAAAATGGCAGATGAAATTGCCAAAATCTGCCCCATTAGCCCTAATGTCTACGATGCTTTCTGCCAAAGTGAACGTGAGCTTTTTGTACCTCAAGGTATGAGTATGCACGCTTATAAACTCGATGCACTACCTCTTGTCGCCAACCAATGGATCAGCTCACCTTTAACCGTGGCCAAAATGACCGAAGCTCTTAGTCCCAAAGGGGCAGATAGTGTTTTAGAAATTGGGTGTGGAAGTGGCTATCAAGCGCTTATTTTAAGTAAAATCATTCGTAGAGTCTTTACCATTGAACGTATTGAACGATTGCTTAAAGAGGCGCGTGAACGTTTTAAAACATTGGGTATTTCCAACATACACACGCGCTTTGACGATGGTCAAAATGGATGGAGAGAATTTGCTCCTTATGATCGTATTTTATTTTCTGCTTCGACGCCAGAGGTGCCTCAAAAACTTTTTGAACAGTTAAAAATTGGAGGGATTTTAGTAGCACCCATTGAAAAAGGCGATAAACAGATTATTACCCGTTTTATTAAAACAGAAGAGGGTATACGAAAAGAGACAATCGGTGATTGTCTCTTTGTACCTGTTAAAGATGGTCGTGAGTTTTAATGGAGTTCTATGCAGAACTCCTTACACGCTTTTCAAGTAAAACTTAAAAAGCTACGCTACGCTGAGTTTCTTCGGCAGAAAGCCCATGCACCTCTGGTGCATTAATCTAATACTTTTTAACGATTTGCTTGATTAATAACTGAGGTGTCACAAGCCCACGATAGTCATTGCGTGAAACGGTAAAGAGAATATCAAGACGATCCCCTTGTTTGGCTTTCACATCATAATTAAAAAAGAGCGCTTCAAGAGCACTGCTTCCCTCTTGTAAAATGAGCTTGAGATGTTGCCCATCTTTACCAATCAATCGATCAACTTTTACGGCAATATTACGTAACAAAAAGCTTGGTTTTGGATTCTTCTGGCCGTATGGTTCTTGATTTTCCAAAATTTCCAACAATTCAAAATCAATCTGATCGGCAGTGATTTCGCCTAAAAGGTCATTGTCAGCTTCCAATACTTCTTGCGTAAACTGGCTTGAAGCTTTTTCTAAATTTGTACGAAATTGTTCCAAATGCTTGATTTCAATCGAAACACCTGCGGCACCTTTGTGTCCACCAAATCCAAGTAAAATAGATTCTTGGGAACGAATCAATTCTAAAATATCCACATCTCCAATGCCTCTGGCACTTCCTTTTGCTCTCTCATCTCGAATTGAGAAAACAATAGCAGGCTTTTTAAAGCGTTTGGAGAGCCGTGAAGCGACGATCCCAACAATACCCTCATGCCACTCTTCTCCCCATGCCACGATGATATTTGAATCCTCTTTGACGTAAGGAAGCGCTGCTTCAAATAAAAGACGCTCTTCTTCTTTGCGTGCTTCATTGAGAGAGACAATGTAATCAAGCTTTGCTAAAGCATCATTCACATTTTTTGATTTCAAAAATTCATAGGAAAAAATAGCATCTTCCATACGCCCTGAACTGTTAATCAAAGGCGCTATTAAAAATGAAATATCATCGCCCTCTAAAGTCGCTTTACCAAAATACTGTTTTATAGCTTCAAAAGCTACTCGAGGAGAGCGGTTAAGCTCGACAATGCCCTTTTTAACCATAACACGGTTCATTCCAACAAGTTCCATCATATCTGCCATAATGGCAATGCAAAGCAGATCTAAGAAACTGGATAGATTATATTCAATACCCAGCTCTTCTTTGAGTGCAGCAACCAAATACCACGCCACTTGGGCACCGCAAATCTCACAGTGTGGAAAAGCACAATCTTCTTGCTTAGGATTGACAATAGCATATGCTTCAGGCAAAACAGCAGGAATACTATGATGATCGGTAATAATCAGATCAATGCCTTGCTCTTTGCAAATTTGAGCCGCCTCAATGGCAGATATGCCATTGTCGACGGTGATAATAACATGCACATCAAGCTTCGCCACAATATCTGGATTTAAACCATACCCATCGGTAAAACGGTTTGGGATAATCAAGGAGTAATCCACTCCAAGATCATCAAAGAATTGGCTTAAAATAACCGAAGAAATCACACCGTCAACATCATAATCGCCCACAATAGCAATACGTTCACCATTTCGCATCGCATCAGCAATACGTTTTGATGCTCGTGCAATATCTTTGAAAGAGGAAGGCTTAGGAATCTCGTTTAAACAAGTGCATTCGTCACTCTCGAATCTACATTGAAGAATCCGTTTTATCTCCTCTTTGGTTAGTAAACTAACCATTTTGGCGTTGAGTTAAAGCCGCTTTCGCAAATCCTAAAATAGTTTTATTAGGGTTTGTTAAACGTGATGTAAACTCTGGGTGAAACTGAACGCCTAAAAACCATGGATGACCTTGAAGCTCCACTGCTTCGATCAAACCATGACTTTCACCACTCACAATAAGCCCCTCTTTTTCAAAAGCTTCGCGGTACGCAGGGTTTGCTTCGTACCTGTGTCGGTGACGCTCACGAATGACTTTAGCACCATCGTAAACAGATCGTAGCAATGAGTCTGGTTTTGTCTCACACTCATAGCCACCTAAACGCATTGTACCTCCCAATGGACTTTGAAAGGTACGTAACTGTTTTTGACCACTTGCATCCATAAAAGAGTCGATTAAATAGATAATTGGATTTTTACATGTAGGATTAAATTCAGCCGAATTAGCATCTTCAATATTCAAAACATTACGTGCGAATTCAATCATCGCAAGTTGCATACCAAGACAGATACCAAGATATGGTATTTTATGCTCTCTTGCGTAACGAATAGCTGCCATTTTACCCACAACACCGCGCTCTCCAAAACCACCTGCAACCAAGATGCCATCAACATCAGATAAAATCTCTTCGCACCCTTTTTCTTCGATCATTTCTGAATCAACCCAACGAATTTTCACTTTGGCATTCAGATTTGCTCCAGCGTGAATTAACGATTCGGTAAGTGATTTATACGACTCTTTAAGATCAAGGTATTTACCGACAAAAGCGATCATTAACTCATCACGAGGTGCAATCACACGCTTGACTAAAAGATCCCATTCATCCATATGTGGTGTAAGCTCGCCTAAGTTTAATGCCTCTGAGATCGGTACTAAAATGTTCTCTTTGAGAAAACTGAGTGGCACTTGGTAAATCGTTGTCGCGTCTAAACACTCGATGACAGAATTACGCTCAACGCCACACGAAAAAGCCAATTTGTTTTTAAGCTCTTTAGGAAGAGGGTATTCGGAACGACAGATCAACATATCTGGAGTGATACCAATACGACGAAGCTCTTGTACTGAGTGTTGCGTTGGTTTAGTTTTAAGCTCACCTGCTGCTTTGATAAAAGGAACAAGTGTTAAATGAATATTCATAGCCCTTCGTTTGCCAAGCTCACTTTTGAGAGATCGAATCGCCTCTAAAAAAGGCAAGCCTTCGATATCACCTACGGTTCCACCAATCTCTACAATCAAAATGTCTTGACCACGACCTGCTTCTTTAATGCGATTGGCAATCTCATCGACAATGTGAGGAATGACTTGAATGGTTTTACCAAGGTAATCTCCACGTCTTTCTTTTTCAATAACAGAAGAGTAAACACGACCTGTGGTAAAGTTGTTGGCTTGGGTTAGATTTTCATCTAAAAAGCGCTCGTAATGACCAAGATCAAGGTCGGTCTCAGCACCATCATCGGTTACAAACACTTCTCCGTGTTCTAATGGACTCATTGTTCCAGGATCAACGTTGATGTAAGGATCTGCTTTGAGAATGCTGACTTTAAAGCCAACATTTTTTAAAAGTGTAGAGATACTCGCCGCTGCTATGCCTTTACCAAGAGAGCTTAAAACGCCTCCGGTTATAAAAATATACTTTGTTTCCTGATTGGACATAATCTTCCGCCTCATTATTATTTAATGGCAAGATTATAGCTAAGCTAAGCTAATAAAGGGTTTATCTTCATTGTTTGAAGAGAAGTAGAGAAGGGTGCAAAACCTCATAAAAAACCTTATGAGGTTTTGCAAATAAAACTATTTTGCTTTATCGTGGAAGTAGTTTGTTGCTTCAACAAAGCCCTCAATAGAGCCACAATCAAAACGTCTTCCTTGAAATTTATACGCAATAACTTTTCCTTGACGTGCTAGTTCTAAAAGCGCATCAGTAATTTGAATTTCCCCACCTTTGCCAGGTTTTGTATTTTCAATAACATCAAAAATATCAGGAGTCAAGATGTAACGTCCAATGATCGCTAAATTGGTTGGCGCATCTTTAGGGTCTGGTTTTTCTACCATGTTAGAGACACGAAGTACTGATTCATTACCATCAACAATTTTACCGTCAATAACGCCGTATTTATTCGTCTCTTCTTTAGGGACTTCTTCAATAGCAACAACACAACAACGGTATTTTTCATACACTTCGACCATTTGTTTCAAGACAGGATCGTCATCGTTATTGTCACATAAGTCATCCGCCAAAATAACCGCAAATGGCTCATCTCCAATCAATGTTTTTCCAGTAAGAATGGCATGACCCAAACCTTTCATCTCAACTTGTCTGGTATAACTGAAAGTACAATTGTCAATAAGGTTTCTAATTTCGGTAAGGTAACTCTCTTTTGAGGTTCCTTTGATTTGATGCTCTAATTCATAACTGACATCAAAGTGATCTTCAATGGCACGTTTACCACGTCCTGTTACGATAGCCATTGTATCAATACCAGCACTCACTGCCTCTTCGACACCGTATTGAATCAATGGTTTTGTAAGAACAGGCAACATCTCTTTAGGCATTGCTTTGGTTGCAGGAAGAAAACGCGTACCGTAGCCTGCGGCTGGGAAAAGACACTTTTTAACGGATTTTAGACTATTGATTTTGCTATATTTTGAGATACTTGACACTGTATCGCTCCTGAAAATTTAAATGCGAAATTTTATCTTAATTTTGCTCTTTTTTTTATAAGTATCAAAAGTAAACACTCATAAGTCATTTCTTTGTTACAGTTTTATTTTTTCATATTTTTATCATGTTGGTGTGTTACCCTTATAAATTAATCTTAAATGTGAGTCGAGGGACAGGATGCTTCAACACTACTTTTTTAAAATCAGTGCTATTTTTATTTTCTCAGCCATAGGTTTATTATTAGCTACATGGTTTATACTAGAGCCATTTATTGTCATTATTGGCTTATTTATCTTTTTAACCATAGCTATTATGACATTCTATAAGCTTATTATTCAGCCCTTATCTCATTCATTAGAGCTCATTGCTGAATTTGATGCCAGAGATAAAACTTTACGTGAGACCCATCAAAAAGAATTTTTACATGTAACAGAAAAACACACTTTTCTTCATACTATTTTTCCAAGAATCTATAAGCTAGTAACACTTTTAACTTATCTGAGTGAAAATTACTCACAAAGTGCTGGTAAAAACTCTATAGCAACTGCACAATTAATGTATTCAATTGATTCTATGTCTAAAAAGCTGGAAGAAAAAGCACACTCTATCTCAGAGATTTCAAATTCAACTCAAAATATTTTTGAACACGTAAATTTGGTAAGCTCTAATGCGCAAGAAGCTTCATCGTTTGCCAAGCTGTCTATGAAAGAGAGTCAACAAAGCATTGCTGAACTCAATGAAATAATTACACGCATGAATAGCATCAATATACAATCAGCGGATGCCTCTTCCAAAGTCAATGATCTTAAAGAAAAATCCATTACTATCCAAAATGTAACAACCGTGATTGATGATATTGCCGATCAAACCAACCTTTTGGCATTAAATGCTGCTATAGAAGCAGCGCGAGCAGGAGAGCATGGACGTGGTTTTGCTGTCGTTGCCGATGAAGTGCGAAACTTAGCAGAACGTACCTCTAAATCAACCAGCGAGGTCACTATAATTGTTAAGCAAATTCAACAAGATACTAACGATGTATATACCAGCATTGAAGCATTACGGCATGAAATAGAACGAGCAACCCATACCGTACAGCACGTTGGTGATGAAATAAAACTTTTTATTGGTAATGCTGAAAAAATAGAGCATCAAATTGACACCATTGCAAAAAGTTCTGACTATAACAGTGATCAACTTCTTACCATTAAAGAAGCCATTTCAAAAATCAGTGAACAACTTGAAGCAGGAACCAAAGAGATGAAGTCTATTTCAGGGCAAACACAAGCGATTATTTCTGGCGCAGAAGAGGCTCATGAAAATCTCAGTGCTTTTGCAATGGATGAATACCACGAAAACATGTACCAACACTGCTTAAGTGCAAAAAAACGTATTGAAACATTATTTGAAAATGCCATTAGCCATGGAAAACTGTCTACAGAAGCTATCTTTGATACGAATTTTAAACCCATCGCCAATACTAATCCTCAAAAATTTACTACAGCATACGATGCTTTTTCAGACCAAACATTTCCCGATATCATCGATACTTTGATGAAAGAAAATTCACAAAACCTTTTTTATGCTGTAGCTATGCACAAGTCTGGCTACATCTCAACACATAATGCGCGTGCGCCACTTACAGGCAATTACGAAAAAGATCTTTTTGGTAATCGTTCAAAACGTATTTTTACGGACAGTGGTGTGAGAGGTGCAAATCATGAAAAGCGCGTTTTACTTCAAACATATCGAAGAGAAAATGGCGATATTATGCATGATATTTCTATTCCAATTTACGTTAAAGGGCGTCATTGGGGTGGATTTAGAATAGGATATAGGCCAAAATCCTAATAAAAGCCCTGCTTTATATATTATAAATAGCTTAATTTATATATTTAATATTATTATTTTAATCATAAATACAGTGTAAAAAAGTTACCGAAACAGCAATAGAAAAAAAATTATTATTTAATTTATTGTATTTTAAGTTTTAAGTGCATATAATTCCGAAAATGCAAAAAGGAGCTGTTAAGATGAAAAAATTAAATGTTGTTAAAGCTGGAATAGCTATGACTCTTATCAATGCTGTGTTATGTGCGGTTGGCTTTGTATATCTTATGCAGTCACAAACACTTTAATACGACACTAAATATCTATATTATAAACACATAGTGTGGCTATGATGTACTTATCAAAGCCACACTTTTCACATTTATTCTTGTTTATCACCTAACATCTCGCGCATTTTGCGCTCCATTCTCTTTTCAAAGGCCTCGTTAGAAGGTGAATCTTCACATGCAAATTTAGCTTTACCATATAAAACACACCCACGATCTCCAGGATCACACTCTTTTTTGATAATATCGCAAACCCCTTCAACATCATGAGGACAAGTCCAACCACCTTTGTTCATACTCAGTCCTTCTTACATGTAGTGTTTGACAAGCGTACTAATACCACCCACAACAAACTGTACAGCAATAGCTCCAACAATAAGGCCCATCAAACGACTAACAATTTTTTGCCCTGTAATTCCTAGATAATGCCTAATGTAAATACTGTTCTTAAAAGAGAGATAAACACTCAAAGCTACAATCAAATACGCAATAATAAGCGCTGCAAGTGAACTAATACCTTCACTATGTCCACGCAAAATAATGATCGTCGCAAAAATTCCTGGGCCAAAGGTAATAGGTATACCCAAGGGAATAACCGAAAATTCATCGTTTTTAATGGCTTCTTCTCTTTCTTCTTCTGTCTGACTTTTCGATTCCATAGAACCTTGTACCATCTTAATAGCGGTAAGAAGTAAAATAATACCACCCATAACTTTTAACGAGTCAATCTCAATACCAAAAAGATTCAGTAAAAAATTACCTGTTAGCAAAACAACAAAGAAAGCAACGATGATTGTCATCGTCGCTTTGGCTGCAATTTTATTGATATGCTCTTTAGTCGTGCTTTGGGGGAGGAGGGAGAGCATAATCGCACTCACTCCTAAAGGATCAACAATCGCCATCATCGTAATAGTATGTTGTAATAATAAATTAAAAAATTCAACCATTACGCATCAGTCTTTAACACAGCCCCGCTGCTTGCATTTGTAACGAGCTGTCGGTATTGTTTCAACCAACTACCTTGAATTGTTTTCACTTTTGGTTTAAATGCTGCTTTACGACGCGCTAATTCTTCTTCATCAATCAATGCTTCAATTGTATAAGCATCTACATCGATTTGTATGGTATCGCCATCGCTTACAAGACCTATCAGACCTCCCTCGGCTGCCTCAGGACTCACATGACCGATGCTAAGACCTCTGGTAGCTCCTGAAAAGCGTCCATCAGTAATGAGTGCAACATCAGCACCAAGTCCCATACCCATAATTAAACTAGTAGGGGAGAGCATCTCTTGCATTCCTGGTCCTCCACGAGGTCCTTCATAACGAATAACAACAACATCGCCTTTTTTCACTTTTCCACCTACGATACCAGCTAATGCTTCTTGTTGTGAATCAAAACAGACTGCCTTGCCAACAAACTGACGCCCACCGACAATACCTGCAGTTTTAATAACACAGCCCTCAAGTGCCAAGTTACCAAATAAAATTGCAAGACCACCGACTTTTGAGTAAGGATTTTCAAGTGTATGAATAATGGTTGTATCTTTAATCTCAGCATTTGCGATACGTTCACCAACGCTCTCACCTGTCACTGTCAAATTATCTAAAAATAAAATGCCATTGTCGCGTCTACTAACCTCTTTCATAACCGCACTTACACCCCCAGCTCTGTTGATGTCTTCCATATGAACCGTTGAAAGCGAAGGAGCAATTTTTGCAATATGTGAAACATTTTTACTAATTTCATTAATATCTTTGATCGCAAAGTTAACGCCCGCTTCTTTAGCGATTGCTAACATGTGAAGAACCGTATTAGAACTTCCACCCATCGCCATATCTACCGCAAAAGCATTACGGACTGCTTTTTCATTAAGAATATTGCGAATTTTAAAGCGATCATCAATGGCAATCTCACAGATTCGTTTCGCTGCAGCACGTAAAAGAACTTCACGCTCAGGGGTTAAGGCAGGAATCGTTCCATTTCCAGGAAGTGCAATTCCCATCGCTTCCATAAGTGTATTCATACTATTGGCTGTAAACATACCCGAACATGAACCACCACTTGGACATGCATTACACTCAATGTCTTTAAGCTCTGCTTCGTTAATATCGCCTTTTTCAAATTTACCTACGGCTTCAAATGCAGTGGTTAAATCAATCGGTGCTCCCTCTTTAGTGTAACCTTTCTTCATTGGTCCGCCACTGACAAAAACAGTTGGAACATTGACTCGAAGCGCTCCCATAATCATACCTGGAACGATTTTATCGCAGTTTGGAATACAGATCATTGCATCTAACATATGTGCATTCATCATCGTTTCAATCGAATTTGCAATGAGTTCGCGGCTTGGCAGAGAGTAAAGCATACCATCATGCCCCATTGCGATGCCGTCATCTACACCAATCGTGTTGAATTCGAATGGCACACAACCGTTCTTACGAATTTCATCTTTAATGATAACTGCATATTCATGTAAGAAGAAGTGCCCTGGAATAATATCAATGTAAGAGTTGGCTACGCCAATGAACGGTTTGTTAAAATCTTCATCTTTTAGACCTGTTGCCCGAAACAAACTCCTATGTGGCGCTCTGTTATACCCTTTTTTGACTTGATCACTACGCATCAATTCTTCCTTAAAAATTTTCTTAGATTATAGCAAAACCGCTATAAAAAAGTTGTACATGTAAACTTTTTTCACAAACTACTTTACATTACAAAAAAAAAGTGATATACTCTCATCTCTTTTTTAGATGCGGGAATAGCTCAGTGGTAGAGCACGACCTTGCCAAGGTCGGGGTCGCGAGTTCGAACCTCGTTTCCCGCTCCATTTAGTTTTTTAAAAAAGAAATGCGTTGCCCGGATGGCGAAATTGGTAGACGCAAGGGACTTAAAATCCCTCGGGAGTTTTTCCTGTGCCGGTTCAAATCCGGCTCCGGGCACCACCTCGATATAGAGAATACGGTGGCGATATAGCCAAGCGGTAAGGCATGGGCCTGCAAAGCCTTGATCCCCGGTTCAAATCCGGGTGTCGCCTCCACCTTTTGTATTATGTATCATCTATAAAATTTCTGTCGGGAGATGGCAGAGCGGCTTAATGCGGCGGTCTTGAAAACCGTTGAGGGTAATACCTCCGGGGGTTCAAATCCCTCTCTCCCGGCCACTCCTTTAAAAACTTCAAAGAAAACAGATCCTCAACTTATTTTCAGTATAAAAATAAAAACAATCACTTTTGAAATTATGACTTTTTGAGTTGTTGTAATTGTTGATCAAAAAATTGATCGAGTATTTTTTTGTCCTCTTGCTTTAAATGTGCGTTTTCATGCATCCATAAATAGCTTCCTTTAGGCATCAATCCATTGTCAATAAGTTGTTTTGCGCGTTTAACTCTTATTGTTCTTATATCAGCATCCATGTTTGCCCATTGGGAAAAGTTGAGTGCTTTTCGACCTTGGTCAATATGACCCGCCATTGCCCAAGAAATAGGTGCAACATTGTGGTACCAAGGATACTTTGTTTCATCAGAATGACAATCATAACAGGCATTTTTCAAAAGACTTATCACTTTTTCATCTGCCTGCAATGCAATTCTTTCATCAATTTTTGGATTATTGAAATGTGGTTTTATAAATTGAATAACTACTAAAATGCCCACCAAGCCTACAAATATCTTTTTTACCATTTATGCCACCTTTATTAAAATGTCATCATTTTAACACTACTCATTAAACAATAGGTAAAAAGTCGGCATTAAATGACCATTCTATTTGCTTTAAAAAAGGCTTTATAAATTGACTACTTCTACTTTTATCGATTTAAATGCTGCTGTTAAAATAAGTTCATCACATCTATCGCCAAAAAGATTATTGATTTTTGATTTTGCATGATGGAACGTAGCGAAAAGCGTTTTCGGTTGCACTTTGTCGGTAAATTTTACTGTAAGTGGTGCACTTTGCCCAAATTCGGTTTTTAATATCACTTTATCACTGGTAAAATCCCCCGCATCATCTTCATGTACCAATAAAATCGTTTCATCATAACGCTTATTGAGTCTCTCGCTGCGACTGGTTTGCGAAGCATTGTTATACTGCGCCAGTGTTCGCCCAGTGGTGAGATGATAGCCTGTGAGTCTTTTTTCACGTATCTCTTGCACCATGCCACGAAGCTCATACTGGTGGTAATGAAACTCACCATAGCCGTCTTCGGTTCTAAAGTCTAGTTGGTGCAAGATCGGTGTATCTTCGGTGTGTACGGGCCATTGCAGTCCACGAACGCGGTGGCGCTCCAATCTGTTGTAACTTGCACCTGAAAAACGTCTGTACGCTACTTCTCTGACTTCATCCCATATCTGTTTTGAGTCTTCATAAGTATAACTTCCACCCATTTTATTATCGAGTAGTTTGATGACTTCCCAGTCATCAGGAAGGTCAGACTTGACAAGGGGTTGCGAGAGATGAAGGCGACGCATAGCATTGACATAAACACCTGTTTTTTCATAGGCAGATTTTACACCGATGACAATGTCTGCTCGATTGGCGATTTCAGTCATAAAAAGCTCTTGCACCATGATAAATTCAACATTATCCAGTGCGCGGTTGACTTTGTTACTGTTAGGGTGAACATGGGTGAGGTCTTCACCCATATTGATCACCGCTTTGATGCGACCCTCTAGCATCTCATTGACCAGATCAGGTGTCATCAATCCTATCTCTTTAGGTGTTTGATAATCGGGGTCGTAGTAAGGTAGCATACCCATATCACAAGCACCTTGAACGTTATTTTGCCCACGAAGTGGCATAAGCCCAGCTCCAGGTTTTCCGATATTACCTGTCATCAGTGCCAAATGGGTAATCGCCATAACTGCGTATGAGCCATCAATATGCTCTGTTATGCCAAGTCCCCAGAAAATCATCGATTTTTTGAGGGCATATTCGCGTGCCACTTTAGGGATGAGTTTACTTAAGCTTTCATAGCCTTCAATTTGCTCAAAATACTTTGGATTGGCATAAGGGTCATTCAAGATTTTCTCTTTGAAAGCTTCAAACCCTTTAGTACGATCCGCTAGGAAATGCTCATTGTAAAGCTCTTCAGTGATGATGACATACGCCATCATGTTTAAGACAAGTAAATTGGCTTCATGCGGAATAATGCCTTTGTATTTGGCAAAGCGGTGTAGGGTGATTTCTCGCACATCAAAAACAGCTAAATTGTCATGCTTCCCTGCCACATCGACAATGCGGTTAGAGATAATCGGGTGTGCTTCGGTAGTATTTGAGCCAAAAACGATCATAAATTCGGCATTGTAGATGTCATTGTAAGGATTGGTCGCGGCACCCTCACCAATGGTCGTACGCATACCTTTAAGGCTTGGAGAGTGGCAGATGCGCGCACAGTTATCAACATGCGGAGAGTTTAGTGTATGACGAGTGAATTTTTGAAGCAAATAAGAACTCTCACACGATGTTCGTGCCCCACCAATGGAGCAGATACTCTTTCTGCCATACCGAGTTTGAATCTCTTGTAGTTTCATCGCCGCCGCCGTGGTGGCAGCATCCAAAGTCGTTTCATACCATGTCTCATCACACGTAACCAATGTTTCAGAAATTGCTTCTTTGATAGCTGAGTTTTGAGCCAAAAAACTTTTGCGAATACGTGGAATTCTAAGGCGATCAGGTGCATCGACAAACTCAAAACCGTATTTGCCCTTAACGCACAAATTGCCCTCTGATACCACGCCTTCAGGGTGGGCAAAGATGCTTTGAATTTTGTTGTCCTTAACATTGGCAGCGATGTCACAACCCACACCACAATAGGTACAAACACTGTCTATAACGTCAACGTGTTCCATCGTTATTCACCTTTGGTATAGAAAAAGTCTCCATGCACAGACTCGTTTTTGATCTTTTTAGTCGCACTTGCTTTGAGCGCTTCATAACGTACCGCATCAATTTTGAGTTCGATCATCGCTGTTTCTTTATTGTTTCCACATGCCTCAGTATTGAGAACTTCACACTCTTTTTTAGTCAATCTTTTCTTTAAAAGCAGTGCCAATTCTTCATCGCTTTTGGTTAATACCCGCTTATCACCCATCACCATCTGGATAATTTTTCTAGCTTCCAATTCTTGTAATTTCATGTAGACCCTTTTAGTTATTGCGCGTATTATAGCCTAACGAAACTTTTGCTATACTCACCTTTATTTGTTACATAAAGGTTAACCATGATTATCTACATTCACGGATTTGGCTCTAGTGGAGAGGCAAGCAAAGCAAAAATGCTTCGTGCTTATTGCCAAGAAAATAAAATTCGCTTTATTGCACCATCTTTGCCTACAATTCCCGATCTTGCGATTAAAACACTTAGTGAGCTTATCGAATCTTATCAGGACAATGAGCCTGTATACCTCATGGGTTCATCACTTGGTGGCTATTATTCACTTTATCTTAGTGATAAATACAACCTCAAAGCCGTGCTAATAAACCCAGCAGTCAATGCGTCTGAAACACTCCAAAGAGCACTCGGACATGGGGTGAATTACTATGACAACTCTGCATACGAATGGAATGCATCACATCTGGAAATGCTTGAAAGCTATGAGATTGAAGAACCCAACCTTGAAAATATTTTGCTGCTTTTACAAAAAGGCGATGAAGTCCTTGACTACGAAGAGGCGCTTGATTTTTTAGAGGGTGCAAAGATGGTCGTAGAAGAGGGTGGCAATCACAGCTTTGAAGGGCTTGACCGCCACTTTGAGACTATTCAACGCTTTTTCGGCGTCGCTTTAAAATTGTAATATTATTGAGTATTTTCACCGCATAAAGCGTTAAAAGTGTGCCTATGATGATGAAAAGATCTACTTTTTCATCCAAAAATATGGCACTGAGTATGATCGCCGAAAATGGCACTAGAAAAACGAACGAACTCACTTCGGCTGCACCTAATTTTTCAATTCCTAAAAAATAGATTGTATTGGAAAAGGTGGAGGCAGCCAAGGAAATCAAAAATGTATTAATCCAAAAGATACTATCAAACGACTCAAAAGGTATAGCCTTCACATCCACAAATAAAGCCCAATCCAACACAACCGTGACAATATACATATAAAACGTAAAAACAATCGGTGAAATCTTCGTTGATTTGGAGCTAATAATCGTCAAAACTGCCCAAAAAACAGCTGCCAATAAAAAGTAAAGATTCTGAATGACTAAGATATGGGCTAGATCAAACGTCCAAATATGAAGCATCGTCAAAACACCCACGGCGCCCAGACCAAGTGCAAACATATCTTTGGAGCTCACTTTTTTTGCCCCCATCAGTGCGAGTAAAATAAAGGTCAATATAGGAATCATCGTCGTTACCATCGCCCCACCGAGCGAAGCAGTGCCAAACTTCGTACCAAGATAATAATATTTATTGTAAAAAATCAATGCGACAGCAACAAGTACTACCAAGCCAAAACTTTTTAGGTCTATCTTGAACGAGTGTTTAAGCCATATGATGATGGGAACCATCGTAATCGCCGTAATGCCAAAACGTAAAAAGATCATCTCAAATGCACTAATGTAATGCCCTATAACTTTCACATTGACCCACGAACCACCCCATGCGACCATCGCGAGGAAGAGTAGGAAGAAAAAAAGATTTTTATTGACCATGGTAACTCCTTGGCGCGAATTTTACTCTTTTTACGATTATTTATATAGAATAAAATTGCTTTTTTGAAGCAGTGTTTTGGGAGAATAGCCGTAAATTTTTCGAAAAGAGCGGATAAAATGCGACTGATCGCTAAAGCCTGCATGAAGTCCTGCAAGACTTAAAGGCGCACCCTCTAAAACAAGCTCTTTGGCTTTATGAATACGCTCTGCAATAATGTATTGATGAGGTGTCAAACCCATGTAATCCTTAAAAAGCCTTAAAAAATGGTACTTGCTCACCATCGCTGCTTCGGAGAGATCGTCCAGTGAAATCTCACTCTCTAGATGTTCATGGATATACTCAACCACCATCGACATGGTATTTTTTGCTTTACATGTCAAAGGGTAGGGTGTCGCTAAACGCGTGTAGTGCGTGATCAAGTACGAAAGAGCATCGATGAGTTTAGACTCGCAAAGCATTGTTGCTTCATGCGCATAAACACTGCGAAAAAAAGAGACCAAAAGCTTATATAAGACCTCGTCTTGGATGATGTGTTTTTCAAAAATCGGCATCTTCTTCTCACCATACATCTGCTCATAAAGACTGCTTAAGAGTTCAACGCTAGGGTAAAAGTTAGTGTATTGCCATGCGTGCGAATCTCCACAATGCACTTCACCAGGATTAATCACACGTGTGGAGTATTGGTAAGCGAGGGTTGCTTTATGTTCGTGGATGGACTTGAACATACCATCATGCGTGAGTCCAATGGTGTAGGTGTTATGAAAATGGTTGGTGAATTGACCATTGGAATTGGTGATATTCTCAAAAATAGTATCGTTTAGAAGTGAGGGTTTCATGGTTTTAGTATAACGCAATTTTGAACGTAACAATAGAACAAAATTGCGTTTATAGTTTTAGTTATTGCTGTATTTCACACTGGCGAGCTTGCGCTATACGCAATAAAGGCTCTCGCATCTGGTCACTTTCTTGGTAGTCTTTACTTAAAGCTGGATTATCGCTAATAAGAAGCATGGCTGGTGAAAAAACAGTAATGCCTGTAAATGCCTTTGATTGATTATCCGATTGCATACTTAATACATCTTTTTCAAGCTGCTTAAGATGCTCCCTCGTATTAGCTAAAACAAGCGTTAGCTCTTTACAATCAAGCTTATACTCAGAAGATTCCATATCTCCTGGTAACAATCTCATGGATGGTGGCAAATGACTCATATCAGGCGGTAAATCTCTTGCAGAATGAGCACAACCACTACACAATAAACCAATACATACTAAACTAATTATCTGTAAATTGAATTGCTCGACCCTTACCATCCAAACTCCCCCAACTAAGTGCTGAAATACCCACTGTTCCATAACGCACATAAATAACAGCGTCTGCTCCGAGTTTTGCTGCTTCTTCTTTTAGCTTACTATCCACCATTTCTCTAGTCGGTTCTGGATGAAAAATAGTGGTTTTATTGACCGTCACAGAGAGATCTCCAAGTGAAATATACGGACGATTTGTAATATCACCTTCTGTTAGCTTAACCTGCTCAGGAGTAACCTGCTTTATTTCTCGTACTGCCGTATTGGGGTTTAAAACTTCACTTTGAGACCATGTAGCACACCCTGATAATAAAAGGCTAACTGCAAGACTCCCCATTAAAAACTTGAAAGACATCTCTACTCCTTATTAAAAGTTTTAATACTCTAGAATTAATAGCGTGTAAACTTAACCGCTTGAGCTTTGCCTTCGATGCCACTCCAGCGATTGTACGAAACGCCAACTTTGGTGTAGCGAACATAAATAAGTGCGTCTGCACCTTTTTTCAAAGCTTCTTCTTTGAGTTTAGCTTCAGCATCCGATTGTTTTGGATCTTCACCCCATGGGTTAAGTTTTGTGACACTGACACTTACTTCACCAAGACTGGTATAAGGGCGATCGGTAATGTCTAAATCATACATCAAAACAGTACTAGGCAGAGCAATTTTGACTTCTTTAACAGTAGGGGCTGGCGCTTCAGGTGCTTTTTGGCTCCAAAAGTTATAGTTAAAACTCATGCTACATCCTGAGAAAAGACCGATACACATCGCTATTGTCATCCACTGTTTCATCCATCACTCCTTAAAAATCATACGATAGTCTAGCAAAACTGTATTAATGTTTGACCTGTATGCTCTTGATCTTCCATAAAATGACCATTCGCACCAAAAAAACACCACTCAGTAACCCATAGCAAAGACTTATACTCAAAATAAACCAAGGCTCATAAACGATGTCTAATTGACGGGCAAGTGCCACACCTACAGCAAATTTTAGCCAAAAGATAATCATCATAAGCGCTAACCAAAGCCAACTCCCTTTGATGGCGAAAGCTTTATGTTCTTCCATAAAAACAGCATTGTAAAAAACTCTTATACGAATGCCCAGTGCCAGCACTATCATCATGCCTATACTCCATGCAACAATGCCGATGCTCATACCAAAGGCAGAAACCACCCCATAAATCGAAAAAAGCATCATAATACATGGCAGTATAAATGCCCTAAAATAGGGCACAAGACGATCACGGCTCTGCATCCATCCTAAAATTAATAATACAAAAAAAAGTACATAAACCCACAAAGGTGTGTGCTGTAAAATTGCCATGAACATGAAAACTCCTTTTCCTATAACCTATTAGCCATTTTATCATATAATAAAGCTCTCCAAAGGAGGCGCTATGCTAAACGTGATCCTAGATATTGCTAAAAATGCCATCAAAGATGGTTTTAGTCACACTTCCACGATTGATAAAAAAGCTTTATTGGAGCTCTATCCCGAACTCTCTAAACTCAAAGCAACCTTTGTGACCCTCACACTAGACCGACAGCTTCGCGGATGCATCGGTTCACTCATCGCACATCGCACACTTTTAGATGATCTCATTCATAATGCCCAATCTGCGGCATTTGAAGACCCCAGATTTTATCCGCTCAATCCCGAAGAGTTTTCGCGCATAATCATCGAAGTCTCCCTGCTAAGTGAACCTGAACTTATCACGTATGAAAATAGCGACGATCTCAAAACTAAAGTCACCGTGGGAACAGATGGCATCATCCTTCAAAAAGGAAGTAAAAA
Organism: Sulfurospirillum sp.; assembly: GCF_036802865.1. Taxonomy (NCBI): domain Bacteria; kingdom Pseudomonadati; phylum Campylobacterota; class Epsilonproteobacteria; order Campylobacterales; family Sulfurospirillaceae; genus Sulfurospirillum; species Sulfurospirillum sp. Next base: position 59,091 of record NZ_DAIRVK010000001.1, on the reverse strand, counting down.
GGCGACTTTTTTACCCCAAGTGTGGGAACAACTGCCTACCTTTGAGCTTTTCTTTTCGCACCTGTGTCAAAAAGCAGGGTTGGAGCCTGATTGCTTAGAGAGTCATCCTGACATATGGCATTATAAAGTTGAAAAGGTGAAATAATGGTCTATTTTAAGCCCGAAGGTGCGCGTCTGGTGTGTTTACTCTGTGCGCATTATTGTCATCTCAAAGAGGGGCAAAAAGGCATTTGCGGTGTAAACCAAAGTGTTGATGGCGCCATCAAAAATCTTGTCTATGGCTATCCTGTCGCAATGCACGTTGACCCCGTGGAAAAAAAACCACTCTACCACTTTTTGCCAGATACCAGAGCTTTTTCACTCGGTACGATTGGCTGCAATTTCAAGTGTCCTTTCTGTCAAAACTGGAGTATTTCGCAAGAAAAAACCGTACATTCTAAAGAGTATTTTGAGCCTTGTAACATTGTGGAGATGGCACTCAAATACGAATGTGCCTCCATCGCTTACACCTACAATGAACCGACCATCTTTTACCCCTATGCCAAAGACATAGCCCTTTTAGCCCATGAAAAGGGCATCAAAAATATCTTCGTCACCAATGGTTTTGAATCCAGTGAAGTGATAGATGATATGGTGGGTATCATCGATGCGGCAAATATTGATCTCAAATCGTTCAACCACGACTACTACAAAAAAGAACTAGGTGGTGGACTAGAAGTCATCTTGGAGAACCTTAAACATTTTAAACGAAACGGCATTTGGGTGGAAGTAACCACGCTCATCGTACCTACAAAAAATGACTCAGACACGGAGCTAAACGCCATTGCTTCGTTTATCGCCAAAGAACTGGGCAAAGAGACGCCATGGCATATCAGCGCGTTTCATCCTGATTATCATGAGCAAGGGCTTCCAGCAACCTCTGTGGAAACACTCAAACGTGCCGAAGCCATTGGTCAAAGAGCAGGGCTGAAACACATATATATTGGCAATGTCGGGCTTGAAAATCCAACGAAGTGCGTTACCTGTAACGCTGTTTTAATAGAACGCAAACGATTTGAAGTGATGGAAAACTATCTGGAAGATGGATGCTGTCCACACTGCAAAACCAAACTCGCAGGAGTTTTTGATGAATAAATACCGAAAAAGTGCCGTTGCAGGTATGTTTTACCCCGATATGTGCAGTGAGATTAAACATTACATTGCTCATTTTGATAAAGCAATGCCCGAAGTGAAACTGGATGTTTTACCCCGTGCGCTCATCGTACCTCATGCGGGCTACGTTTACAGTGGCTATACCGCCAATCTTGCTTACCACTTCACCGCATCAATGCGCTCTGACATCGAACGTGTGGTCGTCATGGGTCCTAGCCATCGTATCTATGTTTCAGGTGCTTCAGTAGCCCTTTTTGAAGCCTATCATACGCCATGCGGTGAGATAGAGATAGACCTAAACTATAGCCATGTACTTCAAAAGAAGTTTGCCTTTTTAGACTTTCAACCCTTAGCCCATGAAGAACACTCCACAGAAGTACAGATGCCTTTTATTCGTCAGTATTTTAAACAGGCAAAAGTCGTTGAGATCGTCTATGGTGACATTTCACACAGCGAACTCTCTTTACTTATCGACGAAGTGCTTCACGATGAAAAAACGCTGGTGGTTATTAGTACCGATCTCAGCCATTTTTACACCGAAGAAGAAGCCAACAGACTGGACAATCTCTGCATCGAAGCTATCAAAAACTTAGACCTTCATGCGCTCTCTCATGGCTGTGAAGCTTGTGGACTTACGGGAGTTAAAGCCATGGTACACAGTGCCCTTTCACACAATTTCAAAGCGTATTTTTTAGACTACCGCACCAGTTTTGCACGTACCAAAGATGCCAGTCGCGTTGTGGGATATGCCTCATTTGTAGTAGGTTAAACACGAGCAAAAAGATTGTATTTAGTTTTTGGGGTTAATTTTTTTGCTTAAATGGCTGTGTTATACTCTCTCATCCACTCAAAAAGGTCATTCATGCAACCACCCAAAGACTATTTTCACGAAAAATCAAAAATCTATGAAACAGAACCTGCACGGGTTGACAATGTCACGAACATCGCCGATGCTATTTTGGACAAACTTACATACGATAAAACAAACACACATATTATGGATTTTGGCTCAGGTACAGGGCTTTTGACCGCAAAGATTGCACCCCATGTGAAAAAAGTTACCACCGTCGATGTTTCACCCTCCATGAATGACCAACTCCGCGCTAAACAAGATACATTTCCGTGTGAACTTGCTATGTTAGAACTTGACCTTTCAACAACAGAACTCGATGAGACATTTGATAGCATCATCTCCTCGATGACCATTCATCACGTCGAAGACACACTCGCACTTTTTAAAAAATTTCACCGTATGCTCAACAACGGTGGCACTATCGCTTTGGCAGATTTAGATAAAGAAGATGGCACATTCCACACCGAAGATATGGGCGTTTTTCACTTTGGTTTTGACCAAGAAGCATTTGCCGCACTCGCTCAAAAAGCAGGCTTTGAGGATGTGAACATTGAAATCGTTAGTGTGGCAAAAAAGCCTTATGGGGAGTATCCTATTTTCTTGCTAACAGCGCGTAAATATTAATCTGATAAGAGATTAATAGAGAAATCAAAATACTCTATAATTGCTAACTTTCTGGAATGCAATACAAAATTAAGATTACAAAGAATTAATAAATTTTATTATTTTACTATTTCCAATATAGAATCTCTTATAGAAGAAAAACCACTAAGATCTTCTGCCATATTTTTTATATTTTTTGTAATCGTTGCTCCATCACCAGTTATATCAGCAACAATACCTGTAAAACTTTTGACAGAATGAAGGTATTTCATAATTCCATTTTTTGCACTATCTTTTTTTTCTGGGTGTATTTGTAATTTTGAAACTAAAATATTCGCAAGTTTATCTATATTATTTTCATTTAAATTTAATACAAAAAAACTACTCATCCATTCTTGTCCATTAATTTTTAATTCATTAATGATTTCTTCTCGATCTGCATTAAAACCAATTTCATAAATATCTTTTTCACAATCATTTAAATTATAGCTATGTGTTTCATGACAATGATAACATCCATAACAAGTAGCGATATTGTCTTCTATTTCACTTTCATCAACAGAACCTGCATCTTCTAGCAAACTATGCTGACATTTAAAAACATAATATTTATTTACAAATTCACTTTGCTCTGAAAAAGCCGTTAATAATTGAATAGCTTTATCTTCGCCTATTCCAGAAAAGATATCAATTGCTTTTGCAGATAGTGCAATATTTTTTTGTTTTTTAGAAAGGTTAGCGACATAATTAAGCAATGCAAGATGTAAAATACATTGTAAATCTTCTAATCCATTTTCTTTACAAAAATCGGATAATATCTGCTTTAAACTCATCTGTTTGTTCCCAATTTGCTTTATTCCATATTTTAATCAAATCTGTAGAAAACAACTCTAATCTAATTTTTGATTTATCATGATCTAATCGCATTCTCTCAAGATTGATTTTCTTCTCTTTAACTTGAGTATATAGATCTTCATCTGCAAGGCTATCTTTTGGATTTTGAGCAATTGTATCATAAGTTCTCTTTGAAATTTGATCAATTGCTTTTGTTCGTGTTGGTCTAATTATTCCTTTCTCAACCATCGAATATATAGCATTATCTATATCTAAAATTATAAAATAATCATTAAAATTTATACCTATATTTGAAAAAACTGTTCTCAAATATATTTTTATATCCTCAGCTATTTTTGCACCATCACCTATAGGATCAATTGTTAAAATAAGAAGATTTTTATCTATTAAAAATTTAAGATGCAAAACTTTTCTAAATAAAGCTGTGTTTAATGTTTTTGTTTTTCCATCACTACTTAATTCCCACACTTCTTCTGCAACATAAAAATTTGACAGAATATCAAAGCCTGAAGTAGTAATTGAAATTTCTGCAATTTCAAGACTATTCTGTCCAAGTTTAGAAGGGATATTAGGTGCATAAGATTTATTCTTGAGGTTAGATATTAGAGATGAAATATCAATATTATCTTTTACTTTGTATAATTCGATATATTTTGAACCATTAACATCAGCAATGCGCAATATTTTTTTAAAATCAGATTCCGATATTACATTTTCAAATGCAAGATTAATACCGAGTAATTTTGGTAATCTTGTATAATCAGATTTATTGAGTCTACGTGCAATTTCAATTTTATACATATTCCTTCTCCTGATAATCTAAATTAATTTTAATACACCTGATACCATTTAAAACTTCAAAAAATATTACCATAAATATTGAAAAAAAATCAGATTGACATATATAATATTATTAAATCTTACCGCTTCCCCTCAATATGCTCAATCAACTCTTCGATCACATCGACATAATCTTGTTCATTTCCACTCGCTTTGGCTGCGAGTATGGCACCTTCTATGGTTGAAGTAATAAAAAGAGCTAGTTTTTGGGTATCGCAGGGTTTCATCTCTTTTACTTCGATGGCTTTATCCAAAATGGATTTGATATTAGCACGGAAAGCCCCATAAATGGACTTCATGAGGGTATTGAAATCTTCATCGATGTTGGACATCTCTTGGACAATGTTGGCGATAGGACAGCCTCGCTTGAAGTCCCGTACCGATGTGTCGCGCAAACGTGTGTAAAACTCTTCAAGGAAACCGCTGGTATAGGTCTTTACATAACTGTATTTGTCCATATTTTTTTGAATGATTGTCTCTTGTATGGCAGCAAGTGCCATCTCTTTTTTATTGGCAAAGAAGTGGTACATAGAGCCTTTATGCACACCCGCTTTGGCTAAGATGTCTGTGAGTGCTGCACCTTGGTAGCCGTGTGAAAAGACCTCGTCAAAGGTTGCACGGATAAGCTTGTCACGTGTGGTTTCCATTTAGTTTATTTTCCTTTTATACACTTTATAACACGTTTTCAAAGCAAAGCTTCTCAAACTACGTTAACACTGGGTTTTCTCTAGCAGAGTGCCCGCGCACCCTTGGTGCTTTTATGTGTAATCTAAGCTGATTATACCATACTTTTGTATCACTTGACTAAACGGTCAATTTTAGTTAAAATGGCACTTGACTAAACAGTCAAGTTGTAAGGAGGTTTTATGAAACGAGCTCTCATCGTCATCGATGTCCAAAATGAATACTTTGAAGGTGGTGCGCTACCCATTACGTATCCGCCGAACAGTTTTGAGCATATCAAAACTGCTATTGCTGAAGCGCAAAAAGAGGGTGTAATGATCGTTTTCGTACAACACACATCCCTGAAAGAAGATGCAAAGTCCTTTGCAAAAGGAAGCGCATCATGGGAATTTCACGATGAAATCAAAGCAATTAACCCTGATCTTTATATCGAGAAAAACCATGCAAGCTCTTTTGTAGGAACCGATTTGAACTACAGACTACGAAATCTTGGTGTCGATACGGTTGCCATCATAGGCTACATGACTCAAAATTGCTCTGATGCTACCGCGAGAGATGCTTCACAGCTTGGTTATAACGTCGAGTTTTTGAGCGACGCGAATGGAACATTGGCATTTAAAAATGAAGCAGGAGAAGTAAGTGCGAAAGAGTTACATAGAGCTTTTTTAGTCGCACAAGCGTTTGGATTTAGTCGCGTTTTAACGCTTAATGAATGGATACCATTACTTTCAAAGGAAAACTCATGCCATTAATCAATACAGTCAAACCCGAAAACGCTACAGGCGAGCTCGCTGAACTCTATGGAAAAATAGAAGCAATGCGAGGGCGGGTGAGTAACTCCGCGCAAATTTTCAGTGCAAGTCCTGAGCTTATCAAACAACAAATGAGTTTCATCGAATACTACATGGTAAAACAAAAAAGCCTCTCCATGCCTTTATTAGCAAGCATTCGTATGCTTGTTTCTGATAAAAATAGCTGTAGTTATTGTGTCGATATGAATGCTTCTATACTTATCAATATGCTTGGCTGGACACCTAAAGATGTTGAAGCTATGCGTGCCAATCCGAACGACGCGAAACTTGATGCAAAAGAGAAAGCGATGCTTCTGTTTGTTCTCAAAGCGGTACGCACACCCCATGATGTTGAAGCAAAAGATGTTCAAACACTTCGTGATCTTGGCTATACCGATGGTGAAATACTGGATGCAACCAATCATGGTGCACGTATGTCTGCTATCGACATTATCTTTGATGCATTTAAAATCGAGAAAGATTTTTAGGCATTTGTGCCTTAAAAGTAACGACCAAATTAAGGTATAATTCGTCTAATTCTTTTAAGGCACTATTTTTTATGATAAATAACGAAATTTTTTACCTCTTTGCCATCATTTCAGTTGGCTACATCTTAGGCAATATCAAAGTCAGAGGCTTCTCTCTTGATGTAACGGCTATGCTCATCGTAGCGCTTATTGCAGGGCATTTTGGCATGGTTATCTCTGACGCATTTCAGTACTTTGGACTGGCAATTTTTATCTATGCTGTTGGACTTCAGTCAGGTCCTGGTTTTTTTGACACCATCAAACATGAAGGTCTCAAACTTAACCTTATAGCAACCGCACTTTTAGTACTGCTTTTTGTCATTATTTTTGGATTTGGTTACTTTTTTGACCTTCCTAAAACGATCATCGATGGTATTTTTACAGGAGCACTTACAAGCGTTCCAGCCCTTGCAGCAGCACTTGAGATCAAACATACCGCAACCACTTCGGTTATTTTTGGTCTTGTCTATCCGTTTGGCATCGTAGCAACAGTACTTTTTATTCGCATACTTCCAGTACTTTTTAATGTCGATTTGCAAAAAGAGGTTGAAGATTACGAATCAAGCCAAAAAGCGCGTTTTCCAGACATTCACACCCGAAATTTTCGCATTACCAATGAAAACTTTAGAAATACCGAGATCAAAAAATCCAAAATTGAGAGCATGACATCGACTGTCATCGAGCGTATGACATCAGATGGTCAAGTTGACCATACTACGGAAGATGTTTCTCTGAGCTATGGTGATGTCATCAGAGTTGCAGGAACGGATGAACAACTGGCAAATCTGAGCATTGTTTTGGGTCAAGAGATCGGTGAAGAACACGAATTTCAAGACAATATGGCGGTTTTAAGACTTCTTACAACCAATAAAGAGATTGTCGGTAAAAAAATTGGTATGATCAAAGAGCTAAAATCTCTTCGCGCCGTCATCACCAAAGTACGACGTGCGGGTATCGACATTCCTGCATATCCTGATTTGACATTGCGCCTTGGCGATAAACTTTATGTCGTTGCACCTGAAACTTACACTGAAAAAGTGACAAAACTCATCGGTAATGACCTTTTAAAATACCCAGCCGCAGACTTCTTGCCTATTTCTCTGGGTGTTGTTTTTGGTATTTTACTGGGTAGTATTCCGCTCTATATTCCTGGCGTTGGCGACATTAAATTAAGCTTCGTTGGTGGCATTTTGATTACCGCGTTGGTACTTGGAAGGTTAGGGCGTGTTGGACCTATCGTATGGAACCTTTCACCGCATTCTACCACACTTTTAAAAACACTTGGTCAGCTTATCTTTATTGCAACCCTCGGAACCAATGCAGGAAAATACCTTGTTGAGTCATTGGAAAATAACGGTGTTTTACCTATTGTCCTTGCCCTTGGTGCGCTTATCGTCTCTTTAGGTATTATCACTTTTACATGTCGAAAAATTTTAAAGATGAATTTCCTCGATATCTTAGGTCTGCTCTCAGGTGCTATGACATCAACACCTTCTCTTACGATGGCAAATAATATGACCAAAACAGACTACCCGTCCATCGCTTATGCGGCTGTATATCCTCTTGGATTAGTACTCGTCATTGTTCTGGCACAACTGGGTATGAAGATCATGTAACATGCAGATGGACATTCTGACGCACAATCATTGGCTGAACAATTATGTTTTAAACAAAGAGTTTAGCCTACTTGCGGGGATTTCATCCAATGCATACCGTTATTGGAAAAGTGTCGAAGCCGCAAAGTTTGATGATGCACGCGTTGTTTTTTTGCGTAAAGATACAATCATCCCCAAGTACAAAGAAATTCTCAAACAATGTACTGATCTTACGGGAATGGTACAGTCTCAAGCCTTTTGCAAATACACAGGGCTAGCACCTTCACACCTTATCGAACACAATAACTCCTGTATCTACAAGGCCTTAGAAATCATCGATGTGTGCGATGTCAAGCTAGTCAATCTCAAAAAATTCTACGATGATTTAAAGCTGGACTATAACTACCATATCTACATCGAAAAATGTAAGTATTTTGGTCCTTCACCTTTTGAGAAAAAAATTAGCCTGTCTAATGGTATTTGTGTAGGTTACTATTAATTTTTGATACTCGTTCCTAAAATGTAACGTAAAAGTCACACTTATTGGTTATAATTATTTCAACTTAACCAAAGGAGTAAAAATGTTTGGCGGACGACGTATAGCAGAATTAGAAAATGAAAATCAGGCACTTAAGAACGAACTTCAAACCCTAAAAAACGAAGTTATACAATGTGAACAATCCCATCAAAAAACTTTAGAAGAACAAAATAATGTGACACCTATCAATCAAACAAAAGAAGAACTTTTAACGATCCTGCTGGGAAGCTATGAAGATGGTATGAACTTTCTCCAAAATACGATTGAAGAGAGTTTGACAATGCTCAATGAAATCAACACACTCAACGATGCTTCACTAAAAGGTGGCGAAAATATTGAAGTGCAAACAAAAGACATCTCCAAATCTCTCGAAAAAGTGCAGGAACTCACACAAAAATTTACACACGATGTTGAAAACCTCTCAAATAGCGTTTCAGCTATCAGTGACATCATCAACCTTATCAAAGATATCTCAGACCAAACCAACCTTCTAGCGCTCAATGCGGCTATCGAAGCTGCACGTGCAGGAGAGCATGGACGAGGTTTTGCTGTTGTGGCCGATGAAGTACGAAAACTGGCGGAACGAACTCAAAAAGCGACTTTAGAAGTTGAGTCAAATATCAGTATATTAAAACAAAACACCAATTCTATGGCAGATACCAGTGAAACATTCCAAAACGAATCACACACCTCTATGAAAGTACTCGAAGAATTTAGCATTGAAATTACAACCATGCTTCAAAATTCCCAAAATATCACCAACAAATGTGACAATGTCACCAATGAAATTTCTGTCAGTAATGGTAAAATAGATCACATCTTACTCAAACTCCAAGGCTACAATGCCGCACTTTCACAGAAAAAAGTTGATATTTTGGGTCACACTGCGTGCCGCTTTGGTAAATGGTTTGGAAGCATTAGCTCTAAACTCAATAATGCAACCATACAAGAGGTCAACAACCATCATATCAGTGTTCATGATGGCTTGAAAAAAGCAATTGAAGCATTTGCCACACATGCGGACTCAAGGGAAGGCATCGAAATATTTCGTACCGTTGAGAAGTCAAGTAAAATTGGCTTTGAAAAACTCATTGAAGCCTTCAAAAGTATTCGTAAATCATAATTACACGATTAATGGCATTTCATCGATAAAATGCCATTAATCCTCAAATAAGCACAAAATCGTTATACTTCCAATCCTATCCAAAATGGGCAGATGGGAGAGTGGTTTAATCCAGTCGCCTGGAACGCGGCCGTGGGGCAACTCACCGGGGGTTCGAATCCCCCTCTGCCCGCCATTTTTTTAACCTCTATTCCAACTCTTTATTGCATCTCGCTTCTAAGTTTTCCATAGTTTTTACATGCAACCGAGAGATTTTGCTCACAAGCTTTCTTAAAAAGTTCAAGTGCTTGTTCTTGGCTTTGAATAACACCTTGGCCATCGCGGTACATAACACCTAAGTTGAAACACCCTTTTTCGTACTCTTCATCACACGCTTGTTTAAAAAGTTTTGCTGCTTTAATGTAGTCTTTTTGCACACCTTGCGCTTTATAGTACATAATACCAAGGTTATAACACCCTCTTATATGCCCTTTTTCACAGGTTTGATTGAAAAGTATAAAAGCCTTCATACTATCTTTAGCAACACCTTCACCTTTGTCATACATCATGCCAAGGTTGTAACAACTTCCCATAAAGCCACCATCACATGCTTTTGTAAAAAGTTCCACTGCTTTTTGATCGTCTTTATAAACACCAAGTCCTTCATCATACATATTGGCAAGGTTATAGCATGCCTCAGCATTTCCACTCTCGCATGAACTTTGAAAAAATTGTACAGCACTACCATAGTCATTTTTCTCATAGGCCGATAGTCCGTCCATAAGATCGTCTGCATACGATACGTGTGTACCAACAAGTGCCATAACACATAAGAGTTGTAAAAATAATTTCATTCAAAACTCCTTATTTATACTTGCCATTGTAGGCAACTTCATTAAATAGCAACTCTTCAATCAGTTCAGGAAATAACCGAATGGTTAAAAAAAGTGCTACATTTTTAGCAATCGAAAGTGGATTGTTGGCATTTGAAATAGACTCTGCTAAAAATTCTTGATCTGCTTTACTAAAACGCTTAATGGAATAGATAAAATCTTTCACATTTTCTTTTGAACTCGAATCCGTGGCACTCGCTTTATAATCATCCTGTAGTTTTTCAAAATTCCATACGGTTGTTGAAAACAACGTCCCAATACTTTTATTGGCAAGAAACTCTTTAAAAGCCACTTTGACATCAAAATCAATGATAAGGCTTGGCTTTTCTTCTCCAATAAAATAGATATTTTCTTTTGCTATTGTCCCGCCATATACATTTTTATCTTTGAATGTATGCGCTATAAAAACAACTTTTTTATTAATTCGTGCAGAGACAACATCACCACTTTGCATTTTTTTCCATGAAAGTTCTTGGTACATTTTAGAATCATTGATACTTTTTAAAACTTCTTTCTTAATGACGTTTTTAACTTCAGTATCAATAGTTTGAGTCCCCTGTTCCTGAGTTATTTTTTTTTCTTCTTCTTTGCTTGTACAACCCGTGAGAATGAGTAACGCCATCGCAAACATCATCATATTTCGTAGCATAACACTGCTCCTTTTTTAGGTATAACTTCATTGATATACTCATTGTATAACGGTAAGACTTAAACCATTAAAAACTTAGATGTTTAGATAAATACAAAAAATTCATATGTAAAGAAAACTTGTAACGTCTTCCAGCACTCTAATACCCATAGAATCAATCACTTTCTTGAAAAGATAGCCTTGTCATGCTATACTAAATAAAACAGTCTATTAAAGAGTATCTTATGATCAATCTTAGAAAAATACAAATGTTACCAGCTCGTGAACAAGTAGCGTCTATTTTACGCTCTTCAATTCTCTCAGGTGGCATCAGCAAAGGTCAATCGATCACACTTGATAGCATCGGCGAACAAGTGGGTATGTCTCGTACACCCGTACGTGAAGCATTTCAAATTCTTGCCAATGAAGGGCTGATAGAACTTCGTCAAAATCGTTGTGCCATCGTTAAAGGCATCTCCGAAGAAGCCATCAAAGACCACTATGAAATGCGCATTTTACTTGAAACCGAAGCATTAAGACGTGCGTGTCTCCACATGAATGATGAGACACTTAAAGCAATTCAAAAAGTGAATGAACAAGGAAGACGTGCGAAAGAAAGTAGCGATACCGAAGCCTATAACCTTGCAAACCAAGCATTTCATATGACCATTTGGGAAGCAGCCGATAGTGAAAAACTAAAATCTTTTCTTGCTTTATTATGGAATGGTCTATCTATGAATCACCTTGTAACGGCACAAGAATATGCAGCTACCTCATTAACAGAACATGACAAAATTGTTGAGAAATTAGAGAAAAAAGATTATGAGGGAGCCTGCGAGGCTATGCGTCAACATATTATACGTAGTATGAACAGCACACTAAAAAACTGCAAAAACTAAATAAAAGGACACCCACAAAAGTGTCCTTTTATAAGAGTTAACTCTTTGCGATCATTGAAACAATATGTTTTGCTGTCTCATTTAGCGCTTTTTCTTTACGTTCATTAAACGTTATTTTGTTGGTTTCAAACAGGTTATTTCCCTCGGTATCGATAGAAATAATTAAGGGTCCAAACTCTTTGACTTTAAGTATCCAAAAGGCTTCTGGCATACCAAACTCTGGCCACTCTTTACCTTCAATTTTTTCTACCTCTTCAGCAGCTACCACGCCACAACCACCAGGGAAGACCGCGTGAACGGCAGTACTTTCTTTGCATCCTTCTGCTGTTTTAGCCCCCATACCACCTTTGCCAATTACCAGCTTAACACCGGTTTTTGCTAAAAATTCTTTTTCATAACGCTCCATACGCATACTCGTAGTCGGTCCAATGGAAACCATCTCCCACCCACCATCAACGTCTTTAACAATAGGTCCTGCATGAAAAATAGCAATGCGATCCATCGGTAATTTTGGCATAATTCCCTCAGCAATAATACGTCTGTGCCCTTCATCTCTACACGTAACCAATGTTCCACTTAAATAAACGATATCGCCAACTTTCAGCGACTTGATATCTTCATCCGAAATTGGGGTTGTCAAAATCTTTTTCATAGAGTAACTCCTTTGTGCGAAACAATTTCATAATTCATATGTTCATCAAAACGAATAATGCCATGGCGATTTGCCCAGCAACCAATGGTCACCCCCACACCTAAAACTGAAGGGTGATGTGCCATGCCCTCGACATGAACTGCCATAACACTGTTTTTACCCGAAATACCTTGTGGTCCAAGACCGATGTCATTGAGACCTTTTTCAATGGTTCTTTCCATTTCTGCTGCTTTTGGATGAGGATTGGACGAGCCAACCGGTCGAAGCATCGCTTTTTTAGACAGTAGAGCAGATGAATTAGAACACGTTCCAATACCGATGCCTACAATAAGAGGAGGGCATGCATTGATACCCCAGTTTACGACCGTATCAAAAACAAATTGCATTGCACCCTCATAACCCGCAAGTGGAGGTAAAACAATGGAGCGACCTGGAAGTGAACAACCACCACCTGCTTGATAGACCTCTATCTCAACATTGGTACTATCATCAACGATGTCCCACGTGATGTAAGGTACATCGGTTCCAACATTGGTTCCAGTATTGACTTCATCAAAAACTTCAACGGCATTCAAACGCAGTGGAGCACTTTTGGTGGTAAGAATCGTAGCCTCTTTTAAAATCTCTCGCAATTGTCCCAAATAGGGAAATTTAGCACCTGTGCGCACAAAATATTGGATGACTCCCGTATCTTGGCACGTTGGGCGACTTAGCTTTTTAGCTTTATCCATATTTTCAAACATAACATCGTAAATGGCTTTTGCCAAAGGTTGCTCTTCTTTAGCTCGAAGCTCTGTAAGCTTTGCCATCACATCATCGGGAAGTTCTTTGGAGACCATATCCCCAAATTTTCCCAAAGTTTGAATCATCATCTCTTTTTTATCGAGTACAAACATTGTTCTATCCTTTATATTTAAATAGTATTTAGAGAAAAATCAAAACGCCTATTAAAAGTACGGCTATAAAAATAGCTGCAAAAACAGCCCCTAGTGCCCACCATCTACCCTGAGAAATATACCCAGCACCATACCAAATAGGAGAAGGTCCTGTTCCATAAGGGGTAATAATTCCCATTAAGCCAATGGTGCTGGTCAATAAAATCATAAAGGTCATCAACTGCTCAGGCGCAATAAGTTTTGCCGCAATCACAATAAAAATAGGCAACAAAGCTGTCGTATGTGCCGTTAAGCTAGCAAAAAAGTAGTGCAATAAGAAGAAAAGCACTATCATTGCCAGCATGAGCATTGTTGGGCTTAGTCCAGAGAGGTAAGCTTCTGTACTTTTACCCATCCATCCCAAAATACCGACGTCTTTAAGCCCTGAAGCAAGCGCCACAAGTGTTGCAAACCATACCAAAATATTCCACGCTGGCTTATTACCAATGACATCATCCCAAGAGACAACATTGGTTAAGACCATAAGCACCGTAATAGAAATCGCAGCCATTGTTGCATCCACATTGAGTTCTTTACCAAAAACCCAAAGGATGAGTGCAAGAAAAGCAAACGATCCCATTAAAATTTCTTTAAAAGAAATGCGACCCATCTTTTTTAGCTCATCTCTTGCCCATGCAGGTGCTTCAGGGGATTGTTTTTGAGTGGGTGGATAAATCCAATAAACCAAAAGTGGCGTTACAAGAAAAAGTGGTAACATGAGTGGTACCATAACTTTTGCCCATGCACCCCAAGTTATAGAGATGTTTGCTCCTTTTGCAATGAGATCAATAGCAAGAAGGTTGGGTGCAAGTGCTGTTAGAAACATCGAACTGGTTACACAGGTGGCAGTCATGGCTATCCATGTAATATATGCACCCATTTTACGAGGTTCATTCTCAGGTGTCGAATTGAAAATAATGGGGATGTTAATCGCAATAGGGAAAATCGTTCCTCCACCTCTTGCTGTGTTGGAAGGCATAAAAGGGGCAAGCACAAGATCTGCAAAGGCTACTGCATAACCAAGCCCGAGCGAACTTTTACCCATATAACGAATCATAATAAGCGATATTCTCTTTCCTAGCCCTGTTTTTTGGTAACCCATTGCAAACATAAAGGCTGCAAAAATCAACCAAATCGTCGAGTTTGAAAAACCTGAAAGTGCCCATTGAACATTGGCAGAAGGCGTTTTGCCAGCAAGCCCAGCTAAAGCTATCAGCGAAACACCTATTAACCCCACTAACGCTGTAGGAACAGGCTCAATGACAAGCCCAACGATGACCGCCAAGAAAATAGCCATATAGTGCCATGCCCCAAGAGTTAAACCCGAAGGAACAGGGGAAAACCAGGCCATACATAAAACCAAAACTGGGATCAGCATTAAAACTGATTTTTTCGACATCATGAAACCTCCCTTGTGATAAATTTACAACTATATTTCAATGCTATAAAGATAGAAAAATGAAATCTATCATTAAAAACCACCTCTATTTTTAATTTTAGATTAGCAAGATGGACATTTTGCAAAAGGCTTCTTAATATGTGATATTTTATCACATATTACAGATTGATAAATTCTAGGTCAAAATCACTTAAAAATATATTAATGTACAAACTTGAAAAGAATTTGCTTAGATGATCTACCCATAATTCCATATCTATTAACAGAGGATTTAAACTATTAATCTATAATGACATTAAAATTCTCCATGAAAGAATCTCAATTGATGTCTAAATCCCTCACAGAGCGCCAAATTGTTTTAACGCTCGCATCCTTATCGGCGATAACGCCTCTGGCGATTGATATGTATTTACCTTCATTCCCAGCAATTGCTACGGATCTTCAAACCTCTATACCCAATGTCGAATTTAGCTTAAGCCTTTACTTCTTTGGTATGGCATTAGGGCAACTTTTTGGAGGGCCAATTTCAGATGCATACGGTAGACGTCCGATGGTTATTATTGGATTGATACTTTTTGGATTGAGCAGTTTTTTCATCTCAATTACACATCAAATAGAAACTTTTTGGATTCTTCGTGCACTTCAATCTTTTGGAGGAGGCATCGCTACTGTCAATGTTTCAGCCACGGTTAAAGACATGTTCAGTGGCAAAGAGAGTGCGCGTATCTTTTCGCTTATCGCTATGGTTATGCTTATGGCACCGCTTCTTGCACCAACACTTGGATCGTTTGTTCTCAAATTCTTTGAATGGGAAATGATCTTTTTATTTTTAGGGTTTTACACTCTTTTTGCATTAGCTTTTTATCTTTTTCGTTTTCCTTCCGTTAAACAAGAACGCTCCAAAATAACGCCCATACAAAACTATAAAACCGTTTTAAGCCACAAACTTGCAATGCTTTTTATCATTTCTCAAATTCTCTGCACCTCTGGTATGTACACGTTTATTACCTCTTCATCATTCATCTATATGGAGCACTTTAATGTAAGTCCAAGTAAATTTGCACTCTTTTTTGGTGCTAGTGTCTTGATGATGATGTTTTTTGGACGACTTAATGCATGGATTGTCAAAGGGAAAGAGCCTCTAACACTACTTCGAATTGGTGTGAGTGCACAAGCTATTTTTGGTATTTTGCTCTTTGTATTTCAAAACAGCAATGTTTATGTACTTTTCCCTTTAATCGGACTTTATATAGGAATGCTTGGATTTATTTTTTCCAATTCTATTTCATTGACACTGGAATTTTTTCCAACCATTAGTGCTTCTGCCAATGCTATCATTGGTGTTTTGCAGTACAGCGTAGGTGCGCTTATGGGATTTGTTGCCAGTTTTTTACACGATGGCACACTTTTCCCTATAACGGGTGTTATGATGACAGTCAGTCTATGTGGTGCAGTACTTTTACTCTTAGGAAGTAAGGGCTACATTCCTCATCATGGTAGGTAGAGCTAAGATTTTTTTATCAACGGTGGAGAGTGCTAGTTTTGCAATCTGTTCATTTGTAAAATAGCCATCTACCTTTGCATGTAAATCTTCACACGTTATGATTATAGCTTCCAATTCAAGTTTAAAATGACTATAGGTATGACTTACTTTTCCTAAACTCTTCGCATGCTTAGGACACTCTTCACTTTGTATAAATCCCCAAAGACCATGAAGCAGTCGCTCTGTGCGCTGGATAAGCCCTAATTTT
Source organism: Sulfurospirillum sp. (assembly GCF_036802865.1). NCBI lineage: Bacteria > Pseudomonadati > Campylobacterota > Epsilonproteobacteria > Campylobacterales > Sulfurospirillaceae > Sulfurospirillum > Sulfurospirillum sp. The sequence continues at coordinate 42,394 of NZ_DAIRVK010000001.1, read as the reverse complement.
CCCTCTTTCTCAATGATAAGAGCAAAGCGTTTTTTAGTAGGAATTTTCGCTTTTTTAAGTGGCATAGGATAGTTTTGTGGTGCACTTTTGCCTTTACAGGAAAACGCAAGCGGACACGCCAAACAGTTTGGATTTTTAGGCGTACATAAAGTAGCACCAATATCCATCATCGCTTGATTGTGTTCATACGGATGTTTTTCATTTAAAAGTTCCCACGCTTTTTCCCACAAAACATTCTCTATCTTTACATGTAATGCAAAATAACGGCACAAAATGCGCTTAACATTGGCATCTAAAATGGGAAGTGCTTGATGATGGGCAAAAGCACAAATAGCATTTGCTGTACTTTTGCCAATACCTTTAAGCCCACTCAGCGCTTCAGGAGTTTTAGGCAAAACACCCTCACATGTAATGGCAGTGTGGTGAAGATTTTTAGCCCTTGTGTAGTAGCCTAAACCTTCCCACATCTTTAAAATATCATCAAGTGGAGCCTCCGCCACACTTTGAAGTGTAGGAAATCGTTCTAAAAAAGGGAAATAAAAACGTTCTTGTACGGTTTTTACTTGTGTTTGTTGGAGCATGATCTCGCTGAGGTATATTTTATACGCATCATCACTCTGTCTCCATGGAAGATCATGCCTTCCATTCTTTTGATACCACGTGTAAATCGCCTCTTTTACATTCAAATCAAACACCAATTAATAGGCTTTTTGCCATGAGATATAAGGTATTCGTTGCTCTTTGAAAATGGTTTAGAACCAAAAAATCCACGGTATGAAGAGAGAGGAGAAGGGTGAGGAGCTCGTAAAATGAGATGTTTTTTACTATCAATAAGTGATGCTTTTGCCCCTGCTGGAGCACCCCAAAGAATGAATACTAAATGCTCTTTTTGAGTACTTAATGTTTTAATCACCGCGTCTGTAAAATTTTCCCACCCTTGACCACGATGAGAATTGGCTTCGCTAGCACGCACCGTTAAAACCGTGTTAAGCAAAAAAATGCCCTGTTTTGCCCATGCCGTTAGATTACCACTTTGAGGAATAGTATAACCCAAATCATCGCGTAACTCTTTGAAAATATTTTGTAGGGAAGGGGGATGCTGTATGCCATCTTGAACAGAAAAAGAGAGTCCATGTGCTTGATTGGCTCCATGGTATGGGTCTTGCCCCAAAATGACCACTTTAACGTTATCAAAGGGGGTATTATCAAATGCTGCAAAGATATTGGTACTACTTGGGTAAACTGTATGTGATTTTTTTTCTTCGATTAAAAAACTTTTTAAGCTCTCAAAATAGGGCTTTTGAAACTCATCCAATAAAACATTTTTCCAACTCTCTTCAATTTTTGGATCAACCATGAATATCCTCATTATCTATATTCTTGTCTTTCAAGTAAAGCTTAAAAGAGTGTGCTAACCACTAGGGCACAAAATAAGAGCTAAAAGCTCGACGTTTCTATAAAAAGCTTGCCACCAAAGAGACAGAATAATTCTTTTGTTTAAGAATTTTTGGGTAAAATACGCTTCGCCTTCTTCTAGACCTGTGCAATGTCTTTTAAGAGTAACGCTTCAGGGTGGGAACACAGCAGAGCGCTTTTTTTAGGTGTGTGCCGCAGTCATCTGGAAGAGGGTTTTTTACATTAAACCCTAAACTCCCAAATACTTCTCAATCTCCAGCGCCAATTCATAAAAATCAACCGTACCAATTTTGCCTTTTTCTTTCAACTTATTGCGAATATGCTCTTTGCCCTGTATCAGCTCTTTAGACCTAACGCCATGTGAAATAGAGAGCGTTGCTTCGATAAATGCAGCTAAATTATCACAATTTTTGAGTGCTTTTCCATCAATAGCATTGTATTTATCTTCATTGTAAAGAGAAACATCTTCAACCATTTTGATTTCATGTTCATTGATCCGGTTCATAAATTCATCTTTTTGATTATCACCGTACAGACCCAAAAGATATTTAAACTCTTTTACCAATCCCTCGGGAAGATAAGGGAGGATTTCTTCTTCAATCATCTTAATCTCAAACTCACTGATAATATCATCTAACCCACTCACCGAATACTTCACTGGAGAGATGATGTCACGGGTAAGCGCTTCAGGAAAATCGTGAAAAAGTGCGCAAAAAAAGTTATTTGCAAGACGTCCATCGCATGCTTTAGTGGAAAGTGAATAGAAATAACCCAAAATGGCAACAATGAGCATATGCCCTAATACAGAAGTTTCCGGAATACGTGGTGTTTGTGCCCAACGCTTTTGAAAACGAAGTCGTCCGCTTAAATCAACAATTTTGGAGATTTTTTTATTCATTGCCATTTTACGAACACTGATAAGTTCGTAATAATCCTCTATTTCCTCTTCAACAGCATCTTTTACACGATCAATATTGTTAAGAAATTGGCTGGTTTGATAGACAATCGAAAATTCCCAACGTGTTGCCATATACGAAGCTGCTTTAAGAACAAAACGCTCTTTTTTGTACATAGAGCTATCACTCAGATACATTTTAAAACGCTCGTAAAAAGCACCTTCTTCAATATCATTTAGTGAATCATACAGTTGTTCTAACACCCAAGTGTTAATCTCTTTTTCTTTTTTTTGAAGTGCTTTACGAAAAACATCAGGGCGAATGTCGGTAACAACCACACGACGTAAAAATTCAAAAATACCCGCTTCAATTAAAGAGCGCATATCAATGCTCTCTTTGGGTTCCATTTTCGCAATAAAATAGGCGATGATGAACTTATGCGCTTGTTTATCAAGCTCCACCAACTCGACCATGCGCGGATAATCATTCCAACGCTGAATCGAAGCAGCCCCAAAGAACTGCTCTATAAGTTTAGGACTTAACACGAACTCTCGTTTCGTACTTGTTTTGAGTCAATTTCAATCACCGTATGTACATTGCCTCTAGGATTAAAATCTGCAACAACTTTAAGCCATTTTGGCTTAAGCTTTGAATCCAATAGATCATAAATTTCATTGGCACTATTCTCATGGCTAATGTTACGATTCATAAAGCTATTGATGTAAAGCTTGATTGCTTTAAGTTCAACTACAAGCTCATTGGGAATATAATCAATATAAATTGTTGCAAAATCAGGGTACCCACTTCTAGGGCATAAACAACAAAACTCAGGCAATGTAAGTTTAATCACATAATTTTTTTTGTGTTGATTTGGCCAGATTTCTAAATCTTTTTCAACATCAAATTCTTTAATAATTTGTTCACCGTATTTCATAAAATATCTCCTAGTATATGTTCTAAATTTTTTGGTTTTGAAATAAAAAACCCTTGTATAAAGTCAGGTTTAAACTCTTTCATTTTTTCGAAATGTACCTCTTTATCAACAAATTTTACCATACTTTGAATGCGAAGTGTTTGTATAAGTGAAACATAGTGTAAAAGAAGCTGTTGATACTTTGCATCATCGATTTTTTTAGTAAATTCAATATCAAATTTTACTAAATCAATGGGTAATTGTTTAAGGTATTCAAAACCACAATTATTCCCACCAAAACTGCCAAGTGCTATTTTAAAGCCCACTTCTTGATAACTTTCAATAATCTCTTTAAAACGGTGTATATTCTCATAGCTTTTTTGCTCTGTTATCTCCAGTATAAAACGATGAGGATCAATTCCTTTTTGTTTAAAAAGATTTATGAGGTAGCGTTTGAAGTTTATATTTCGCAGTGTAACGGGTGTCACTTCAACACTAAAAAGTACTTTTTTTTCCATTAAAGGAGAAATTTCTTCCAGTAAAAATTCAAAGACTTTTTCATCAAATTCTCTCTCATACCCTATATGATTGACAATGCGTTGAATTTGCTGTTTTGAGAGTGATCCGTATGTTTGCGATTCTATACGCGTTAAAACTTCTAATAAAATAATTTGATCTGTTTGAAGTGATAAAGAAGGTTGATATTTAAAAAAGAATTTATGATGGTTAATCGCTTCATCCATCATCGCTTTAAACTGATTAACTTTAATATCGGGTATGGTTTCTTCACTCTTTTTTTGCGTTTCTATCAACATTAAAAGTTGTTCTATCACGTTATTGGGATTTTTATCGTATGCTGCATTTAAAAGCGAAAAAGTTACTTTCACTTCAATATTAGCAATACCCACATTTTGAATACTTTTAATAAAAATAGTTAAAAGATGACGTAGTTCACGGCTAGGATGTTTAACATAAAACAAAAAACTATCGTTGCTATATCTTCCAATAGCCACATTTTTAAAATGATGCTCTCGTAAAAATAGTTCCAACTTTTGAATAAATTGACTAAGAACCATATCACCGTTATTCGTTCCATAACGTTCGTTAATATCACTTAAATTATTGATATGTAAATAACTAATTGTAGTATTTTTACAATCCCCTATTTTAGCAATTTTAGCAATTATTTCACTTCTGTTAAATGTCTTTGTTATAGGATCAATCAATGTTGTTTGAAAACCATGATAAATCAGATATACCGTGTAATAAACATAAATGGGTATCAATAAAATAAAGAGAATAAAATCAATTGTAGTATGTGAAAAAAGTTTAAATGACTGTAAAAAAATGCCTATGAGAAGAAGAAAAGGAAAAGCGATTTTAAGAGCAATTATAAATCGATTTTCTCTCTCCTTTATCTCAGAATAGAGCATTAAACGTCCAAGTGTTTTACATCTTTAGCATGATCTTGAATATACTGACGGCGAGGTTCAACTTCATCGCCCATAAAAAGGGTAAAGGTTTCACTTGCTGCTTCTGCATCTTCAACTTTAACCTGCAATAATCGTCTATTTTCAGGATTCATGGTTGTTTCCCAAAGCTGTTCAGGATTCATTTCACCAAGACCTTTGTAACGTTGAACATAAGCACCTTTTTTAGCACTTTTTTCAATTTCATCTAAAACTTCAACAGGATCTTTGCCATCAAAGACATCAAAATCACGCTCTTGAATTTTAGTATAAATATAACGTGCCTCTTCATACAGTGGATTAGTATAAAACGTCTCATCTAAAAGGAGTTCTTCCAAACCATCTTTGGTTTGAATAAAGAGATGGATACCCTCATCGTTGATATAATGGTTCAAAATATTGTAACCAAGTGCTTTGATAAAGTTTTCAATTTCTACAAACAGTTTATCAGTTGGAAGGGTAATTAAATCTGGATTTTCAATCAAATAACGAATCACTTCAATCATTGAAAAACGTTTTTCAAGCTCTTTTAAGATACCACGATAGGCAGAGATAATTTTAAAGAAATCCACTAAATCAGGTGTACCAACACCTTCAATAGAGATACTATCCATACCTGATTCAATTAAAAAGGCATTCATTTCACTATCATCTTTCAGATAAATCTCTTTTTTACCTTTTTTATAACGATACAATGGTGGTTGAGCCAAATAAACATAGCCATTATCCACAACAGGACGTAGAAAACGGAATAAAAATGTTAAAAGAAGTGTTTGAATGTGGCTACCATCGACATCCGCATCGGTCATAATGATAAGCTTGTGATAACGAAGTTTTTCTTCATTAAACTCTTCACCAATACCACAACCAAGAGCCGTAATCATATTTTTAATCTCATCCGATTTCAAAATTTTATCTAAACGACTTTTTTCAACGTTAAGAATTTTACCTTTAAGAGGTAAAATCGCTTGGAAAACACGATCACGTCCTTGTTTTGCAGAACCGCCCGCACTATCGCCCTCTACAAGATAAAGTTCACAAATAGACGGATCTTTACTTTGACAATCTGCTAACTTTCCAGGAAGCGTACCGATACTCATGGCATCTTTACGGCGTGTCAAATCTCTTGCATTTTTAGCCGCTTCTCTACCACGTGCTGCCGCAAGTGCTTTGTTCATAATGGCTTTTGCTTCGATAGGGTTTTCTTCAAAATATTTAACGAGTTGCTCATAAACCAATTTTTGAACGATTGGTTTAACGTAAGAGCTACCCAATTTACCCTTTGTTTGACCCTCAAATTGAGGCTCAGGAACTTTAACACTTACAATAGCGATCAAACCTTCACGAACATCATCGCCTGTGATTTTGACATCTTTTTCACGAATACCTGCATTTAAAGAGATATAGTTAGTAATGGCACGTGTTAAACCCGCTCTAAAACCACTTTCATGCGTTCCACCATCAATGGTTTTAATATTATTTACAAATGAATAAAGAATTTCGCTATAAGTTGAGTTGTACATCATAGCAACGTCAACTTCAACATCTTCAACACTTGCAGTGTAGTGAACAGCTTCAGCTACTTTTTCTTTTTTGTTAAGATCTAAAACAAACTGCTTAATACCACCTTCAAAATGATAAACTTCAGAGCGTCCATCTCTTTGATCTTTAAGTTCTATGGTTATTTTTGGATTAAGATAGGCAAGTTCTTTAAAACGTGTTTGCAAAATTTCAAATTGGAACTCGGTTGTCTCAAAAATTGTACCATCTGGCCAAAATTCAATCATTGTACCTGTACGATTGGTTGTTTTAACGACATCAAGAGGTGTTTGAGGAATACCCGCAGCAAATTCTTGACGATGCTCATTTCCTTCACGTTTAATCGTCGCAACGAGTTTTGATGAAAGGGCATTTACAACTGAAACACCAACACCGTGCAAACCACCACTTACTTTATAGGTATCTTTATCAAACTTTCCACCTGCGTGAAGTACGGTTAAAACAACCGTAGCTGCTGACATGTTTTCGCCCTCATGCCAACCAACAGGAATACCACGACCGTTATCGGTTACAATACATGAACCTTCACGAGTGAGTTCTACTTTAATTAAATCACAATAGCCCGCCATTGCCTCATCAATAGAGTTATCAACCACTTCATAAATAAGGTGATGAAGACCGTTGATATTGGTATCACCAATATACATACCCGGACGTTTTCGAACTGCTTCAAGACCTTTTAGAACTTTAATATTGTCTGCACCGTAAGTACTCATATTTTCTCCACTTCTTATTTGTAATTCTTTAATACGCTTTTAAAGCAAAGCTCTAAAAGCTACGCTAACGCTAAGTTCACTTGATCAGTGAACTCACGCACTATGTGCTTAATTTTTTAAATCATAATTGGCATAACGATGGTTGTAAAGTTATCACTCTCTAAAGTGAATGGCAAACCACTATCATTAAAACCTAAGGTAAAGTTACTATTTTCGATATTAGATAAAAAATCTAAAATATAACGACTGTTAACTGCAAGGTAAATATCACTATCTAACCCTGTTTTAAAATCAATTTCTGTCTTTGCTTCAATATTATCATCATTTAAACTTTCAAAGACAATTTTTTCAGGTTTGAAAGTGATTTTAATTTCAGGAGAAATAATTGAAATTTGTTTAATAGCATCCACCATAGATTCACGATTGAGTAAAATTCTGTAGTTTTTATTCTTAGGGATGATGCGTTGGTAATCAGGAAATTTTCCATTGATAAGTTTAGTATAAAATGTAAAATGAGCTGATGAAGCAATAAGTGTATTTTCATCGTAAAAAATTTCAATATTATCAAAAAAGAGTTTTTGAATTTCGCTGATTGCTTTTTTAGGAATAATAAGTGTAAAGTTATGTTCAGTTGGTTGTTCAATTTGTACAATAGCTAAGCGTTTAGTGTCAGTAGCTACTAAATTGATACTGTTATCTTTAATATCAATTAAAGAACCATTAAGTTCAAATTTTGGATTGTTGTTATCAATTGCTGGAGCTATTTTTTTAATAGAACGAACGAGTGTGTTGCTATTGATGTCAAATTTAGGCTTAGCGTCAATTTGTGGGAAAAGTGGGAAATCAGTAGGGCTTAGCATCGGGAGTTTAAATTTAGAGCTATTCTGTTTGATATAGAGGTAATCATTGATTGTTTCTAAAACGACTTCGTCATCTTTTAAACCTTTAATAATATCCAGAAGCTTTTTACCATTAGCTGTTGCACTACCAGAAGTAACGATTTTTATTTCAGGTGTGTGGTAACTTAAACCGATTTCATAATCAGTTGCTTTAATTTCAAATTGACTCTCTTCAGTGATTAATAAAACATGAGATGTAATTTGACTCAAATCTTTTTTTTCTAAATAAGGTTGAATGTTTAACAACATGTTTTCGAGAATGCTTTTTTTAATCGAAACTTTCATAGAGTCTCCTTTTATTATTTAATTTAAAGATAGATGAAGTAGTAGATTGGGATGAATTTGTGAAAACATCAATATTATACCTCAAAATAGGGATTATTGGCGTGAAAGATTTGTTGTGAGTTTTTCACATCTCGTCACACTTGTTATTAAAACTTTTTACATTTGCTTCGTTAAGATTTTATTTTTTAGATCTTCAACTTTGAGTTTGAAAGATTCATTGGTATCAATTAGTTCATTAATTTTTTTAATGTTATGTGAAACAGCTGTATGATCTTTCATTCCAAAATATGCTGCTAACGATGGCATAGAATTTGGTGTAAGTGTTCGCGCTAAATAAATACCAATACGTCTAGCTTCTACGATGTTTTTGCTACGTTTTGTTGATTTTATTTCACTTGGTTTAATATTGAGATCTTTGGCAATAATTTGAATAATATCTTCAAGACTAATATTTTCACGACGTTCTTTAATCTGTTCGCGCATAACATTTTTTGCAAAATCAAGGGTAATTTCTTGACGCATAAGCGATGCATAGGCATTGAGGTTAATGATAGCACTTTCAATTTCGCGAATATTGTCGCCCATATTAGCTGCGATATAATTGACAATATCACTGTTAAGATTAATACCATCGAGTTCACACTTCTTTTTGATGATGGCAATTTTAGTTTCTAATTCTGGTAATCCAATATCAGCAATCAAGCCCCATTCAAAACGACTTTTAAGACGATCTTCCAGTCCATTAATCATCTTTGGCGGTTTATCAGACGTTAAAACAATCTGTTTGCCCGCAGAGTGGAGTTCATTGAACGTATGAAAAAACTCTTCTTGTGTTTGAATTTTATTGGATAAAAATTGTGTATCGTCAATGAGTAAAACATCGCAGTTGCGGTATTTTTCACGAAAACGATCCATAGATTGGTTTCGTAGATTGTAGGTAAAGTCATTCATAAACTGTTCAATCGTCGCATAAATAACAATTTTGCCTTTTGCTTGAGCATAATTTCCAATCGCATGAATAAGGTGAGTTTTACCGAGTCCCGTAGGTCCATAAATGAAGACGGGGTTATACATTACACCTGGTTTTTCAGCAATGGATTTAGCGGCGGTGTAAGCGTATTGGTTGGAGCTTCCCACAACAAAGCTATTAAACGTATAAGATGGATTTAAAATAGTGTTTTTAGTGCTTTTAATGGAATCAATTATTTCAACAGGTGTTGATTTAGCTTTGGTTGATTTTAGATGTTCTTTAAGAACAATTTTGACTTCAGGTTTTTTACCGGTTTTGAGTTCAAACAGATGGGCAATTTTGTCAGCATATTTTGTTCTTACCCAATTTGCAATGAGAATATTGGGAGCAAGAAAGACCATTTGGTCGGAGTTAGAGGCTTTTTCATGGAATTTTAGTTGTTTAATATAGCGATCATATTCTAAAGAAGAGATCTCTTCTTTTAAAAGTTCTATGACATTATCTGCTAGCAAACACACTCCTTAAAAAAGTCTTCACCCTGTGAATAACATGTGAATAAGTTTGTTTTATTTTATCTAAACTATTATTAGTTATATGTTAAAGCGGGTATGGGTATAATGTGAAGAAAGTTATTCACCCTGTGAACAAACATGTGAATAAAGGACAAAAAATTGGTTATTTTAGGAATTGATCCAGGTACTCGTAATTGTGGCTACTCCATACTTAAAAAAGAAAAAAACAGTCTCATTTTGATTGAAGCAGGGCTTATAAAAATCAAAGAAAAGATGCTTCAGCATCAGATTATGGAATTGGTTGAGGGACTTGATACCATCTTTAAACAACATACCATTGATGAAGTTGCTATTGAAGATATTTTTTATGCTTACAATCCTCAAACGGTCATAAAACTAGCCCAATTTAGAGGGGCTCTAAGTTTGAAAATTTTACAAACCATTGGAAATTTTAGTGAATATACTGCGCTTCAAGTGAAAAAAGCAGTTACTGGTAATGGAAAAGCAGCCAAAGAGCAAGTGGCGTTTATGGTGAAGAAGATTTTAGGAATCAAACAAGAGATAAAACCTTTGGACATTACAGACGCTATTGCCATAGCCATCACGCATGCCCAAAGGGTTAAAGTTGTTTAAAACTATTGATACGTGCTTAAAGCGAAGCTTTAAACACTACGTTAACACTGGGTTTTCTTCGGCAGAAAGCCCACGCACCTTTGGTGCTTTTTTATAAAACTCTAATCATTAATTTTAATGTTAAAGAGGTATTTGTGATCTTCTGGTAATGCATCGTAAAGTGCATGGGCTAGATTTTGAATTTCCCAGAGTGCGCTTTTGTCACTTCTAAGGGTTAAAAAGTTTTGAAGGCTTCTGGCATTAACTGTCCATGTAAGTTCGGTCTTATAGCTCTCTGGAAGGCAGTATTTTGCCTTATCGTTGCTAATGCCTTCTACGAGTACCAAGCGAAGGTTTTCGAGGGCTTTGATGCTCATCTCATCTACCATCTCCACACCTGTTAAAACGAGGTACTTTGAGGCACGTTCCACATCTTTACATGTAAAAGTCTCTTCGTTCTTTAACTCTTTGAGTGTGTAGCGTGTAGATTTGACGGAGAGTGAAGCCATACGGTGACGTGCCAGCTCTTGAAGCAGGGCACGGGAAACGCCTTCGATGTAGAAGTTATACACCAAATGCTCTAGGGTTGAGGCGTGTTTAAATTTATTACCAACACGATCAATGAGTTCTTTGTCTTTTTCGCCACCTTCGTCGCTTTTGTCAAAACTTTGCCAGCAAGTACGAATAGCATCGGCACAAATGAGTAGGGGAGTGTAGTGGTTAAGTGTGATTTTCATGTGTTGAGTCCCAAGAATATTTTGGGACTCATTGTATTACATGTAAGCTAAAACTGTTATTTGAGTTGGAGAAGGGTGTTCAGCATTTCATCTGAAGTTGTAATCGTTTTTGAGTTGGCTTGGTAACCTCTTTGGATGACGATCAACTGTGTTAAAGAGCGTGAAAGATCCACGTTACTCATCTCAAGCGAGCTTGATTTGATGGAGCCTTTACCACCTGTACTAGCTTGACCGATAATAGGGTCACCTGAGTTTGATGTTTGAGTAAAGCAGTTACCACCATCACTTTCCAAACCACCGTTGTTGGTAAATGTTGCCATGGAAACTTGTGCTAAACCGAAACTACGTCCATTGGTAAAGCTACCGATGATAGTACCTGTTTCATCAACGCTGATACCATTGAGGTCACCACCAGCATAACCATCTTGGCTGATGCCGCTAACACTGGATGTTTTATCAAAGCTTGTTACACCATCCAATTGTCCTACCGTACCAAAATTGAGTTGGACATTTTGGTTTGCCGTAGAGCCATTGTTGGCTGTAAATGTTAGGTTTCTAGGTGTGTAGGTTGACAATGAACCATCCGAGTTAAACTGGATAGAACCTGTGACGACGTTTTTAGGGCTTTGACCGAGGTTGATGTCGCCAGGTTCTGCAACAGAAATGGCTACTGACCACTCTGTACCACCTGTTGCTGTGAAGCCTGTTTTAGTATATTGGAAACGAATGGTATGTTTTGAACCCAGTGAATCATAGATATCAGTACTGGATGCAAGGCTTGCTGTATAAATACCTTGTGAGGTACGTGTTGCAGTGCCACTTTGCAGGGTTCCTCCTATAGAGCTTAGTGTTGAGACAAATTTATCATTTGCAGAGATATTCGTTCCATCTGTCATACTTGTTATGGTCAAGTATAAATCATGGTCATCTTCGGATAAAAAGTTTGTTCCTTTGGCAAGTGTTGACGTTGTTGTTGTCGATGGTATAATATAATCTGATGTTAAAGCACCCGATACAGTTGCCGATGATCCTTGTGGAATAATCGATGTTGAAGTCATGGTACCACCACCTGGGATGGTTTGACCAGCATAGTAGGTTCCTGTACTTGTAGTGATGCTTCCATTAAAGCTTGATGCTAGGGTAATATTAGCACCTATGGTTGTACCCGCAAGAATAACAACATCACCCGTGGTTAAAGCTGTATTAAGCGTTGCAGCAGCAGCTCCTGTAGTAGCTGTTCCTATAATAGAGCCTTTAGGTATAGTAACATCTGCTGCTAATGGACTTAAAGCTATAGGAATGGGAGTGGTCGCGTTATATGTTGTACCACCAATAATAACATTGGAGGAAGGATAAATTGGTTCTCCAAAGCTTGTCCCTGTGGTAAAGAGTACATCGCCTTTTGCTAAAGCAGCCGTTAGTGAAGCTGAACTTCGTGGAGTAGATGTTAACGTAGTATAATCACCATCGTCTGAATTAAAAGCATCACCTTTTGGATTGGAGATGACATATTGACCTGCACTGTTAACGGTTATGGCAACACCATCATTGGCATCAGGGGTACCATCTCCTGTATAATCAACTCTGAGTCTAGCATCATATTGCATCGCTTCACGCAAATCCTCGGTGCTTGTGAAGGTACGCTCTTGAGCATCGCTGTAGGTATGGTTGGTACTTCCTGTTGTCTTACTATAGGTGTATCTATAGGCTGTGATAACATTGATATCTTCAAGCGGTGCATTGTTTGTTAATCGGTTTGTTAAAGATGAACTGGTTGCTGTTGTATCAATGGTTGCTTTGATGTTTTTTGTTGATTCGGTTGTTCCTGTACCGTTTTCGTTGCTAAGGGTAATGTAATTTCCAGCAGACACGGTTGCTGTAACACCGGTTAGTTTAGTTTGCGCATTAATCGCAGTTTCAATAGCCTGTGCTACAGCAGCGTTTTTCTCGGCTGTTGTGGCATAAGATGTGGTTGGTGTTGAAATGTCACCTGTGGAAATTTTTGTACCATTGATAGTCATGGTGAGTTTTGTGATATTAGTTGTTGTATCTGCTAGAACTTGCATTTTTTGAGACTGAGCTTTTGCATAACTTATCCATGCACCTTGACCATCGGTTAAATTAAGAGCCTTACCATCAGAATTAAATAAAACACCAAAGTCAATGCCTCTTTCATTGATTTGGGTGTCACTGTTGAACAAAGTATTGGCAGTATCATTTTCATCATGGGTTTCACCTGCATTTTCAATACCATCGTTGTTAAGGTCAACCCATCCGCTGTGAGAGTCTAAAGCGTAAATGGTTGTTTTATTTTTTCCAACATCAATACCAGAATCAAGATTGGCTTTAACTGTAACAACGGATGTTGCATTGGCAGGTGTTGTCAGTCCTGGTGGAATTGTAATATTGGAGATAGGTGAGGTTGTGTCTATTTGTCCAGTGGTTTCATTTTTTAACCATCCTTGAACGATGTACCCATTGGCATCTACAAAGTTACCATTGGCATCAAAGGCAAAATCGCCACTGCGGGTGTATTTGTAGGTTGTTCCACCATCCGGAGAAACGACATAAAAACCATCACCACTGATGGCTAAATCGGTTGTTTTATCGGTTGTTTCGATGGAGCCTTGTTTAAAAATTTTTGTGACGGAACTGACTTGTGTTCCAAGACCAATTTGTGTGGCATTTTTACCACCTAATTCACCTTGTGGCGCAGTTGCAATTGATACGGTCTGATTTAAGAGATTCGAGAAATTGGCTCTGCTGTACTTAAAACCTGATGTATTAACGTTCGCAATATTATTTGATTCAACGTCCATTGCAATTTGGTGTGCTTGCAATCCGGTAACGCCGGCCCAAAGTGATCTCATCATAGCGTATCCTTTTTAAAGTTACTGATTATTTTTATAAATTTCGTACAAAATGAAAGCAATTTTTATTCCACTAAAATGTCATTTACTTTAGCTTTTCATGTTGATAGCATTTTTAATAAGCTCATCGCTGGTGGTAATACTTTTAGAGCTAGCATCAAATGCTTTTTGAACGATGATAAGCTCTGTTAATGCTGTTGCCATACTGACATTACTACCTTCTAATTTGTTATTAAAAATGGTAGAACCTAGAAAACTTTCGCCATTTTTATTGGTATAAAAAATAGCTTTACCGCTATTAGCAGATTCTTCAAAAAGTGTTGCAGAATCTGATAATAGCCCTTGATCATTTTGAAAATGATAGATTGCAACTTTGGCGATAGCCGAGCTTTTACCATTGCTAAATTCTGCAACAACGTTACCGTTACTATCCATGGTATAGTCTGTTAAAAAGCCTTCCATAGAACCATTGGCTGTTACAACATTGGATTTTTTGATGGTGGTACTGGAAATGAGTCCATCATACTTACCAACTGTTCCAAGGTTTAGCTCTAAAGGTGTTCCTCCATTATTAAGCGCTGGTAGAGAGTTTGATAAGAGCTGTCCTGCCCCTCCAAATGTAAGTGTTCCCGTTTGTGTATCGACAATGTCATAGACTTTTTTGCTTGTAGTGTCGATATAATATTTTGTAGGGTCATAAATTTTTGTAACTGTACCTTTTGCTGTATCTACATTATAAACTGAAGGGTCGTATGTTTTTGTAGCATCGTAATTTTCAACAACATAATCTTCAAGATAACTTAGTATCTTAATACTAGCATCCCATGTGCTACCCGATGAACCTTGAGGAACTTGTTTTGTAAAGGTCATATCGATAATGTCTTTTGTACCATCGGGGGCAATGATTCCTGTAGTATAATGCTCAGTATTTGCAACTTCTTGCGTTGACGTAACCGAAACGCTTGCTGTTAAGTTTGAAGTGATATTTAAGCTACTCACATCTAAATTTGAAATACTCCATGTAAGAGAGGAATCAAGTTTTGTGGAAACTTTCTGTGTTTTCCCATCAATATCTGTGAATGTAATACTAACGGAGTCCCCTTCTTTAGGCTTTTGGAGAGCTACTGTATTACTTACTGTTCCATTCAGACTGGCTTTTCCTAAACTAGTTGGCGTTACTACTGCGGTATAATCAGCCACGTTAAGAGGTACAATAACAGCATCTGTGGTAATTTTAGGGTCAAGATTTGCACCGTAAGAGACTTTTGATGTTGCAATAGGTGGGTAGTATAGAATATCAGGTAATGTTACTTTTGTTTGTCCGCCAACGCTTCCCAAAGGAATATCTGTCATAGGTGTAACGGTATAGGGTGTTACGGGAGATGATGTTTGGGCCTTGTAATACGTTCCAAATTTAGCAAGCGTCGCTGCATCAAGCGAGGTAGGTATTATATTATTACCAGAAGTTGCCATAAGGTAATAACCATCAGCATTGACCAAAGAGCCTTTTCCATCCAGCGTAAAAGCGCCTGCCCGTGTGTAATAGGTTTTGGTCGTATCTTGCCCTTTAACACCAAACCAACCTTCTCCTTGAATAGCAAGGTCAAATGTGCTGTCGGTATTTTGAAGAATACCTTGCCCCATATTGAGGGCTGTTGTTTGGCTTTGCGCTCCAAGACCTTTATCGTTAGCATAAGAGGCATAAGCACCCGTCAGTGCTGTTGAAAAAAGGGATGAAATTTCTGGGCTACTGTATTTATAGCCATTAGTGTTTACATTTGCAATGTTGTTAGATTGGACATCCATGGCAAATTGTTGGGTCTTGATACCAGAAACACCATTGTAGAAAGAGCTATTCATTGGAGATCCCTTTATTTGTCATAAAATTCGACAACATCGCTCATAGCATAATATTTAGAACCTAACTTAATATAGGTTGCTCCTGAGTCATAACGTACGGATTCAACAGGATAAACACCAAATGCGGTTGTTTTTGCAGCACCCGTAGCGTCTAGATACGTTGCAGTAACACGATATGCTCCATCATCTAATTGTGAACCTTCATTAGATTTACCATCCCAGTCAAACGTTAAAACACCACTTTTACCAGCAGCTACCGTGCTAAGGTCAACGGTTTTAACAGTAGTGCCTTTACTATCTGCAATGGTAAGTGTACCCGTTTTAATTTCCGTTGGAAAATAGACTTCATAAGTTGATTTACCACCGGAGAGTGCAATAGCATCACTGCCGATGCTTCCCATTTTACCAATGACGGATGTTGCATTAGAGTTAACGCTCTGTTTGAGTTGTGCTGCTAAATTATCTAAAGCGGTGTTTGTTTTAGTGGATGATTCTAACGTAGCAAGCTGAGACGTTTGGCTTAAGATTTTATCGGAATCCATAGGACTGGTTGGGTCTTGGTGTTGAAGTTCTGTCAAAAGAAGTTTTAAAAAATCATCTTTTCCTAAAGTATCAGCACTTCCTGTTTTAGCTGCAGCTGTTGTTGTTGTCGAACTTGTTGCACCTGGGGTGATAATGCTTTCATAACCTTTTGTATTGATAGCCATCATGTATCCTTTACTTATATTTTATACGTATTGAGGAATGACAATCTCTAAAAGAGCGGTTTCATCCTCATTGAACTCTTCAAAGTTCCCATTGTTTTGTTTTTGGTTGTTCTGTTGTGGTTGTTCTTTATTGTTTTGATCGCTAAAATTCATCTCCAAATTGGTAAAGCCCATGCCAACAAGGGCATTTTTAACATCGTTTTGATTTTGGGTAAAAAGTGACATGGTTGTTGTGTTGGAAGAGATGTTGACATGTAAATTATTGCCACGTGTGAGCAAGGTAACATCAACGTCACCTAGATTTTTAGGGCTTAATGAGAGCTCTACTTTCATAATAGGCGGTTTATAGGCTTCTATTTTTTCTTTCAAGTCACTTGCAAATTGATTTAAACTCTCTTTTACAGGCGTATTTTTTACTGAAGTGTCTTGTTTTGCAGTTGCTTTGACATCCGTTTTTACGTCTTGTATGCTTTGTGTCTCTTCTGATGAGGTTTTTGTGGTGTCTTTTTCTTCTGTTTTTGCTATTTTTTGTATTTGTGTTGCCTCTTCACCTGTTGTATCAGTTGCTGTTTTATCGTTTTTAATCGTTTTTAAAACGGTATCTTGGGTGTCTTCTGTGGTCTTACCTAAAGCTTCTTTTTTAACTTCATTGACACGAGTGGAGGCTGTTTGAACAGGCTCTTCTGGCGTAATAACCTCTGTTGGTTCTGTTTGTGTTACCGTTGTTTTTTTAGTTTCATTGGTATTGACCACTTTTTGCGTTATGGTTTCAATCGGCGCTGTTGTTGCTTGAATGCTCTCTTCTTGCGGTGCTTGAAGTGCTTGTGCTAAAGTATTTTGTTGCTTTTCATTTACTATGATTGGCTCTTCGACAATAGGCATAGTATCTGGAACATTATTTTGTTCTACCACTTTTGGTGGTGTCGTTTTTGAAATAAGTTCACTTAACATTGAAGTCGGAGTTACGTCTGTTTTGGGAGGCTGCTTGTCTAAAAGGCTCATAATATTGGTAGTAGTTGCTTTTGTTGTTTCATTATTTTGCGAGTTTTGCGCTGTATCAAGTGCTGTTTGCAGGTCATTAAAAAAATTATTTTGCGCAAGTTTTGGAAATTTTGTTTGAAGGGTGTCTAAACTTTCTTGAGAGATTGAAAGTTTTTCTAAACCAAGGTTGTATTTTTTTGATAAATCCATCAAATCACTGACATTTTTTACATTAGCAAAATCTTGACGCGCGGTTTCACTTCCAAGAATTTTCTCTAACGTCGAAGAAGCTTTAAGTGTAGGAAAAATCGTTGTTTGAGAGTTTTGTTGAAGTGCATTAACAACGCTAAGTAAGTCATCTAAAAGGTGTTCATCCACACTTTTGGCTTCTTGATCGTTTGATGTACTTAGCTCAAGGTTTGGTGTTGTTGGAACCCCTTCTGCAAGATCCGTAAGTGAAACTTGTTTGCTTTCTTTGGTAAATTCACCAAGAATTACGGAAAAAAAACTTTCAGAAAAAGAGCCATCAAGACTATCAGTTTTAGGTGCTGCATTCGTAGAAGGCGCAAGAGTTGTAGGGCTTGGAGCCTGAACAAAGGAGAGTATATCTTGCATCGCCGTTACCTTGTTTTTTATTTTTCATAATGTTTGTCAAGCTAAGCTTGAGAAACTACGTTAGCCACTGGGGCACTGAAGCTTGCCTCTTTGAGGGAGAAATATCACCAGCCATTTTGAGTGCTTAGAGATAACTTCACACTTTTGATAAGCAATACTCATTCCAGTTTTAACCCAATGTGTTCAAAATTGATTTACATGTAAGGATGTTTTAATTTTAGTAAGAACGTGGTATAATGAAGCATATTTACTTCATCAAACTACACCAATCCCGTACGTTTTATATGAGATGTAAAAGTTATATTCGAGGAGAATTTTTTGCAAGAGTTTAGAAATATTGCCGTCATCGCACACGTTGATCACGGAAAAACAACCTTAGTCGATGAGCTGTTGAAACAATCAGGAACCTATACAGCACACCAAAAAGTAGAAGAAAGAGCAATGGACAGTAACGATCTTGAAAAAGAGCGTGGTATTACCATTCTTTCTAAAAATACAGCGATTCGTTATAAAGAGACTAAAATTAACATTATCGACACTCCAGGCCACGCCGACTTTGGTGGTGAGGTTGAGCGTGTTTTAAAAATGGTTGATGGTGTTTTACTTCTTGTTGATGCACAAGAAGGTGTTATGCCCCAAACAAAATTCGTTGTTAAAAAAGCATTGAGTCTTGGTCTTTGCCCAATCGTTGTTGTAAACAAGATTGACAAACCAGCGGCTGATGCTGAGCGCGTTGTTGATGAAGTGTTTGACCTTTTAGTGGCGCTTGGTGCCAATGATGATCAACTTGAATTCCCTATCATTTATGCAGCAGCACGCGATGGTTATGCAAAATACAATATGAGTGATGAGAATAAAAATTTTGAACCTCTTTTTGAAACAATCATCAAGCATGTTCCTGCACCTTCTGGTAAAGCAGAAAATCCACTTCAACTTCAAGTTTTCACCCTTGATTACGATAACTATGTTGGAAAAATTGGTATTGCACGTATTTTTAACGGAACCATTAAGAAAAATGAGACTGTGTTACTTGCAAAAGCAGATGGCGAACAAGTTCGTGGACGTGTATCGAAACTGATCGGATTTCATGGTTTGGATAGAATTGATATTAATGAAGCAGAGAGTGGTGACATCGTTGCTGTTGCTGGTTTTGAGACACTAGACGTTGGTGATAGTTTGGTTGATCCTGCTAATCCTATGCCACTTGATCCTTTGCACATTGAAGAGCCAACATTATCCGTTGTGTTTGGTGTTAATGATTCTCCTTTCGCGGGACTTGATGGTAAATATGTCACTTCCAATAAAATCGCTGAGCGTTTAGAAGCTGAGATGAAAACAAACATTGCGATGAAATATGAGAGTGCAGGGGAAGGTAAATTTAAAGTTTCAGGTCGTGGTGAGCTTCAAATTACAATTTTAGCTGAAAACATGAGACGTGAAGGTTTTGAGTTTTCTCTTGGACGTCCTGAAGTTATTATCAGAGAAGAAAACGGCGTAAAAATGGAACCATTTGAGCACTTAGTTATTGACGTGCCAGATGAATTTACGGGTGCTGTTATCGAAAAATTGGGTCGTAAAAAAGCAGAAATGAAAGCGATGAACCCAACAGGTGATGGTCAAACACGTATTGAGTTTGAAATTCCTGCACGTGGTTTGATTGGTTTTCGTGGTCAGTTTTTGACAGATACCAAAGGTGAGGGTGTTATGAACCACTCATTCTTAGATTTCCGTCCACTCAGTGGAGAAGTTGAACACCGTAAAAATGGTGCGCTTATCTCTATGGAAACGGGTACAGCTATGGGATATTCACTCTTCAGTTTACAAGAAAGAGGTACACTTTTTGTTGATGTGCAATATAAAGTTTACGCTGGTATGATTATTGGTGAACATTCACGTCCAAATGACTTAGATGTTAACCCTATTAAAGGTAAGCCACAAAGTAACGTTAGAAGCAGTGGTGCCGATGAAGCAATTAAACTTGTTCCACCACGCAAAATGAACCTTGAATTGGCGCTTGAGTGGATTGAAAATGATGAATTGGTTGAAGTTACACCTATCAACATTCGTATTCGTAAAAAATACCTTGATCCAACGCAACGTAAGCGTATGAGTCGCTAAGAAGTTTCTACCTGTAAAGATTTTGCCAACAGTCTGTTGGCAAAATCTTACAATTGCACTAAAAATATCAATACCTCACTATTCTTCTACTTCTTTATTCATTTTACGAAGCATTACACTAAACTATACTTTTAGCCGATATTATTCCATTATAAAAACTTAATGAAAAACTATGGAGTACCTATTCGATGTTTAATGAAAAACTACTCAAAATCTCTTTAGGGTTTATTGCACTGTTAATTGTTATTGGGTTTATTACAATCAATTATATGCTCAAGGAAGATAACACTCAATCATCTTATGAAACTGTTCCTGTCAAGAAAACGACGAATACCAGTACAGATGCCAAAGAAGTAAGTTTAGATACCATTTACATCAATATTAGATCGCAAAAATACAAAATCTTAAAAGCAGACATAGCATTGGTTTTAAAAAATAAAGCAGCTAAAAAAGCGATACAGGGCAATATGGACAATGTTCGTAACGCTGTATTGCAGTATCTTAATACCATGGATGCAAATGGTTTAGAAACCGTTAATGGAAAAGAGCGATTGAAAGAAGAGCTAAGTGATATGATAGAAAATACCTTTGGGTATCAGGTTGAGACGATTTATATTAAGAATTTTATTCTTTCCCCTTGAAAAGCATTAAGCTTCCAAGTGAAAGTAGTGCAACGAAACTCGTGTACAGGTAAAGATACTCACCATAAAAATACCCTGCAAGCAGTGCTCCTACAAAACCTCCTAACCCAAATGAAAAGCCATAGTAAAATTGAGCGGCTAGTTTTTTATGGGCATAGAGTGTATACAAAAGACTCAATGCTGCGGTATGATGGAGTGCAAAACTAAAGGCATGAAGTGATTGAGCGGCATAAGAAACAAAAAGAGATGAAGGAAATAGGAAGAGTAATAACCAACGAGATGCTGTTGCAAAAACACCAAATTTTACCAACGATAAAAGGCTAAAGCGCTGTAATAAGGGTGCTTGAAAATAGAACAAAACAATTTCGCATATAACGCCAAATGCCCATAAATAACTTGTGACTTCAAGACTGATACCATGCGCTGTCTCATAGATGGTAAAAAAGTTATAAAACCCTCCAAAACTTACTTGCATCAAAAACAGACTGATCCATAAATACTTTACATGTAAGAAGTTAAAAGCTTCTTCTTTGACAACACTTGAGGTCATAAAATGGGTATTGTTGTGTGTCAGCCAGTAGGCAAAAAAAGCAGTTAAACTGATTGCAAGAAGTAAATAATGCAGTCCATTGGTATAGTCCTCTAAATGACGAGCCAGAATAATACCTATGAGCATGAACCCAATGGAGCCGAACAGGCGAGACTTACCAAAACGTTCTTTTTGCAGATGCTCCATCGCGTAAGTTTCAATATAAGGCAGGATCATGCCTAAACAAGCACCTAAAAGCATATTTGGGAGCATAAAGAGATAGAAGTGATGAATGGTTGGGTAAAACATCACAATGGCAAAGAGTGCCCCACCAAGGGCTATGTAAAATACTTTTTGTGTTAGTTCAAAATGTTTAAGAAAGAAAAAAGGGACAAAAAAGCGCATCAAAGGCGCAAGCGCAAAGATGGCTCCGATATGCAGTGCACTGTAACCTAACATCTGTAAAATCTTAGGCATAAAAATAACATAAACGCCTGTTACGACAAAATAGAAAAAGAAAAAGCCAGAAATTTTAAAAAAAATCATGAATGCTCACTTGTAAATAGGAGCACTGCGACTTCCGAGATCATAAAGTGAAAGCTTGTCTTTACGCATGAGCGGTACGAAGATGCCAATGATAGTACACACAGTGAGAAGCATTAAAATATAGCGTAAAAAAAGGTGTGATACAGAAGTGCTTTGTCCTGTGCTAAGATCAATGAGGGTTAGATCATATGCTTTA
The DNA here is from genome assembly GCF_036802865.1 of Sulfurospirillum sp. NCBI lineage: Bacteria > Pseudomonadati > Campylobacterota > Epsilonproteobacteria > Campylobacterales > Sulfurospirillaceae > Sulfurospirillum > Sulfurospirillum sp. Next base: position 20,346 of record NZ_DAIRVK010000001.1, on the reverse strand, counting down.
TAACCAGGGGTTTGACCACTTCGTTTTAGAAAAATGATAGTTACGATGCCATAAGGAATTAAAATAAGAAGCCAGCCTTGAAACATATGTGCCGCAAAGCCTTCACGGGAGCCATAAATCATATAAAAAATAATGTAGAGAATGGGCATCAACAGCATAAAAGAATCAACGACAAAAGCTTTGAATCGTTTTTGAAAAGGTGCGATGGCGTAAGAAGGCAAAGTGCTTTTTTGCTCTTTTCTGCCTCCTTTTTTAGTAGCTCTCCATCGCATTAAAATTTAGTTTCCTCTACTGCCTGGCTTGTGCGCAGTGCTTCCTTCTTTACATAAAGGGCATTCACTTGGTTCATAAATGTCAAATTCAAAATCAGCCAGTGCAAAAAATGGAGCATCATTTGGAAGTTTACAAGTAGGCTTACCTTCTAGGTTACTGCCGACACGTTTACAAAAACCGCGGTTTGCAAGGGCTGCAAAGCCAACAATAACGCCACCCATACTTTCAGCAATTTTAGCAGCTTCCAAAGCAGATCCACCTGTTGTGATGATGTCTTCACACACAAGGATTTTTTCACCTTTTTTGACTTCAAAGCCTCTGCGAATCGTCATTTCACCGTTGACACGTTCTGCAAAAATAAAACGTTTTCCAAGAGCACGTGCAAGCTCATAACCTGCTAAAACACCACCAAGTGCTGGTGAGCAGATAGTATCGATTTCAAGGTTAGACGCTTGAATCATTTTTGCTAATTCAACCGCTAGTTTCTCAGCTACTTTAGGATCTTCCAAAACTTTCGCACTTTGAAGATAATATCGGGAGTGTTTACCACTGCTCAGTAAAAAATGTCCCTCTAAAAGGGCATTGGCGTCTTTATAAATTTTTTCAACTTGCATATTTACCCTTAAATTTTTAGGAGTTCAGATTCTTTTTCTCTTACGAGTTCATCGACTTTAGAAACGGTTGCGTCAGTGATTTTTTGAACTTCATCTTGACCTTTTTTAGAGCCATCTTCGGTAATCAATTTATCTTTTTCCAATTTTTTAACTTGGTCATTAGAGTCTTTACGCACATTTCGGATGGCAATTTTAGCTTTATCGCCCATAGCTTTAGCTTGTTTTGCACCTTCTTTTCGTTGCTCAGTTGTCATTGGTGGAAAGAAGAGTTTAATACTTTCGCCATCGTTGTTTGGATTGACACCGATGTTAGCTTGCATAATCGCTTTTTCGATCTCTCTGAGCATTTTTTTCTCCCAAGGAGAAATTGTGATGGTTGTCGCATCGGTTGCTAGAACAGTTGCCACTTGGCTAAGACCAGTTGGTGTTCCGTAGTAATCCACATGGATATTATCTAAAATTGTTGTAGAGACTTTACCACTACGAATGGTCATAAAGTCACGTTTGAGTGCCGCGATACATTTTTCCATATGCTCTTTTTGTTCAGCATAGATTTTGTTTAATTCCATTTTGTACCTCTTTGTAAGTTAAAATTATTTACTAAACTTGTCTTTGACAAGCAATTTTGTTGAAATTTTGTTGCCCACGGAAACAATAATCCGTGTACGATCTTTGGTGAGTATTTTATTAATTTGAGCTTCAAATACGCCATCACTTAAACTGACTTCTTGATAGCCGTGTTCGCTGATGTATATACCACCTTTGGTTGCATTGGTCACAGCTTTTACATGCAAAGATGCAAGCTTGCCATCACTCAGTAACACGTTGGGCTCAAACCATGTGGCTTCAAGAGCTTTGTATTTCAGAAATCCTGCTAAATCACTTCTCCCAACAAGCGCCGAGCGATCTAAATCCAGCGGGTCACTGAAACTTGCAACAGCACCCATTGTCTGGTTTAAGATCGCTTCAAAACCATAGCTTGTTGCAATCGCTTTGACCCGAGGACTAAATTCGCCAAAAGGGTAAGAGAAGTAATGAGGTTTAATACCAAGACGTTTTTCAAATAAATTCAAACCTTCATCGAAGTCTTTTTTAAGTGCTTCATCACTGAGTTCTGTCATGTGGGGATGGTTTAGTGAGTGAAATTCTAAAGAACCGTATTTGCTGGTTTCTTTAAGTTGTTCCCAACTCATAAAATCGCCGTATTTTTGCTCGGTGGCTCCGACATAAACGAACATTGTGAAGGGGTAATTGTACTCTTTAAAAAGTGCTAAACCATGCTCATAAAAACTTTTGTAGTTATCATCAATTGTAAGAACAATCCAATTGTCAGGAATGGTTTCCTTGTTGTGAAGAGCACGTACAAGTTTTTCAAGAGGAATGACTTCATAACCATTTTTTTTGAAGTAGTCGAACTCTTTGCGAAGTTCTTCAAGGGTTGTGTTGGTGGTGGGATATCTGGAATCGTTAAAACGGTGGTAGATGAAGATATGGGCATCTGCCCATACCATCACACTCAAACACAACACAAGCCAAAAAGATTTCATGCGAGGTTATTTAGATGTAGGCGCTTCAGGAGCTGCTGGAGCAGATGTCACAGGAGCTGGAACGCTTGGTACAACGCTTTTTTCGATTTTAATATCTTCTGCAATCGATACTTTTTTATCTTGATTGTAAAAATAACCCAAAGCAAGTGTATTTACAATAAAAAGTGTTGCAATGATGAAAGTAAATTTTGCCATAAAACCCGCTGGTCCTTTTGCACCAAAGAGGGATTCGTTGCTTCCACTGTAAGCACCAAGACCGATAGATGAGCTTTTTTGTAGAAGTACAGAAACAGTTAAAATAGCGGTTAATACAAATTGTAAAACCAATAAAACGGTGGTCATAAGGGATGTCCTTTGTTTTCAAAATAATGTAGAACTAAGGATTATATCCAAAACGTGTTAAAGAATCGTTAAACATTAAGAAATCACTTTTAAAAGAGGCAAGAAATAGTTTAATAAGACCGCGCTTTTTGTTATAATCATAATAGATAGAGAGGGAGTGTAAATGATGATAGATAATACAATGAATGAGCCTCTGGATGGATTAGAAGCTGAAGCTTCAGAACTTGTTTTTGATCTCATAGCAATTATTGAAGATTTTACACAGACATATTTTAATGATGAGTATGAAGTTTTAAAATTTAATATCAACTTTTTAGAGAGCAATGGATTTGCGTACCAAAAAAAAGTTGATTATATGAAACTCAATCGCTTCATTGCAGCAGCTTACAATACTATCGGTGCTAATGATGTTCAAGCCATTGATGGGTTACTTTCTAAATTTTACAAAGATATTGTTTTCCTCAATAATTTTTATAAAAATTTTCTTGAAAAATCTAAAGATATTTCTATTGTGTTTAAATACCATTTTTTAAAGTCTGTAGGCGACCTTGATGGGCTCCATACACGTTTAAGTGAAAAGGAGGCTAAACGAACTGGTAAAATGGAACACTTACAAAACGATGAAGAGCGTACGGAATTTGGGGCGTATATCAAAGAACAATTTTTACGCGAGTTTAAAAAAGAACGTGATGCGTATGCTGAAAATTTACGTTCTATTATCAACACGAAAACATATTATTTCGATAAATTGTTGTGGAATGAAGCAAAAAAAAGTGCTTCTATTAGAGATTTTTTTAAAAAATCAAGGCGAATTGATGGAGATTTGACAGAAGAGTTATCGACCAAAATATTTGTAAAACAATATTTGCAAACGGTTGATTTTTCACACGCTAAAGATATCAAGTGGCATACCTATCTTCAAAATGTACTAACACTAATGGATTAACAATGGTCATTAAACATACAAATTACACCAAAGAAGAGATTGCGCGTATTTTAGAAGCGGGACATGCGCATAAACTCTCTGTTTCCCAAGAAAAACTCTTAGAGATTAGTGATAAAATTTATCTGTTTGATGGGATTAAACAGGAAGATATTATCCGTATGACCACCAATGTCAAGTTTAAACGCTATGCCAAAGGTGACGTGATTATGAATGCGGGGGATGCCACTAAAGATATTTATTTTATTTTAAATGGTATGGGTGTTGTTGTCGTTGATGGCAAAAAAATTGTTGCAACGATTGATTCTGGGAATATGTTTGGTGAAATGGCATTTTTAACCAAAAAACCCAGAAATGCAACCATCCTTTCGTATAAAGAGGGGACAACCATTATCTCTTTTGAGATTAATGGTGAGAAGTGCAATGAAATTTATTCTTATCCTTTTGCGCTTTTGTATCAAAATATTGCATTAGATTTGACACGAAAAATCGAAATAGCCAACAAAAAATAAGACACTATAATGTATTGAAATCCACGGTAACGGTGTCAATGCTCGATGCAGGAAGCACCTCTTTTGCATAGTGTAAATAGAGCCCAGAATCGTAGAAAAACTTTACAAGCTCTTTGTCCAGCTCTTCTTCTTTTGCCATACTGTGAAGAATTTTCATTGCCAAGGAAAGAGGCATACCTGCTTTATACGGGCGATCACTGGCAGTCAGGGCTTCAAAAATATCGGCAATGGCTAAAATACGCGCTTCAAAGCTGATTTCAGCACCTTTGAGTCCTTGTGGGTAGCCTTTCCCATTGATTTTTTCATGGTGATTTCCTGAAATTTGAGGAATCTGTTGGTATTTTTTAGGGAATGGCAAACGGTTTAAAATGTCAACGCTTAGTTGCGCGTGATCGTTAATGATTTTGCGCTCTTCATAGGTGAGTGTACCTTTTTGGGTGCTAAGATGATACGCCTCATCTTCTGTGAGAATGCTATAGTTTTCTTCTCCTATGTGCCATGACTCTTTTGCCAGTGATTGAACCTTCGCAACAGTCTCATTATGCAGAAATGTGTCACCTTTGTTGCTCGACTGGATAAGTGTAAAGGTATTCTTTAAGGTTTCAAGATCGTGATGATACGTCTCTTCTAACGCTTGCATATCGCCTTTTTGTCTACCTTCCATGATAGCAATTTTATCTTCTAAAAATTTTACACGTAAAGCTTTTTCAACTGTTTTAATACGACATTCAATGATATAAATACGATCAACGATAGCTTCTAATTTTGTCGCTTTGTCGACGACTTGTTCAGGTGTTGCTAATTTTCCAATGTCATGCATCAGTGCCGCAAAATTGATCTGCTTGATCTCTTCTTCGGTGAAGTGTTTTTTTGCATATAAAGAGTCATCTTGATTGATCGCCTCAGCGATCATGACACTAAGTTTTACCATACGTTCAATGTGCCCAGCCGTGTAAGGTGATTTTTTACTGATAGCAAAAATGATGCTTTTAAGAAAAGACTCTAAAAGATTTTCAAGTCCTTGGATAAGCGATGTGTTGGTAATAGCAATGGCAGCTTGCGATGCGAGAGAAAGGGTGATTTTTTCATCTTCAACGTTAAATGCTCTCACTTCATGCGTTTGTGCATCAATTTTATTTAAAAGCTGCAATACGCCAATAATTTCATGCTCGTGGTTTTTCATGGGAATAACGAGCATTGATTTGGAGCGATACCCTGTTCCTTGATCGAATTTTTTGGTACCCTCAAAAGAAAATCCTACGGCTTCATAGACATCAGGGATGTTGACAAGTCGATCTTCTAAAGCACATGTCGCGGCTACCATAGCTTTATTGGGTGTGCCATTTTCGAGATAGAGTGGGAGTGGTGGCCATGTTATTTTGTCGCTCTTGCCTCCCATTTTGATATTTAACGAGTCTGTTTGAATAACTTGAAAACGTAGTTCATCTTTTTCAAGCAAGTAGAGTGTTCCTCCATCTGCTCCTGTGAGATTTTTGGCTTCGGTGACGATCATTTCTAAAAGTGCATCAAGGTTCTCATTGGCAGAAAGCGCTGTTCCTATCTCCGTGAGTTTTTGAACACGTTCATCGATGCTTACAGGCATAATGTATTGTAAATGACCCGTGGCGAGATCTATACTTCCACCATCGTGTAAAACAGCTTCTTGTGCAATGCCAATAGCACTTAATTCTTGTGTGATTTGTTCAGCATAAAAAGGTTTAAGATGGTTGATATAAAGATGCACATCATTACGTTTGAGGTGTTTCATCCCTTCGGCTAAAAAGTGTGGTGTCAGATGTTTACTTTCGGTTGCAATTTTCACAAAATGATTTGGGAAAGAGACATCGATGATAAGCGCTTTAATTTCAGATCTTTCGTTCAGTAACTCCCACAATGCTTCATTACTAAAGGTATCTCCTGAGAAGAGCAGAGCGCTTTTATTTTGCTCTATAATATAACCACAGCAAGGAACTGTATGATTGGCTAAAAAAGGAGTGAGTGTTATACCTTCTTCAACGACATAACTTTGTTGTGGTTCAATCGTCACATAAGTAATAGCAGGTATTTTGCTGTTTGGTAGATGAAGTTTACTAAAATCAGGCCAGACAACATTGTTAAAAAGATGTGTTTGCAGTGCTTTAATTGTTGCTGGGAGTCCATAAAGTGTGAGTGTTTCTGTACGTTTGGCAAAAAAATTATCGACCATGAATGCCGTATCGATGATATGGTCCAAATGAGCATGCGAGAAAAAAATATGGTTGATATGAAAAGCATCTTCGCCAAGGGAATGCATAATATTACCCGCATCAATCAACGTGTGTTTGCTCACTTGAATACATGTGCTAAAAGACTCTTTGGATCTGCTTCCAGAAGCACCTAAAATACGAATATAACTCATTATTATCCTTTAGTAGTGTGCACAAAAACACCATTAAATGCACTTGGTGGGAAAGTAATATAGTGTGAACAACGCTCACAATAGATTGTGTAAATGGCTTGATTGGTTTTCGTTTCTCTTTTTTGCAGTGTTTCAAAATAAGCAAGTGCTTCAGTGAAACGAGCTTCTTTATAAAGTGCGATAGCCTCATGATGAAGCTTTAACTCTTCTTGGAGCTCTTCATAGCTTACTGCATAGAGTGGTTCATGTTGAGGTGCATCAAAATCATGAACTTGCCAGACTTCCACAGGTTCATTTTTACCTTTGACGGTCACTAAGTCTAAAAAGCGAAAAATGTAAGCATCTTTGAGTTGGGCTTTGGTAAAGTTAGAGATGGTTAGATGGGAGTTATAGTATTTGCATAATGACTCCAATCGAGAACCTAAGTTGATTGGATCACCAATGACAGTGTAGTCACTACGATTCGTTGTACCCATTTCTCCAACAATCGCGACACCTGTGTTAATTCCAATGCCAATGTCAATGATAGGCTTACCTTTTTGCTCGGCCATCGAAGCAATGTTTTCAAATTCTGGATTGGCTTTTAATTCAGCATTAAGAGATTTGAGATGGTGCAATTGCTGAAGAGCCGCTGTTACAGCTTTATCGGCATGATCTTTTATGCTAATAGGAGCATTCCAATACGCCATGATGGCATCACCAATAAATTTATCTACCGTACCACCCGAGCGAATAATAATTTGGCTCATAGGATCCATATAGGCATTCATAAGATGAATCAAGCGCTTTGCATCACCTGATGCTTCGGAAATGGCTGTGAAATCACGTACATCAGAAAAAAAGATGGTGATCTCTTTTTCAATGCCTTGCAGAACATCGCCTTCGCTCGCGAGAATATTATTCATAACAGCAGGGCTTACTTTACTTGCGAATTTATGTTTGATGAGCTCTTTTTGTCTTATTTCAAGAAAATAGTTAATCGCTTGACCTACGATAAAAAGAATATTAATTGCTACCAATGGTAGAAGTGTATTGAATAAGATTCCTTGGTAAATCATACTGTAGTAGTGTGCCAGAATGAGAATAAGATTTAACATTATAAGGGTAGTAAAGCTTAATAAGGCACTTGGTAAAAGTAAAATGGCAAATGTGATGATACAACACGCAATAATACTGAGTAGATCAACACCCCGTGTCCAAATAGGTTTTGCAATGTACTCTTGATGTAAGATGTTATCAATAGCGTTGGCGTGGACTTCAACACCTGCATAAACACTCTCAAATGGTGTACTTCTAAGATCAAGTAAGCCTGCAGCGGAAGTTCCTACAAGAGCGATTTTATCTTTGACACGTAAAGGATCGACACTGTTCGTGTAGACATCAAGAGCGGAAATATACTTATAACTGTGTTGCTTACCTCGATAATTTACCATCAAACGTCCAAAAAAGTCGGTAGGAATAACATGTTCGCCAATTTCAATTTGACGAATACCACTTTCGTCATAAGCAATCGTAATTTTTTTTTCATTCAGTGCAATACGCACCATTTCAAGGCTTAGCGAAGGGTAAAGAATACCATCATACTCCATAATAAGTGGAATACTACGCACAATACCATCACCATCCGGAATGGTGTTAAAGTAGCCACTTGAGTACGCCTGTTTTTGAATGTTCGGAGTGTTTAAAATGGCGCGATAAGGTTTGATGAGTGAAGAGTGTACTGGGCGATTTTGCTCTACAATAATAGCGGCAGATTTAGGGCTTCCTTCAGGCTCGATGGCATCTGAGGTTAAAGCAAAAACATATCCTACAATTGTAGGTGTTTCGTGAATTGTTTGTGCAAAAATTGCATCATAATCGGGTGCATTTTGATACGAAAGCCCTAATTGTTTTAAGACTTTTTGAGGTGAGCTGTTGTCTGCTTCTGCAAAAACAACATCAAGTCCTATGATGGCGACACCAAGATCGGAGAGATTTTGCAGGAGCTTTGCTATTTTATCTCTACTCCATGGCCATTGTCCAAGAGATTTGAGGCTTTTTTCATCAATGTCAATGATAATAATATTTTCATCACCTTTGATTTCACCTCTCCTTTGAAGCATGATATCTTTGATTTTATATTCAAAGGGTTGCCAAAAGGAGCTGTAATGAAGATAACCTATACTACAGCTTCCCATAATGATGAGAGCGAAGAGAAGCTGTGTTAGGCTTTTACGCATAGGCTAAAACGAGTAAATGTACGAAAGAGTCGTAACATTTTTTTTGTAAGTGTACAGAGCATTGTTGGAAGTATGGTCACTGTAAGCGTAGCCTAGCATGATTGAAGATTGTTTATCGAGCATGTATGAAAGTGAAGCGGTATAGTAATCTTCAGTATCTTTACGTTTGAGATTAAAAAGTGCATCAAATTCTTTGTACGTGGTATCTTTATAGGCATATCCAATTGCAGCTCGAAAATCTTTGAAAACCTCTTTTGAAAGTTCCAAACGATAGTTCCACTCATCCGATGAAACACCATATTGTGCCGCTGTTTTGTTTCGCTCGTTTTCATCTTTGTAGGTGACATAGGCCGCAATAATCCATGGATCTTGTGGGTTGAGTGCGTAACGTAGTCCCATAGTATAAACAGTTGCATCAGAATCAGTGGTGTTAGAACTTTGCGTGTGGAGGCTGCGTTTTTGAGTAATGTCCGTTTCTAACATTAACTCGGGAGTCAGAATTGTTTTAAGGTTAAGCGCGACACGGCTTATATTCATATAATCATCAGATTCTAAGCGAACTTTGTCATAAATGGCTTGAAGTGAAAGTTTATAAATATCATAAGTATAGCTCGGTCCTGTTGCTAACGAAAAAAGCATAAGGTCTTTGTCCGAGTACTGTGTAAGATTTTTATTGTAAGCTAAAAAGGTACTTTCCCAAGCAAAGCCACCTTTTTCACCCATATCGTAGCTGTGGTTTAAAACCAATGTTTGTGCAAGACCAGCACTTTTACGTCGATTATTTCCAGGTAAATCTATAATGTTGGGTATGTTTTGAGTTACACCTCGTCCCACATCATTACCAATATTGGTATCGTAATCCCATGCTAAAATTAAAGCACCACCAAACGTGTGTTTTGCTCTTTGTTGCTCAATAGCGCTTTTGAGTGCAATCACATTTTCTTGCACAGTAAGGGGCAATTGCTCTTGCAATACACCATCTAAAAGAGATTGAGCGGTGTCGTATTGTTGGATTTCAAAATAAAGGCGCGCTAATTCCAGCTTGGTTCGTACATGTGAAGGATTCAGGATAAGAACACGATCAAACGCGCTTACCGCATCATCATAATGTTTAAGCTCCAACGCTGCTCTTCCAAGATAAAAATTGACTTCAACATTCTCAGGTGATATTTCACTCAGCGTGTAAAACTGTTGATAGGCATTTAAAAAATCTTGCGCATTATAAGCCTTTAGTGCAAGAGTATAGTCACTTTTGAAAGTCTCTAAAGAACTCGCTGAGAGTGAAGCAATGGTGATAAAACAAAAAATTAAAATTTTTCTCATGGTGTTAGCCCTTATTTAATTGCTTTGAATGAGCCAGAAGCTATATCATCAGAAGTTTTTGACAAATTGAAACTACCTGCAAGAGCATTAGCTGCTGGTCCGTAAAAATTTCCCTTTAAGCTTCCATTAGAGTTTCCACTCGCCAAATTAGCTGTAAAGCTAGATGAACTGGCTGTTAGAGCACTTGTTGTGACCGTACTGCTCCATGATCGATTGTTGCTGGTCTTAAATGCTATGGTGCCTGAGATAGGATTTACGTTTGCAAAATTGATGGCAAGATTGACACTATTGCTCGCATCATTTAAGATGTATCCCCATACACCACAGTCTCTAGCAGCACCAATCACTGTACCGCTGTAACTGTAAGATGCTGTATTTGTGACAAGATTTTGGATCACACTTGGATCAGTTTTTGTTCCCGCAACCCAAGTACTAAAAGGTGATGTTTGTCTCTCTATTCGGTCTACATTGTTGAGTTGATTATTTCCCCAGTATCCCCATGAAACATAGTCATCTTGCGTTGTGAGTGGGATGGCAATAAGATAGTTTTGAAGTAAGGGTGTTGAATTGTCATGAGTATCTATCGTGATAGCCGCAAAATAGTCATCGTGAATGTATGCTGATTTACTAGACGAGCCTGTTCCATCGATGGTAAGTGAAGATGAGGCAACACTAATCGCACCTGTGTTTTTATTGATTTGAATGGTCAAGTCACTGTTGCCTGAGCTGTTAGTAATAAGTCCTTCTAGTGTTTGTACCGTGTTATACCTTTGAGAGGCAATAGGTGTTGAAGTCGTTGTTTTCACTGCAATACCCGTTGTTGTGCTATAGCTAGGGATATAACCACCATCATAATTATAAGTTGTTTCTATCCCATTGACACCAATAGCTTGATTTGTACTACCGTAAAGTGCTCCTGACAAACTAGCATATGCCCAGTGATTAATGTAATTTGAATTCGGTGAATTGACGAGCGTATAGTCTTTTAAGGTTAGGCTATTATGACTATCAACCGTTCCAAGGGTGATAATAAGGCTATTGTCACTTCCATCTAATGAAAATCCAAGCGCATTACGATTGGTTGTATTGATCGCTAAAGCATTCAACGAGCCTGTTAATTCAGGATAATTCAGTGCTGCAATGGAATCAAACGGATCTGCATAATAGAGAATAGTTGAGGTAGAAAGCGTAGAAGACTGTCGTCCAATAATAAATTTTTGAGTGTAGAAAACATCCTCATTTCTCAGAGATGCGATAAAGAGTTCTTGATTGGCATCTTGTATCAAAGCATAATTCGATAATGTCATATTGTTGCTGTTGTGTGAAAGTGTTACGGGGGTATTGGAAGTGTTATGGGGCTTGGTTAAGTAACTAAAATCTGTTATCTCTGCATTGAGATTATTTAAATTGGTCCAACCGTTTGTTCCAATAAGTGGAATATCACTAAGTATCAATGTTGTATATGAATGTAAATGGGTATATTCACTTGGATGATACCCCAAAACAAGTGTCAATGTTGAATTAATCCCTTTTGCATAATAATCGATGGAGCTTTCAAATGGATTATAATCCAACGTACCACCTGTAAGCCCAACGCTAGGGGTAAAATGTGATTGATTGTTCACGGCAGTAGTAGCAGAATTGTCTACAGTGCTTTGCGTTGATTGTTGTAAGGTGTTATTTGCAACATCATTGACTTGATTAGTAGTCGATGTTGTTGAAGAAGAGGCAAGGATGACATTTCCACTTTGTGTTGGTTGTGACGAACTTGATGCTGTCGAATTTAGAGGGGTGGCACTGAGTGGTTTTGGTGCGGAGGGTGCTTGATTTGGTGAGACTGTTGTTGCAAAACCAGCACCTATTTCAACAGACCCCATAGGTGTTACAACAACGATTTTACCTGAAGAACATCCAATAATATCGGGCTGTTCGAGACCATCTTTCGGAGGCATACTGGTTTGTCCCAGCACTGTTGTTCCTCTGATTCCAATGGTTGCAGTTTTTGTTTCGAGATTAAAGTTCTCAGGTGCTTGTTTTCCGATATTGCCCGTAATGCTTTTGAATGTGCCTTGATTAAATTTAAATTTAGCCTTCGGTTCTTGAGCATCATTCAAATACTGATTAATATCTAGGATACTTTCACTTCCAAGTGTGATGACAGTTTTATCTTCAAACGTAAGCTGAATTTGGCTGTTGGCTCGTGTTGCGATAAGATCATGTTCTTCAAGAGTTGTACCATTGGAGAGTGGCATCGTTTGATTATTGCGAGTTGCAGATGCTTCGCCCTTTAAAAGAGAAACTTTACCGATTGATGCCCATAGTTGTGTGCTTAAAATAAGACACATCAAAATCCCTAAACGCCCCCATTTAGACATCGTGGCCCCTTATTATGAGTATTATTAGATATTTTATGAAAAAAATTCTTAAACTATTATTGTCCTTTCTTACTAAAGAGTATAATAAAAGATGAAACAGTCATTTTTTAGGCACTGCAGAGTATAATTTTTAGAAAAAAAGTGAATAGTAATAGACATATGATTGCAAAACATATTAAAGAATTTTCTAAAAATGCACATAGTTATGATGACTATACCTCTTTACAGCGTGAAATTGCGCATTATTTAGTTTCACATATTGATTCGCAACCTAAAAAAATCCTGGATTTAGGGTGTGGGAGCGGAGCCGTTTTCAAAAATATTACGTGGGATATAGAGCATTTTACAGGTGTAGATAATGCGCTTAAAATGTGCCAGTTACATCCTATCTGTAAAGAAGTGGAAATTATCTGCGAAAATTTTGAAGCACCTGCTTTGTTAGAACAATTAAGCCCATCGTATGATCTTCTTATTTCTTCATCCGCGCTTCAATGGGCAAGTGATATTGAAGCATTGATTTCCAAATTAGCAATAAGATGTCATGAAGGAGCATTTGCCATTTTTACGGATAAAACCTTTGAAACAATCCATACGATGAGTGGTCAATCCACTTTTTTACCTCATGCAAAAACACTCATGGAAATATTTGAAACATACTTTACATGTACACATGAAGTCAAAACATTTCGCCTCTTTTTTGAAGACAACCTTTCTAAATTTCGTTATATTAAAAAGAGTGGTGTTAGTGGTGGTGAAAGGCATTTGAATGTGGCTCAAACAAAAGCATTGATCCAAAATTATCCGCATGAATACCTCGAGTTTGAAGTTCTTTTTATTTGGGGCGTGTCAAAAAAGTCTAAAAAGGTTAATTAAATATAACCTAAATTTATATAATCTCTCAAAATAGCCTCTAAAACTTAAAAGAAATGCAGGCTTTCTTTAGACAATTTATCTCTAAATTATAAAAATATTTCCAATAAAGTACATAAAAATTTACCTTTTGTAATACAATTTATGACAAAGTATCATATTTTTTTATCTTATAAAATCACCTTATCTAGGGATTTTGACTCTCTTTAAAGATTATTTGTATATTTTTTTTAACCTTTTGTAAGTTCTTTCTAAGATTTATGCTTTACAATGGATATATAAAGACACACTTTTAGGCCTCATCTGAAAGTGTGAAACTTAAAGGCAAAAGATAACAAGGAGACGCGATGAAAGTAGAGATCTCAAGAAGGAGATTTCTTCAAGGTAGTGTAGCGATGTCAATAGCAGGCGGAGTGAGCCTTAGTTCCTCTTCCGTTATAGCAAATGCTACAACACCAGCCAAAAAAGTTGGCAATGAAGATAAAAAAATAGCAACACTCTGTGAGATGTGTGTTAATAAATGTGCTGCCATTGCGCATGTTCACAATGGTGTTATTGAAAAACTTGATCCAAACCCACTTTTTCCAAAATCACGTAATATGCTTTGCCCTCGTGGTAATTCGGGCATACAAGCAGTATATGATCCTGATCGTTTGAAATACCCACTCATCCGTGATGGTGAAAAAGGGAGTGGAAAGTTTAAGCGCGTCAGTTGGGACGAAGCATACGCTTACATTAACGAAAAACTCACCAAAATTTTGGATGAAGAGAAAGATAACCGCTCAACGGTGGCTTTTTGTGCGGGCGAGGGCATGGCGGAGCACACCTTTAAAAGTTTCTTCACAATGTTCGGTTCTTCACACTTTTTAAACCATGCAAGTCTTTGTCTTGCAACCACTGTTTCGGGTTATTCTCTTACTATTGGTGGTTATGGGCAGGCTGATTTGGATAATGCCAAATATGTCATCATGGCAGGTGCAAATCGTGCTGAAGCGATTGTTACACCAGATACGATGGACTTCTTTAAACGCACAACCGGACGTGGTGCCAAACTGATTACCGTTGATCCTCGTTTTACCAATACGGCGGCTAAAAGTGATAAATGGCTGGCGATCAATGTAGGCACTGACTTAGCTTTTGTTTTAGCACTGACTTATGTTGTTATCAAAGAAGAGCGTTACAATAAGCCATTTGTTGAAAATTATTTCAACGGATTTGATGCCTATAAAGAGCATATTTTAAGTAACAACTATACCCCAGAGTGGGCTGAAAAAATTACGGGTATTAAAGCAGCAGATATTTACCAAGTTGCGCGTGATTTTATGGCAAATGCACCTCAAGCGATTTATTATCAAGGACGACGTACAACATGGTCTAAAAATGACTTCCAACTTCGCCGTGCTCAAGCTATTTTCTCGGCTCTTGGTGGTGGTATTGATGTGAAAGGTGGTATCTGTTTTGGTAAGAGCTTACCACTGGTAGAACATGACGCAGTTGCTCCTATGTATGCACAAGCAAAACCTCGTATCGAAAAAGATGAAGCCGCCGTTGTGGGCGGGTCTGGCTCATGGGTTGCTTTTAGAAATATGGTTTTGGAAAACAGAAGTCCGTATCCTATTCGTGCACTTTTTAACTACAAACACAATCCAATGCAAAATATGCCAAATAATGCCAAAACAGCAGAATTTTTGAAAAAATTAGATTTGGTTGTAACCATTGATACAATGCCAAGTGACACGGTTATGCTCAGCGATGTGATTTTACCAGAGTGTACTTATTTGGAGAGAACTGATCCAGTGGTCTCTTTTGGTGGTATTGAGCCAGCCATTGCACAACGCAATAAAGTCATTGACCCTATGTTTGAAAGCAAACCTGTCATGGAAATCATGAGAGGTTTGAGTGCGAAACTAACAAAACCTCTTTTTGAGATTACGAAAAAATACGATGAAGATGTTCAAGCATCTATTGAAGATGATGGTGAAGAAAAAGTCTATGCTGACTTTGACTTGAGCAAACCTTTTGTGCACGATCAAGAAGAACTCAATGCCCATGCTGTCGAAAAGTATGAAGGCGCAGCAGAGATTCTTAAAGAAAAGGGTGTCTTTTACCCTAATATGAATGAATACTTCAAAAAAGTGAGTGTGAATGACTATGAATACTATCCCGAAGCGAAACGTGCCTATTCGGTACGTAATTTAAAATTTGCTACACCATCGGGAAAAATTGAGTGTGCTGTACCTGCTCTTGCTAAGAAAGGCATCGATGCAATGCCTGTTTGGAAAAAAGAGTATGAAATGGCAATTCCTGCAGGTAAATTTAGATTTATCACAGGGCGTCATGCGCAGTTTACGCAATCAGGAACAGCGAATAACCGAATGCTTCTTAACCTTGTGCCACAAAACTATGCATGGATCAATAAACGTGTAGCCGATAAGTTAGGCATTAAGTTTGGTGATAAGCTGGAAGTTGCCAGCAAAGTAGGAAAAACAACCATCAAAGCGTATCCCACAGAAAAAATTGGACCAGACACACTCTTTTTTGTGCATGGTTTTGGCGTTTACTCAAAAGCGCTTAGCCTTGGATACAACAATGGCGGTAATGATGCAGCTATTATAGAAGATGGCATTGAGCCGATGCACGGATCAACCTGTCTTCATGACACAATCGTAGAAATTAGAAAGGTTTAATCATGGCACGTTATGGAATGGCACTAAACTACAAAAATTGTATTAATTGTAGAGCATGTGAAAGTGCATGTAAAGAAGAGAATGGCGTTTTACTCCTCCAAGATCATTATCGTATCTGGGTTGGCGTTAAAGAGGCGGAAGGGCAATTCCCGAACATCTCTATTGCTTCGCAAACGTATCATCCGAGTCAATGTCAACATTGTGAAAACGCACCCTGTCAACAAGTCTGCCCAACCAATGCGACTTATTATGGCAAAGGTGGCATGGTCATGGTTGATCCAACGAAATGTATTTTATGTACCTATTGTATCAACGCCTGTCCTTATGATGCGCGTTATGTCGATAATCGAACCAACACGGTTGATAAATGTACTTTCTGTTCCGATACCAGACTTGCCAATGGCGAAACAACTACAGCGTGCCAAGCAACGTGTCCAACGAAAGTTCGGGTATTTGGTGATTTAGATGATCCAAACAGCGAGATTTCTGTATTGCTTGCTAACAAAGAGTACCGTCAAGTGAAAGAACACTTGGGTACTAAACCAAAATTATTTTATATTTTGTAGGAGTTTATGATGCAAACAATTTCTTTGAAAAAACTCTTTTATTTTGACAAAACGCCCCTTAATCTAGGGATAGCCATTGTAACCGTAGCACTTCTTGCCGCTTTTATGGCAGGTGCGGTTGCGTATATCTTACATGGACACCATGTTTACAATGTTACAAGACAACATCCGTGGGGTTTACTCATTGCGATGTACGTTTTCTTTGTTGTTTCCAGTACGGGTCTTTGTATTATCTCCTCTATTGGGCATGTTTTTGGAATTCCTGAGTTTCAGCAAATCGGTAAGCGCGCTATTGCAGGTGCGATTATCACCATCAGTTCAGGTTTTGCCGTTATTGGCTTGGAAATTGGTCATCCGATGACGATGCTGATTTACAATGTTTTAACCCCAGGACTCACTTCGGCTATTTGGTGGATGGGAACACTGTATGGTCTTTACTTAACATTCATCTGTTTGGAATTTTTCTTTCTAGCCATTAAAGTCAACCACACGTTTTCTAAAATCTTTGGTATTTGCGGTCTCCTAGTTGGTCTTGCAGCACACTCTAATCTTGGAGCTGTATTTGGCTTTTTAATTTCAAGACCTTCGGCTAATGGTGTTTTTTATCCTGTTTATTTCATTCTTTCCGCGATGATTACAGGGTGTTATTTGGTCTTTTTGATGTATGGTTTTAGGTACAAAATGAATTTTCCTGAAAAAATAAGTGTTATGCTTGTGAAGCTTTCAAAAATTTTGGGCATGTTACTAGCTGTGCTTATTTTCTTTGAGGCCTGGAAAATTTTAACAGCGTTGTATGGCGATATGCCAGAGCGTGCAGCAACAATTTTCCACGCTATCAAAAATCCAAGTTTTTGGTTTGGTGAATTGATTTTAGGAATGTTGATTCCCTTTACAATTATTTTAGTGAGCAATGCAAAAGCCATTAAAGCAACGGTTTATGCTTCTATTACGGGAATGGTTGGTATCTTTTTTATGCGTTATGATTTAGTGCATGATACTTTACTGTACCCAATGACAACACTTAAGAGAGTAGAATATCAAGTCGCGCCTACGTTTGTAGAGTATTTCCCTTCTGCGGCTGAATTTGCAATAGGATTTGGCGGTATCGGTGTGGCGTTGTTTCTGTATTATCTTGCGGATAAAATATTTAATCTTGATGATACGGAAAGTGCGCATCACTAAATAGTAATTTTAGACTATACAGTGGAAAAATATTCACTGTATAGTACTTTATTTCAACCTCATTGATCTTCTATGCTACTCAAAGTAAAAAATAATTACCTTCTTCAATTTTTTTTAAATATTTAAACCTTCTTAAGTAATAAAGTAAGATAATTATTATATTTTATTTATATAATAATTAGGAAAATGTCTTTGGTGTCACAAAAGTGATTAACATTAATTAGGTATCTTGAGGCTAGTGAGTCTGTACAAGAGATATAATAAAGAGGAGATAAGATGAAACTCAAAGTAATTAGTGCAAGCATTGTTGTTGCAGGTTTATTATTTTCTGGATGTACGACACAACCAGAAGCCAGTGCAACTCCAAGTGCCAAAGTATTGACAGCCCCAACAGAGCATGTTAAAGGGCTAATGGAGCAGTATAAGCTCGTTAATGTAGATTATGACTATGTGAAGCAAGCAATTGGAAATGGAACTCGAGAAGGTGCCAAAGCACTTCTTATTGATGCCCGTCCTAATCCAAAATATTTAAGTAGCACAATCCCTTCAAGTATCAATATTCCTGATACACAAATTGATAAGTTTATTGGTCAACTGGATAAAGTAGCTAAAGATAAAGAGATTATTGTCTTTTGTGGCGGATGGGATTGTGAAAAAAGCCCAATTGTAGCCAATCATTTAAAGAGCATAGGTTTTACAAATGTAAAACTTTATCAAGCCGGTGAACCAGAATGGATCAGTAAAAATTATCCAGAGATTGGATTACCAGTAGCTCAAGCCATTTTTAAAAACAATAGTGCAGTTATGATGGATGCACGCCCGTACGCAAAATATATAGCAGGAACGATCCCTGGTGCGCTTTATATGAGTGATGAAGAGGTTGATAAACTTAAAGGTCGTTTACCTGCGGATAAGACAACACCTATTGTGGCATTTTGTGAAGGGTATTCATGTGCAAAATCACACAATCTTGCTAAAAAGCTTCAGTTATTTGGTTATGAAAAAATTAGTGTTTATTCAGGTGGGTATCCTGAATGGAAAGAAGCAGGGCTCCAAACAACTGCCGGTAGTGTGAAAAAAGTAGAAGCAGCTCCAGCTTCTAAAAAAGATGCCTTTGTTGAGGGCGTTAAATTGGGCGAAGATGAAGGAAGTGTTGATGGTGAATGGTATAAAGCATTGATCATGAGTGATAAAATTCCTGCAAATGTAGCTGTTATAGATGTGCGTACCGCAGGAGAATTTGCCAATGGTCATATCAAAGGAGCTGTTAATATTGAAGCTGGAAAATTAGATGCAAAAGATTTAGCGGCAAAATTACCTAAAGCTAAGGTGGTTATTTTTAACTGTTCTGCCGGAGGACGTTCTATGGAAGCATTTATGAAACTTAAAGATGCAAAAATTGATGTAAGTAAAATCCTCTATTTTGATGCAAATATCAAATGTGAAAAGAATGGTAAATGTGAGATTAAGGTCAATGAACCTTTAGGTTAATGTTTTACATGTAAATGCAAAAGGGGGCGAGAGGATTTATCCTCTCGCCCCCTTTTTTTATGCCTCTTTCAAACCTTATTCGTCGCGTGATCCAAAAATACCAAGAATTTGGAGCAATGAAATAAAGAGATTTAAAAAGTCTAAATACAATGCAATAGCACCTTCAATAGGTGTTTCATAAGCACCTTTGATAATATTTTGTGTATCATAAAGAATGAAAGCACTAAACAAAATAGAGCTAATACTTGCAATGGCAAGTTGTAGTATTGGGCTATGAAAAAAGATATTGATGATCCCTGCAACCACAATAACAATTAATGTAATAAATAACATTTTACCCATTGATGAAAAATCTCTTTTAGTATTCATTGCAAACACTGAAAGTCCACCAAAAGCAACGGTTGTTAGAATAAAAGCGTTCGCAACAATACTCGCACCACCTGCCATACCTAATGTATGAGAGAGTAAAGGTACCAGTGTTAATCCACTAATAAACGTAAAACCAAACAGTAAAACCATATTAAGACCTGGTTTTCTTTTGGCAGCATATAGCCCAAATAAAAAAACAAACTCTAAAATAACAAGACCCCAATACCAAGAAGAGATAGTCTTTGCCATACCAATCCCGATATAAGCACCCGCACTTGCAGCAAGCAGTGAGGCTGCAAACAGTTGATAAGTCTGTTTAATAAAAACTCCCATAGAGCTTTCATTGACTCTTGTATGCTCATAACTATTTTCATTTGAGCGATCTTGTATGTAATTTCTGTCATACAGTCCCATAGTAATTCTCCTTGTGATATGTACTAATACATGTTAAATCAAAACGCATTCTATCAAATTCAAAAGCTGGAATGCAATTTTTAAGATCTCTATTATATGGAAAGAGAGTAAACAAAAAATAAATCAAATTGAGAGGGATAAAAAAACTACTTAAATCGTATTGCCTTTTAACCTTCTTTTAAGGTGTAAGTCTATATAATTTCGTCCTCGTTTGAGAGAAC